>CBFHMO010000001.1:0-90851 GCA_965656925.1 Patiriisocius sp.
GTACGTCGTTTTAACTGGTTCTTGTACAATGAGAATGATGAGTTTGACTACCACATGAATAATGATTTAGGTAGAATGGTCCTTAACCCAGATGTGAATGTTCGTTCTAGAGGGGTTATGGAAAAATGTTCTATGTGTATTCAAAAAACACAATTATCAATTCTTACGGCAAAACGTGATGGACGTGCGGTAAAAGATGCAGAATTTCAGACAGCTTGTTCTTCAGCATGTGATAAAGGAGCAATGGTCTTTGGAGATATCAATGATCATGATAGTGAAGTATATAAAGAGAAAAAAGATAAACGAATGTATCACCTATTAGAAGCCGTTGGAACACAACCTAACGTATTCTATCAGACCAAGGTGAGAAATTCAAAAAAAGCGTAACTAACTAAGAAATAGTATATAAAATATGGCGTCGCATTACGAAGCACCTATTAGAAGACCCTTAGTTATAGGAGATAAGAACTACCACGATGTTACCATCGATGTAGCCGCTCCTGTTGAAGGTAAAGCCAACAAATCATGGTGGATTGTATTCACTATTGCTCTTGTTGCATTTGGATGGGGATTAGGTTGTATTATCTACACCGTATCTACCGGTATTGGAGTTTGGGGATTAAACAAGACCGTAGGTTGGGCTTGGGATATTACCAACTTTGTATGGTGGGTAGGAATTGGTCATGCAGGAACCTTGATTTCTGCAGTACTACTTCTTTTCCGTCAGAAATGGAGAATGGCAATTAACCGCTCTGCAGAGGCGATGACTATATTCTCTGTAATACAAGCAGGTTTGTTCCCAATTATACACATGGGACGTCCTTGGCTTGCATACTGGGTATTGCCAATTCCAAATCAATTCGGCTCTTTGTGGGTAAACTTTAACTCTCCTTTATTGTGGGATGTATTTGCAATTTCTACCTATCTTTCTGTATCACTTGTTTTCTGGTGGACAGGACTATTACCAGATTTTGCCATGATTCGTGATAGAGCAGTAACACCTTTTACAAAAAAGATTTACGGTATTTTGTCTTTTGGTTGGAGTGGACGTGCAAAAGACTGGCAACGCTTTGAAGAGGTTTCTTTGGTATTGGCAGGTTTGGCTACACCCCTTGTACTTTCTGTACACACCATTGTATCTTTTGATTTTGCTACTTCAGTGATCCCGGGATGGCATACTACTATTTTCCCTCCTTATTTTGTAGCTGGAGCAATTTTCTCTGGTTTTGCGATGGTAAACACACTTTTAATCATCATGAGAAAAGTGTCTAAACTAGAAGATTATATTACCATACAGCACATTGAGCTTATGAATATTGTTATCATGCTTACAGGTTCTATTGTAGGTGTTGCTTACATCACAGAGCTGTTTATTGCATGGTACTCTGGAGTAGAGTACGAACAGTATGCCTTTTTAAACAGAGCAACAGGACCTTACTGGTGGGCCTATTGGGCTATGATGACTTGTAATGTGTTCTCTCCGCAGTTTATGTGGTTTAAAAAATTACGTACAAGTATAATGTTCTCTTTCTTTATCTCTATTGTGGTAAACATAGGAATGTGGTTTGAACGTTTTGTAATTATTGTTACCTCATTACATCGTGATTACTTACCATCTTCTTGGACGATGTTCTCACCAACTTTTGTAGACATAGGAATCTTTATAGGAACCATAGGATTTTTCTTTGTATTGTTTTTACTATATGCTAGAACCTTCCCTGTAATTGCACAGGCAGAGGTGAAGTCTATCTTAAAGAGTTCTGGGTCAAAATTCAAATCTTTAAGAGAAAAACATGGAGATGATGTAAAACACTATGATGTTGTAACCCCTGCTGCAACCTCAGTAAAATCATCTAAAAGTGGCTATGATAAAGTTAAGTTAAACACCTTGCTAGCTACACTAGGTACTTTTGATGCCGGTACTCAGACTCCTGATGATCTTAAGAAAATCACGGGTGTGGGTCCAGTATTAGAAAAGAAATTAAATGCGATGGGATTATTTACTTTTCAGCAGATAGGTAAAATGACCAATCCAGAGTACGATTTATTCGATGAAATATTAGGCGAGTTACCAGGAAAAGCTAAACGCGATGACTGGGCAGGACAAGCTTCTAAACTTAAAAACAACTAGTATGGCTTCCAAAGTGATACATGCAATTTATAACGATGATGATATTTTAATGCACGCGGTTAAACAAACTCGTGCTGCTCATTATCATATCGACGAAGTCTACACACCTTTTCCGGAGCATGGGCTAGACAAAGTAATGGGTCTTGAACCTACACGTATTGCCATTACAGCTTTTATGTATGGTATTGTAGGGTTTTGCGTAGCAATCGCAATGATGAATTTCATTATGATTGAAGATTGGCCTCAAGATATTGGAGGTAAGCCAAGTTTTAGTTACATAGAAAACATGCCTGCTTTTGTTCCAATTATGTTTGAATTGACTGTGTTTTTTGCAGCTCACTTAATGGTAATTACTTTTTATATGAGAAGTAAACTTTGGCCATTCAAAAAAGCAGAAAATCCTGATGTAAGAACAACAGACGACCATTTTTTAATGGCTGTTGACGCTTCACATCATGATATAGATAAAATGTCTAAGTTCTTGCAAGACACAGGAGCTGTTGAAATTAGTATAGTAGAATCTGATGATGATCATTAATATGAAAAAGATACTCCATATAAGTATTGCTCTTGTAGCATTGATAGGATTGGTTTCTTGCGGTGGTGACACCAAACCTAGCTACCAATATATGCCAAATATGTACGAGCCGGTAGGATATGAAACCTATGGTGAATACGAGGTTTTTCCTGGAAAGCAAGAAGCAATGTTACCTGTTTTAGGAACCGTACCAAGAGGCTATGCACCTTATGAGTACCCTGACACAACAAAAGGCTCAGATGCTGCCAAGAAAGATTTAAAAAACCCTTTAGAGGTTACTCAAAAAAACCTGGACGCAGGTAAAGAATTATATACCATATTTTGTGCTGTTTGTCATGGTGATAAAGGAGATGGAAATGGGATTTTAATGCAGCGTGAAAAGATATTAGGAATTCCTAGTTATGCTGCACCTGGAAGATTAATTACCCCAGGTGGTGTGTATCATGTACAGATGTATGGCTTAAACTCTATGGGATCTTATGCGTCTCAAACCAATGAGTTAGAACGTTGGCAAATTACCCAGCATGTGATGAACTTAAAAGCAACATTAGAAGGAACTGCGCTTTTAGTACCTAAGGTTGAAGATGAGTCTAAGGCTGAACAAAACCACAACGAACAAACACACTAACAAAAAGAACAATAGAATAGCTTAGATATGAATTATACGCTACCTAATAAACTTAAATTATTCGCTATCATATTGATGGTGCTTGGTGCTGTTGGTATTGGTGCAGGATTTTTGTCTGCTCCAGGATCTACTGCAGAGGTAAAAGAAATGATGGCAGCACATGGTGATGATCACGGCGAGGCCTCAGGCGAGAGTCACGACACAATCAAAGACAGCCATGGTGATGCTGCTCATGGAGCCTCTCATGACGCTGCAGACCAGGAAAAACATCTAGAACACACCTTACATCAACTGCAAAACAGACCTTGGTCTGCCTTGTATGTTGCTTGTTTCTTTTTCTTTATGATTGCACTAGGAGCCTTGGCTTTTTATGCAGTAAATTTTGCTGCTCAGGCCGGTTGGTCTCCAGTACTTTTTAGAGTAATGGAAGCAATCACGGCATATTTAGTGCCAGGAGGAATCATTATGTTTGTTTTGTTAGGATTGTCAGGATTCCATATCAATCATCTATTTGTATGGGCAGACCCAGAAGTTTTAGCTCATGATAAATTACTTCAAGGTAAAGCTGGCTGGCTTAACGGAACATGGATGCTTGTAAGAGCAGCTATATTTTTAGGAGGTTGGATTACCTACCGTCATTTTGCAGTTAAGTTTTCTCGTGCTGGTGATTTGGCTCAGGCCAATGACTACACTAACTTTAAAAAGACCTTTAGAATTTCAGCTGGATTTTTAGTATTCTTTTTATACACCGAGTCTATGATGTCTTGGGATTGGATTATGAGTTTTGACCCGCACTGGTTCTCAACCTTATTTGGCTGGTATGTTCTTGCTGGTATGATGGTTTGTGCCATTACAACAATTGCTTTGATTACAATATTTTTAAAATCTCAAGGATACCTTGAAATAGTAAATGACAGTCATATCCATGATTTGGCTAAGTTTATGTTTGGTTTTAGTATTTTTTGGACCTACTTATGGTTCTCTCAATTTATGTTGATTTGGTACGCAAACATACCTGAAGAGGTTACCTATTTCATGACGCGTATAGAAGACTTTAATTTGCCATTCTTTGGTATGTTGGCCATGAACTTTTTATTCCCACTATTGCTGTTAATGAATAGCGATTACAAGCGTGTAAATTGGTTTGTAGTACTAACAGGTATTGTAATACTTGTAGGACATTACATAGATATTTTTGTGATGGTAATGCCTGGAACAGTTGGAAAAAGCTGGTTTATAGGAATACCAGAAATAGGGTCTGTATTATTCTTCCTTGGACTTTTTATTCTTGTTGTGTTTACAGCATTAACAAAAGCTCCATTGTTGTTGAAAAACAACCCTTTCATGAAAGAAAGTAAAAATTATCATTATTAATTATTTAGAAGACAAATAACGATGACCGCATTTTTAATTGTATTAGTAATTATTCTCTTCGGAATCACTGTATTGCAGATGGCAAAGATTTTTGGAATGTCCAAAACCCCTGAACAGTTAGGTGAATCTTCTGAGATTGCTTCAGACAAAGACAACAATATCAACGGATGGTTGATGCTCATGTTTGTGTTTGTTACCTATGCTATATTAATTGTTTCATTCTGGAAATGGGGCGAGGTTTTATTACCTAAAGCCGCCTCAGAGCATGGACAAGGAATTGACGATTTATGGTTAATCTCTATGGTACTTATTTTCTTTGTAGGGTTTATTACACTTTGGTTGTTAAGCTATTTTGCCTTCAAGTACAGAGGAAATAAAAACAACCGCGCTTTGTATTTTGCAGATAATGATAAGTTAGAATTTATCTGGACGGTGATTCCTGTCATTGTTTTAGCAGGACTTATTATCTACGGTTTATTTACCTGGACAGACATCATGAATGTTAGTGAAGATGAAGATCCAATGATTGTAGAGTTGTATGCATATCAGTTTGACTGGAGAGCCCGTTATAGTGGAGAAGATAATACTCTTGGTGAGGCCAATGTGCGTTTAATTGAAGGAGCAAACCAATTGGGTGTAGATACCTCAGACCCAAATGCACAGGATGATGTAGTTGTCAATGAACTTCACTTACCACTGGGTAGAAAAATATTATTTAAAATGCGTTCTCAGGATGTACTACACTCTGCGTATATGCCGCACTTTAGAGCACAAATGAATTGCGTTCCTGGAATGATCACTCAGTTTGCTTTTACTCCCTCTGTTACCACAGAGCAAATGCGATTGGATGAAGAGGTTATGGGTAAAGTGAGCAGAATTAACACCATTAGAAGAAAGAATTCTATAGAATTAATGGCTAAAGGTGAAGAGGCATTAGAGCCCTACGAGTTTGATTACCTATTGCTTTGTAATAAGATTTGTGGTACCAATCACTACAATATGCAGATGAAAATTATTGTTGAAACTCAACAAGAGTATGACGCTTGGATTGCACAACAAGCAACTATTGCTACATCCCTAAATAAATAAAAAAAACGAGCTAAGATATGTCAGCACACGCAGAAGAACACGCAGTAGATGATCACGGGCATCATCATAAAGAGACATTTGTAACTAAATATATTTTTAGTACAGACCATAAAATGATTTCTAAGCAATACCTTATAACAGGTTTGTTTATGGGGATTATTGGTATTGCGATGTCTATCTTGATGAGAATGCAGCTTGCTTGGCCAGAAGAGCCATTTGTAATATTTGAAATGTTACTAGGTAAATGGGCAGAAGGTGGCGTTATGGACCCTAGTGTATATCTTGCACTGGTTACCATTCACGGAACTATCATGGTCTTCTTTGTACTAACAGCTGGTCTTAGTGGGACTTTTAGTAATCTACTTATTCCGCTTCAAATTGGTGCAAGAGATATGGCATCAGGATTTTTGAACATGGTTTCTTATTGGTTATTTTTCTTATCAAGTTTAATCATGGTTATGTCATTATTTGTTGAAGCAGGACCTGCTTCTGCAGGTTGGACTATATACCCACCTCTTAGTGCATTGCCTCAGGCAATTCCGGGATCTGGTGCTGGTATGACCTTGTGGTTAGTCTCTATGGCAATATTTATTGCATCTTCTTTGCTTGGATCATTAAATTATGTGGTAACGGTTATCAACTTAAGAACAAAAGGAATGCGTATGACGCGTCTTCCTCTTACTATATGGGCGTTTTTTGTAACAGCGATTATTGGTATTGTATCTTTCCCGGTACTTTTATCTGCAGCCCTTATGCTTATTATGGATAGAAGCTTTGGTACTTCGTTCTTCTTGTCAGACATTTTTATTGCTGGAGAGGTGCTACACAACCAAGGAGGTTCTCCCGTATTGTTTGAACACCTATTTTGGTTTCTAGGACACCCTGAGGTATATATTGTTATACTTCCTGCCATGGGTATGGTTTCAGAAATATTAGCTACAAATTCTCGTAAGCCAGTGTTTGGTTATAGAGCCATGGTTGCCTCAATTCTAGCCATTGCATTTCTGTCAACCATCGTATGGGGTCACCATATGTTTATCTCTGGTATGAATCCATTTTTAGGATCTGTATTTACTTTCACAACCCTACTTATTGCCATTCCATCTGCGGTAAAATCTTTTAACTGGATTACAACTCTCTGGAAAGGAAACCTGCAGATGAATCCTGCCATGTTATTTTCTATTGGTTTTGTATCTACATTTATCACTGGAGGATTAACAGGTATTATCTTAGGAGATAGTGCACTAGATATTAATGTTCATGACACGTATTTTGTTGTAGCTCACTTCCACCTTGTAATGGGTATATCTGCACTTTATGGTTTGTTTGCTGGTGTGTACCACTGGTTCCCAAAAATGTTTGAAGGGCGCATGCTCAATAAAAACTTAGGTTTTGTTCATTTCTGGATTACTGTTATTGGCGCATATGGAGTGTTTTTCCCAATGCACTTTATAGGAATGGCGGGATTACCTAGACGTTACTATACCAATACTGCTTTTCCATATTTTGATGATCTAGCAGATGTTAATGTTGTTATTACCATATTTGCGATTATCACAGCAGGAGCACAAATAGTGTTCTTATACAACTTTATTCATTCTATGTACTACGGAAAGAAAGGACCTAAAAATCCTTGGAGTTCTACAACCCTAGAATGGACCGCTGAGGTGAAGCATATTCATGGAAACTGGGATGGTCCACTTCCAGAGGTACATCGTTGGCCTTATGATTATTCTAAGCCAAATAGCGATGATACAGATTATATGATTGCAGGTCAAGACTTCATACCACAAAACGTTCCTATGATGGAAAACGAAGAAGAGTTGCATCATTAATTATAAGACTATAAAAAAAAGCCCTTTCTCATTAGAAAGGGCTTTTTTTTGGACTATAAAGATGTTAAAAACCTTTATGGGCTTTATGCAGAATTTCTACTAGCATTAATATTTCCGAATAAAGAGCGCATCACTAATTTTTCATATATGGCTATTTGAGCTAGATCTTTAACAGGTTCTTTTTCTAGCTGCTGAATTTTCTTTAGTGCAAATTGCTGTATGGTTAACAGCGGCAAAACAATAGACTCCCTAACTGCAATAGAGGCTTTTCCTGCAGGTTCTTCTTCCATAAGCTGCGCGTATCCGGTGAGTTTTAAAAGAAGGCGTTTTGAGGTCTTGTATTCTGTATAGATCACATTCCAGAATGCTCCATACTCTTTGTCCTCGCTCATATACTTGGTGAGTCCTAAAAACGACTTTGTCAAAGACATCATGCTATTTTCAATAAGTGTTTTAAAGAACTCTGAGGTATTAAAAAGGTGCTGTACTTTTTCAAACTCATTACTATCTTCATAATGTTTTAAAGCGCTACCAACGCCAAAAAACCCAGGTACGTTTTGCTTTAATTGGCTCCATGACCCTACAAACGGAATAGCTCTTAAATCCTCAAAAACTAAGCCCTCTGCTTTCCCGCGTTTTGAGGGACGGCTGCCTATATTTGTTTTAGCATAATATTTTAAGGTACTCATATGCTCTAAATAGGATATAAATTTAGGATGTGATTTAAAACTAGCATATGCTTTATAGCTTCGCTGGGCCAAATCTGTCATGACCTGGGTATTGCTTTGGGTCATGTTTAATTCTTTGTCAAGCAAGCTATTACTTATCCCAGAGGTGATTAGCTGTTCTAAGTTGTATTGTGATGATTCTAGGGTTCCAAAATTAGAGGAAATGGTTTGTCCTTGAATGGTTAATTGTACTTCCTTATCTTCTATGGTGGGTCCTAAAGAGGCATAAAAGTTATGTGTTTTTCCACCACCTCTAGCTGGTGGTCCTCCACGGCCATCAAAGAAAATTACTGTAATGCCGTATTGTCTTGATATTTTAGTTAGGTTTTCTTTTGCTTTATAAATGGCCCAATTTGCCATTAAATACCCTCCATCTTTTGTGCCATCACTAAAGCCTAACATAATGGTTTGCTTGTTTGCTCTGGTTTTTAAATGTGCCGCATAGTAAGGATTTGTGTACAACTCTTCCATGATCTTTGGCGCATTTTCTAAATCTGTTATGGTTTCAAATAGGGGTCCAATATCTATAGTGAGCGCGTCATCAAATGCCACTATTTTTAACATCGCAAAGAGTTGCATGACGTGCAAGGTGCTTTGGTTATTGCTTATGATATACCTGTTTGCAGCGGCCTGTCCATTTGTTGATTGAATAGTTTTTATAGCCTTCATCGTATGTAGGGCCTTTAGTGTTTGCTCATCTTTAATTAAAGATAAATCTACCTTGCCTTGTACCTTAGAGAGTATTTTAATTTGCTCATTTTCTGCCAAATCAAAATAGTTCTCTGGAAATATGGTGCTACCACTTTCTATTAAAGAGCTAACCAAGGTATTGAAAAATTGAGCATGTTTACGGCTATCTTGCCTAATGTCAAGATTTGCAAAATGAAACCCAAAAAGATGCACTTTATTTAAAAGACTGTTTATTTGAGTGATGTAAAGTGATTGATGCTTGTCTATTATAAGTTGTTTTATTTCTTTTAATTCTTGGGTAAAAGAATCTAGGGTAAGAGAAGATTTTTGATGTGTGATACTGTTATAAAGTTCTGTTTCTAGTTTAATGATACGCTGCTCTACACCACTAAAGGTTAGCTTTCTTCTTAATCCTCTAATATCTCTGTGGTAGTTTTTAATGATTGTTTCACGCAATCTAGCGGCAACTTTTAAGGTAATTTCTGGAGTAACAAATGGGTTTCCGTCTCTATCTCCCCCTGGCCAAAAACCTATATTAATAATGTCATTTTCTATGTGTTTTCCGTCAAAGATGTTTTGTTGAATGTAATCATAAACGGTCCCGAAGGATGTATAAAACACATTTTCTAAATACCAAATTAAACTTACGGCTTCATCGTAAGGTGTGGGTTTTTTATGCTTAAAAAAAGGTGTTTTCCCTAATTGAGCTAAAAGATCATTAATGCGTAGTAAATCATTTTGGCGGATGGCCTGTGTTAAATCTGTAATAATTCCTAAAACAGCACCCGGGTAAAACTGAGTTGGGTGGGCTGTAAGTACAATACGCACTTTAAATTCTTCAAGATATTTTTTTAGGGTTTCTAGTCTATTTTCAGCGGTTGCGCTCTCCTTTAAAGCACGCAATGTGCCAATTCCATCCATATTATTTACAATAGGAAACCCAGCATCTTCAATGGCATCAAACAAAACTACTTGCCGCTCTATGTATTGTATAAATCTAAATAACAAATTAACTTGACTCTCCTTGGAGCGTCTTGCTTGGTATTTTTTAAAAAATGTCTCTACAATAGTGGTTGGGTCTTGCTCTTTTTCAAAACCTTTTTGACAGGTTTCATGAAAAAGGGGGAGAAGTGCACCGGTTTTGGTAATGGTATCAAAAGGCAGGGTCATAAATATACTGTTGTATATTTGATATTTTGACAACACATTTTGATTAAATCGAGTAAGTTTTGGCTGTGTAGGCATTACTATAGAGTTGGGATGATTTGTAAAAATATAAATTATAACACTAATTACGCACTAACCTTTGGTTTGTTGTAGTTATTTATATGAAACATATTTGTTTATATCTTAGTTTTATAGGTCTGTTTTGTAATGAATCCCTTTGTATATTTGTTACATGAACGAACATCTGGATCCATCTGAAGAGCATTTAACACCTAAAGATGTTGAAATTGAAAAGAAGTTAAGACCCCTTAGTTTTGATGACTTTACAGGCCAAGACAAAGCCTTAGAAAACCTGCAAGTTTTTGTTCAGGCAGCCAATCAAAGAGATGAAGCTTTAGATCACACACTTTTTCATGGACCACCAGGACTGGGTAAAACTACCTTGGCACACATTCTATCCAATGAGCTAGAGGTAGGTATTAAAGTTACTTCTGGCCCCGTTTTAGACAAGCCTGGAGATTTAGCGGGACTTCTAACAAATCTTGAGGAGCGTGATGTCTTGTTTATTGATGAGATACATAGATTAAGCCCTATTGTTGAAGAGTATCTATACTCTGCCATGGAAGACTACAAGATTGATATCATGATAGAATCTGGCCCTAATGCGCGTTCTGTTCAAATACACTTAGCTCCATTTACCTTGGTGGGAGCCACCACTAGATCTGGGCTTTTAACGGCTCCTATGAGAGCTCGTTTTGGAATTACATCTAGATTACAATATTATACCACCGAGCTTTTAACAACTATCGTGCAGCGTAGTGCTAGTATTTTGGATGTGCCAATTTCTATGGAAGCGGCTATCGAAATTGCAGGTAGAAGTAGAGGAACCCCTCGTATTGCGAATGCACTTTTGCGCAGAGTACGAGATTTTGCTCAAATTAAAGGCAATGGCTCTATAGACATATCGATCGCTAAATTTTCATTAGAAGCTCTCAGTGTAGATGCCCATGGTCTGGATGAAATGGATAATAAAATTTTAAATACCATTATCGATAAATTTAAAGGAGGCCCTGTTGGTATTACCACCATAGCAACCGCAGTTTCAGAAAGTCCAGAAACCATAGAAGAGGTGTATGAGCCTTTTTTGATTCAGCAAGGCTTTATTATGCGTACTCCAAGAGGACGTGAGGTTACAGAGGCAGCCTATAAACATTTAGGAAAAGTAAAAGGGCCTTCACAAGGAGGTTTGTTTTAGTAGTGTTTCCTTAAAATAAGAATTGCTAGGGCTATCTTTTGTTTTCTTTATTTGAATGGGCTAAGATGTAAAACACCACAGCTATAAATACAAAACACCAACATACTGCTTTTATTAAAGACCAGGCTAAACGCCTAGGTTTTATGTCTTGCGGTATAAGTAAAGCAGGGTTTTTAGAACAAGAAGCTCCAAGACTTGAGGCTTGGCTCAACCAAAATAGGCATGGCCAGATGCAGTACATGGAAAACCACTTTGACAAGCGCCTTGACCCAACCATGCTTGTAGAGGGTTCTAAAAGTGTCATTTCTTTATTGTTAAACTATTACCCTAAAGAGCTTCAAACACAGGGTAGTTATAAGATATCTAAATACGCATACGGTACAGATTATCACTTTGTAATTAAAGAGAAGTTAAAAGAGTTGTTGCACTGTATACAGGAGACGGTGGGAGATGTTCATGGACGCGCTTTTGTTGATAGTGCCCCGGTTTTAGATAAAGCTTGGGCAGCAAAAAGTGGTCTAGGTTGGATTGGTAAGCATAGTAATTTACTCTCCAAACAAGCAGGGTCTTTTTATTTTATTGCAGAACTAATTGTAGATCTTGACCTAGACTATGACACCCCCGTAACAGATCATTGTGGTAGTTGCACGGCCTGTATAGATGCTTGCCCAACACAGGCCATAGTAGAGCCTTATAAGGTAGATGGTAGTAAATGTATTAGTTATTTTACCATTGAGCTTAAAAATGAAATCCCCTCTAGTGTGAGTGGGCAGTTTGATGATTGGATGTTTGGATGTGATGTTTGTCAAGATGTATGTCCTTGGAATAGGTTTAGCAAAGCCCACAAAGAACCTTTGTTTGATCCCAATCCGCAGGTGTTGTCCAACTCTAAGAAAGATTGGGAAGAAGTTACCAAAGAAGTATTTTCAGAAATTTTCAAAAAGAGTCCTTTAAAGCGCACTAAGTTTGAGGGATTGCGCAGAAACATAGAATTCTTAAAACCCTAATACTATAATTAACAACCAAACTATTATCTAGTGTTTATAGCCTATAATTAATTTTTAATTTAGACACTGTTTTAATTTCACTCTGTTACATTTGTAGTATACCATAAAAAAACAATTTGTTGTTATGAGTAAACAAAGTAAACGTAAAGAAGCTCTTTTATATCACTCTAAGCCAAGCCCTGGTAAGATACAAGTTGTGCCTACCACAAAATATGCAACACAAAGAGATCTATCTCTAGCATATTCTCCTGGTGTAGCAGAGCCTTGCCTTGAGATAGCCAAAGATGTTGAGAATGTATATAAGTATACCGCTAAGGGAAACTTGGTGGCGGTTATTACCAACGGCACAGCAGTTTTAGGTCTTGGTAATATAGGGCCTGAGGCTTCTAAGCCTGTCATGGAAGGAAAAGGATTGTTGTTTAAAATATTTGCAGATATTGATGTTTTTGATATCGAAATAGGCACCGAAGATGTTGATGCCTTTGTTGAAACAGTAAAAAATATTGCACCCACTTTTGGTGGTATTAACCTGGAAGATATTAAAGCTCCACAGGCTTTTGAGATTGAAAGAAGGCTAAAGGAAGAATTAGACATACCTGTTATGCATGATGATCAGCATGGTACTGCTATTATTTCTGCCGCTGCGCTTTTAAATGCAATTGAATTAACACATAAAAAAATAGAACAAATAAAAATTGTAATAAGCGGAGCAGGCGCCGCTGCGGTATCTTGTACAAGACTTTATAAGGCCTTTGGGGCAGTAGGGGCAAATATTGTGATGTTAGACAGTAAAGGAGTTATAAGAGATGACCGAGCTGAGTTATCACCAGAGAAGTCAGAATTTGCAACCCACAGAAAGATAGATACCTTAGATGAGGCTATGGTTGATGCAGATGTTTTTGTTGGACTTTCTGTTGCAGATATTGTGACCCCTAGTATGCTTAAATCAATGGCTGCAGACCCTATTGTTTTTGCTATGGCAAATCCAAATCCTGAGATTGAATATAAGCTAGCCTGTAAAACGCGAGATGACATTATTATGGCAACAGGAAGAAGTGATCATCCTAACCAGGTAAATAATGTATTAGGGTTTCCTTTTATTTTTAGAGGAGCGCTTGATGTTCGAGCCACCAAGATTAACGAGGCCATGAAAATGGCTGCTGTAAAAGCATTGGCTGCACTGGCCAAAGAATCGGTGCCAGAGCAAGTTAACATTGCCTATGGAGAGACCAAACTTATTTTTGGAAAAGATTATATTATTCCCAAACCTTTTGATCCAAGACTTATAGACCATATTCCTCCGGCTGTTGCAAAAGCAGCTATGGAGAGTGGTGTTGCAACTGCGCCAATTACCAATTGGAAAAAGTATAAGGATGAGTTGAATCAGCGCATGGGTGGAGATAACAAAATCATTCGCATGTTGCTTAGCCGAGCAAAGCAAGATCCAAAACGTATTGTATTTGCAGAGGCAGATCATTTAAATGTATTGAAAGCTGCTCAAATTGTCTATGAAGAAGGCATAGGGATTCCTATTTTGTTAGGTAGAAAGGCCGTTATTGAAGAGCTTATGGAGCAGCTTGAATTTGATGCAGATATACAAATAATGGACCCAAAGGCTGATGATCAAGCTGAGAATTTAAAAAGATACGCAAAAAAATTATTTGAAAATAGACACAGAAAGGGTGTTACTCTTTTTGATGCAGAAAAATTAATGCGAGAGCGCAATTATTTTGCAGCCATGATGCTTAACCAAGGGGATGCAGATGCTATGATTTCTGGATATTCTAGAGCTTATCCTTCGGTGCTGCGTCCTGTTTTAGAGGTTGTAGGGCGTTTTGATGGCGTAAATAAAGTGGCAACAACAAACATGATGCTTACCAAAAGAGGGCCCATTTTTATTAGTGACACCTCCATAAATATTGATCCTACTGCAAAAGAACTGGCCAAAATAGCCCAGATGACAAATTACACCATGAAAATGTTTGGCCTAACGCCAGTTATAGCAATGATAAGCTATGCTAATTTTGGTTCTTCAAAAGATCCTCATGCTACAAAGGTGCGAGACGCCGTAGCCTATTTGCACAGAACCAATCCAGATATGCACATAGATGGAGAATTGCAAACAGACTTTGCTCTAAATCCAGAAATGTTACAAAGTAAATTTCCGTTTTCTAAGCTTGCAGGAAAAAAAGTAAATGCGCTTATATTTCCAAATTTAGATGCAGCCAATAGCAATTATAAATTATTAAAAGAGATTAATGGTGTTGATTCTGTGGGTCCAATTATGCTTGGAATGCGAAAGCCAGTTCATATTTTGCAACTAGGTGCTAGTGTAGAAGAAATTGTAAACATGGCAGCAGTTTCTGTGGTAGATGCACAGCAAAAAGAAAAACGAGAGGAAACAGCCCAGAGGTAGTGCTGTTTCAGCAATAAATTTAGGTTTTAACCCTTCAGATAAGCCAATAAAATATACTATATTTGGCAGCAATAACATAAGCAAAACACATGATAACCCAATTACAGGGAAAACTTGTTGAGAAATCACCCACCGATGTAGTCATAGACTGTCATGGGGTAGGTTATTTTGTAAACATTTCATTACATACTTTTGCACAGTTACCTACCTCAGAAAACGTCAAATTATTTACGCATTTACAAGTTCGTGAAGATGCGCATATTTTGTATGGTTTTTCTAGTGTAGTAGAGCGAGAGATTTTTAGGTTATTAATCTCGGTCTCTGGAGTTGGAGCAAGTACAGCCAGAACCATGCTGTCTTCTTTATCTCCAAAGCAGGTCACTGAGGCTATTGCGTCAAGCGATGTGGCAACCATTCAATCTGTAAAAGGAATTGGAGCAAAAACAGCCCAACGAGTGTTGTTGGATTTGAAAGATAAAATACTAAAGGTGTATGGTCTAGACGATGTTTCTTTGGTTTCAAGCAATACCAACAAAGATGAAGCGTTATCTGCTTTGGATACTTTAGGTTTTACACGTAAACAAGCTGAGAAAGTTTGTGATGCCGTGATTAAGCAATATCCGCAGGCAACCATTGAGGAAATTATAAAACAGGCTTTAAAAAAATTATAAGTATTGGGTACAAATTTCACCAAGTTTAAAAATAGCTTTTTTAAACAATTCGTATGTTTAAGTATCATTTTTGGGGGTCTCTCCAGTGCAAATGCACAGGATTCTACCGCAACAGGATCGGCTATGGGGCGTATTGAACTACCTCCATCCTCTTCTATAGAAAATTTATACACCTATGACCCTGTTACAGATAGCTACTATTATAGTGAGATGTTGGGTGATTTTAATGTGGGTCTTCCATTAGTGCTAAGCCCTGAGGCCTATCGTGATTTAATTCTAAAAGAGCAAATGCGCGATTATTTTAAAGAAAAAATTGACGCCGCTGATGGAAGAAAAGAAGGCACACAGGATGACCAGAAAAACTTACTACCCAAATTTTATGTCAATTCCAGCTTTTTTGAATCTGTGTTTGGAGGCAATACCATTGAGGTAATACCTCAAGGTACTGTAGAGATGGATCTTGGGCTATTGTATACCAAACAGGACAATCCAGCATTTTCTCCAAGAAACAGGAGTAACTTCTCTTTTGATTTTGACCAACGCATCAGTTTAAGCTTGCTTGGAAAGGTAGGAGAGCGTTTACAGGTAACTGCAAATTATGATACCCAATCAACCTTTGATTTCCAAAACCAAGTAAAACTAGAATTCACTCCCACCGAAGATGATATTATTAGATCCATAGAGGTTGGTAATGTGAGTATGCCTCTTAACAGCACTCTAATACCGGGTGCCCAAAGTCTGTTTGGTGTAAAAACAGAATTACAATTTGGGAAAACTAAAATTACAGGTGTATTCTCTGAGCAGCAATCTGAAACTAGAAACGTAACCACAGAGGGTGGTGGTACCATTACAGATTTTGATATATACGCTCTAGACTATGATGAAAACCGTCACTTTTTCTTAGCTCATTATTTTAGAGACACCTATGATAGAGCATTGCAGCAATATCCTTTTATTCGTTCCAATGTGCAAATCACTAGAGTAGAGGCCTGGATCACCAATAGAGGGAACCAAACTCAAGATGTGCGTAATATTGTAGCCCTGCAAGATGTTGGAGAGTCAGATATTTCAAATATTGGTTTAAATAATATACCTGGTGGGTTTTTAAACAAACCACCTAATTCTTTTCCTGATAACGGAAATAATGATTTCAATCCATTTGGTATTGATGACTCTAGTGCCCAAGGAATCTTAAACGAACAAATACGAGATATAGCTACTGTACAACAAGGGTTTGGCGGAGTGCAAGTAGAAGATGGTTCAGACTTTTTAACCCTAGAGAACGCAAGAAAATTAAGGGCCAATGAATTCACTATTAACTCTCAGCTGGGATATATTTCTTTAAACCAACGGTTAAATAACGACGAGGTTATTGCTGTTTCATTTCAGTACACTGTAAACGGTAAAGTATACCAAGTTGGTGAGTTTTCTACAGATGGTGTAGATGCCACTGGAGGGCTTGTAAGACCTGGTGAGCCTGGTAACCCAGGAATGGATGATATAGAGGGTATTCCTCAAAACCTAATTGTTAAATTATTAAAAAGTAACATCACCAATGTAACCCAGCCTATCTGGGATTTGATGATGAAAAACATATACAGCCTAGGAGCGTTTCAGTTAGAACAAGAAGATTTTAGATTAGACATCCAATACAGAGATCCAGCACCTTTAAATTACATCATAGCTGCAGAGGGCACCATCACTAATCCTGCAGTTGCCTTGCCTGAAGATGTTGATAATAAGACCCTATTAAAGGTTTTTAATCTAGATAGATTAAATTTCAATAATGATCCTCAACAAGGGGGAGATGGATTTTTTGATTTTATTCCAGGACTTACCGTAGATCAGCAAAACGGGCGCATCATATTTACCAGCGTAGAGCCTTTTGGAGAATACCTATTTGACAAACTAGATGACTCCTCTGCTGGAGCTGCAGAATATAGCATGCCCGCCACCTATAATGCCAATCAAGACAAATACGTTTTTAGATCTTTATATAGATCCACTAAAACTCAGGCAGAACAAGAGGATAGTGATAAAAATAAATTTCAGTTAACAGGAAGGTATAAATCCAGTGGCGGTAACGGAATACCCATTGGGGCCTTTAACATACCTCAGGGTTCTGTTGTGGTTACTGCTGGAGGTAGAACCTTATCTGAGGGTGTAGACTATACGGTTAATTACCAAGCAGGAACGGTTCAGATTTTAGATCCATCTTTACTAGCCTCAAATACCCCTGTAAACATTACAGTAGAAAACAACACGCTTTTTGGACAACAAACAAAGCGATTTACGGGTTTAAACATTGAGCATAAATTTAATGATAACTTTATCATAGGAGGAACCTATTTGAGGTTAAACGAACGCCCGCTTACTCAAAAATCTACCTATGATGTAGAACCAATTAACAATCAAATATTCGGAGTTAATTTAAATTACGCAACACAGGTACCCTTCTTTACGCGTCTGGTAAACAAACTCCCTAACATTGATACAGATGTGGAGTCAAACTTCTCTATACGCGGTGAATTTGCATATTTATTGCCAAGTGCCCCAGAGGTTTCAGACTTTGGAGGAAGAACTACGGTGTATATAGATGATTTTGAGTCTTCACAAACAGAGTTTGATATCAGTTCTCCTATTTCCTGGCGTTTGTCTTCAACTCCAGATGGTTTTGGGGGAGAAGAGCCAAACAGTGTTTTGGATTATAATTACAAACGTGCACGTTTAAACTGGTACACCATTGACCCTATTTTTTACAGTAGTCAAAGACCAGACGGGATTACAGATCAAGATTTATCCTCACCATTTACAAGACGTGTTTTTAGAGACGAAATATTTCCAGGGCAAGATATAATTCAAGGACAAACACAGGCCTTATTTTCTTTAGACCTTTCTTTTTACCCAAGCGAGCGTGGAGAGTATAACTTTAATCCAGCTACCTCAGGCACCAATGATTTGCCAAATCCATCCGCTAATTTTGGAGGTATTTCTAGGCAGTTAACTACTACAGATTTTGAAAGAAGCAACGTAGAGTTTATTCAGTTTTGGGTAATGGATCCATTCATTTACGAAGAAAACAACACCAATAATGGAGGAACCCTTAGTTTTAACTTAGGAAACATTTCTGAGGATGTTTTAAAAGATGGTAGAAAGCAATATGAGAATGGCTTGCCTCAAGATGGCAGTTCAGAAAACACCACACCAACGGTCTGGGGTAAGGTGCCCACCAATCAATCTTTAGTATATACCTTTGATACAGAAGGGGAGCAGCGCATTAACCAAGATGTAGGGTATGATGGTTTAAATAATGCCCAGGAAAGTGAAATGTTCCCTGGCTTTAGTGGTCTTGCTGACCCTGCAAATGATAACTATCAGTACTTCTTACAGGCCTCTGGCGATATAAGAAGTCGTTACAAACTATACAATGGTACAGAAGGGAATTCTCCCGTTGAGGTAACAAATACAAATCGTGGTTCTACCACACAACCAGATGTAGAAGACATTAACCGTGATAACTCTATGAATACTGTAGATAGTTATTATGAGTATAACATTCCTATCACTCGTGATGCCCTTACTCCGGCTACCAATGATTTTGTGACTGATGTACGTGAGAGCACCATTACTCTCCAAGACAATAGTTCTTTGGATGTTAGGTGGGTTCAGTTTAAAGTTCCTGTTGCAGATTATGATAGGGCAGTAAATGGCATTTCAGATTTTAGATCAATACGTTTTATGCGTATGTATCTCTCTGGCTTTGAGCAGCAAACAACACTCCGTTTTGGAACCTTAGAACTGGTTAGAGGAGATTACAGAAGATACTTGCAGACCCTAGATAATGTTACCCTAGAAGATCCTGAGTTGGATGATACTGTTTTTGAAGTAGAAGCTGTTAATATAATTGATAACGAGAACAGACAACCCATACCTTACACATTACCTCCTGGAGTTGTTAGAGAACAACTCAATAATAACAATAATATTATAAGACAAGATGAGCAATCTCTTGCCCTGCGTGTTTGTGGCTTAGAGCAAAATGATGCCCGTGGTGTGTATAAAAACTTTAGTGTTGACATGCGGCAGTATAAAAACCTAGAAATGTTTATTCATGCAGAATCTATCGTGAATCAAACAGCATTGGCAGATGGTGATTTGGTGGCATTTATTAGAATGGGTAATGATTTAACTGAAAGTTTCTATGAGGTACAGGTGTCTTTAAAGCCAACGGCTTTTAATACCACTAGCGCTGAAGAAATTTGGCCAGTAGAGAATAGATTGGACCTACCTCTTAGTTTATTACAAGATTTAAAGTCTACCATTTTAGGAGATCCTGCCACGTATGCGCCCAACCAATTGCATTTCTTTGAGGAGGGTCAAATAGATGGCTTACCATCTAACATACTGAGAGTAGGTATGAAAGGAAATCCTAGTTTTGGTGATGTACGTGTTGCAATGATTGGTGTGAGAAACGAGACCAATACAGAGCTGTGTGGAGAAGTTTGGTTTAATGAATTACGTCTATCTGAGTTGCAAAACCAGGGTGGTTGGGCAGCTGTTGCGGCCATGGACGCAAATTTTGCAGATTTTGCAAATCTAAGTGCAACAGGTAGAGTAAGTACCATAGGTTTTGGTTCTTTAGAGCAAGGTCCAAACGATCGTAGTAGAGAAGATATAGAAGAGTATAATTTGGTCACCAATTTAAACCTGGGGCAGATGCTGCCAAAGAAATGGGGCATTCAATTACCTTTTAATTATGGTAGGTCAGAAAAACTAATTACACCACAATTTGATCCAGAGTATCAAGATGTAGAATTACAAACTAGATTAGATAACGAGCCAAATTCACAAAGAAGAGATGAGATTTTAGGACAGTCTATAGACTATACAAAAAGACAGAGTATTAATTTTATTGGAGTTCGTAAAGAACGCACCTCAGAGGGTAAATCAAAGGTGTATGATATAGAAAATGTTACACTTTCTGCCTCCTACAATCAAATAGATCACAACGATTTTGAAATTCAAGAAGCACTGGATCAAAACGTGCGTTTGGGCGGAACCTATGCCTATAACTTTACGCCCAAAACATTTGAACCATTTAAAAAGAATGATTCTATTTTCACGGGAAAATATTGGCAGTTTTTAAAAGACCTTAATCTTAATTATTTACCCACTAGTATTGCTGTAAATTCTAATATTCTGCGCCAGCATAATGAGCAAAAGTTTAGAGAATTAAACCTAGAAGATGGCAATATAGGCCTGCCGGTGCTCTACCAAAGAAACTATTTGTTTGACTGGGATTATGCAATAAATTATAACCTAACAAAATCATTTCGTTTTAATTTCACAACCTCTAATAATAGAATTGTCACCAATTATATAGATGATGACGGTGTTGCTAACAATCAAATTGGAGTCTTTGACGGTTTGTTTGATATAGGAGATCCCAACCAGCACTTTCAATCATTGCAATTAAATTATGATCTGCCTACTGCAAAATTTCCTTTCTTGAAATGGATACGAGCAACCTATTCATACACAGGAGATTTCCAGTGGCAAGATGGTAGTGATTTGTTTAATAATATTGATATTGAATTATCTGACGGTTCTGTGCAAACCTATGATTTAGGAAACTCGATTCAAAACGCAAGTACCCATCGTATTAATTCAACCTTCGATTTCAGTGCTTTTTACAGGTATATTGGACTTTCTAAAAAGAAAGCCAGTAGAAACGCAGGCAATTCTAGAAATAGCACATCCAGAAATGGAGGCGGTTTTAGCCCAAAAGGTGGATCAGATAAGGGCGGTAAGGACTCTAAAGCAAGTTCCAAAAATGATTCCCAAGGGTTTGCAGCAAAAGGCGGTGCTAATTCCTCTGGTAGAGGCCGTAATGCTGGAGGTGGCTTAGGTAATGGTTTAAGTGGAGGGGATAAAGCAGTAAATACTCTCGTTGGCTTGGCTACCATGATTAAAAAAGTGCAATTTAATTACCAAGAAACCAACGGAATTTTCTTGCCTGGATATAAACGCTCAATTGGTTTTGTAGGTACTTTAAAGCCAACGGCAGGCTTTACCTTTGGAAGCCAGGCTGAGGTTAGAGATCAAGCTGCTCGTAATGGTTGGTTAACCCTTTATCCAGAATACAATGAACAATACACAGAGAATGAAACCAATCAGTTAGACATTCAGGTCAATCTTGAGCCAATTAGAGATCTTAAGATAGACATTAATGCCAGTAGAATCTACTCCGAGAATTACTCAGAGAATTATATCATTGAAGATGGCTTGTATAATTCTTTAACACCTGTTAGCTCTGGAAACTTTAATATTTCAACCCTACTTATTGCAACAGCTTTTCAAAGCACTACAGATGCCAGCTCTGAGCCATTTGATGCCTTTAGAAGCAATAGACTTATTGTTGCCAACAACTTGGCCTCAGAATTTTATGGTACAGACGCCTTCCCGGTAGATCCAGAAACAGGATATCCTGTTGGATTTGGCCCTACAAGCCAAGATGTATTGTTACCATCATTTATAGCAGCCTATAAAGGTGCTGATGTGCAGAGCGAGAAGAAAGGCATTTTAAGAGACATACCTCTACCAAATTGGGATATTAAATATACTGGTTTTATGCGTTTGGGGTGGTTTAAAAAACGTTTTAAAAGATTTTCTCTCCAGCATGGATATACCGCTGGGTATACCGTAAATCAATTTCAAACCAATTTAGACTACAACCGCTCTAGAGATGGCAATCCTGTAACTGCTGCTACAAATCAAGCGGGAGATTTTAAAAGCCAGCAGTTTTTAACTAATGTTAACCTTACCGAGCAATTTTCGCCATTATTAAAAATTGATCTTGAGATGAAAAACTCTGTTAAAGTAAGTGCAGAGTATAGAAAAGACAGAGCACTTGGGCTTAGTTTTGCCAATAATCTTTTAACCGAGATTAAAGGAGACGAAATTATAATAGGTCTTGGATACAGAATTAAAGACTTACGCATAGGAACTAACTTTGGAGGTAAAAAGCAAATACTAAAAAGTGATCTAAACTTTAAGTTAGATCTTTCAAGAAGAGACAACAGGACCATTATACGTTATTTGGATATCGAGAATAACCAAACCACTGCAGGACAAACCATATACGGTGCCCAGTTGTTGGTAGATTATGCTTTAAGTAAAAACTTAACTGCGGCATTTTATTATGACCATACTTTCTCTGAGTATGCAATTTCTACTGCTTTCCCGCAAACCACCATTCGCAGTGGTTTGACCTTAAGATATAACTTTGGTAATTAAAATATAAACACATAAAAAACTTGTAACTATGAACATTCCATCAAATTTAAAGTACACTAAAGACCACGAGTGGGTAGCTATTGATGGCGATACCGCTACAGTAGGAATTACAGATTTTGCACAAGGCGAACTTGGAGATATTGTATATGTAGAGGTTGAAACTCTTGATGAGACGATGGATGCCGATGAGGTATTTGGATCTGTAGAGGCTGTTAAAACAGTATCAGATTTATTTTTGCCCCTCTCTGGAGAAATTATAGCATTTAACGACACCCTGGAGTCTGAACCTGAAAAAGTAAACAATGACCCTTATGGAGAAGGTTGGATGATAAAGATTAAAATTTCAAACCCAGATGAAATAGAAAACCTATTAGATGAAACAGGGTATAAAGAACTTGTTGGGGCCTAAACTCCTCTTTGGCTTAGCCCTTGGCTACACCCTACTTATTACAGTGGCTTTATTAATGCCAATAACAGATGGTCCAAAAATAGATGTTATTCCATTTGCAGATAAGATGGTGCATCTTATAATTAATGCAGTACTGCTTGTGGTGTGGGCCTGTTATATTTTCTCTAGAAAGACGAAAGTCACAAAGCCCTACACATTACCTTTACTATTTGTGTGTGTTTTAATTTACGGCATACTTATTGAAGTAACACAAGAGCGCTTAATTCCCACAAGAGGTGCAGAGCTATTTGATGTAGTTGCTAATGTTTGTGGCTTGATTCTAGGATCATTTGTAGTTAAGGTGTCAAATAAATTTATTTACTAATATTACAGTGCTATTGTTTTACAATACAATAGATTTTCTATATTTTTATAGGCGATAATTTAAATTCAATTATGGAACCGAAAAAAAATCCAAAAGCAGATTTAAAACAATGGAGTGGGGTCTACTTTTTAGCAGGTCTTGCTTTTATGTTGTTTTTGTCTTGGCAAGCAGTAGAGTGGAAGTCTTATGATAGAGATCTTTCTTTAGACACCTTAAATGTGGGTGATGATCTTGATGAAGACATTCCGATCACAGAGCTGTTAACACCGCCACCACCGCCACCTCCACCGCCGCCAGCTCCAGAAGTTATTGAGGTAATTGAGGATGAGGCAGATGTAGAAGAAACCATTATTGAATCTACAGAGATTAGTCAAGAAGAAGAGATTGTAGATATTGAAGAGATTGAAGAAGCTGGAGAAATCATTGATGATGTTCCTTTTGCAGTAATTGAGAATGTGCCAATTTACCCTGGTTGTGAAAGTGCAGGTAATAATGCAGCCAAGAAAAAGTGCATGTCCAGTAAAATTCAAAAATTTGTACAAAAGAAATTCAACACAGATCTAGCTAGCGATTTAGGCCTGGAAGGAATTCAGCAAATATATGTGCAATTTAAGATTGATAAAACGGGTAACATTACAAATGTACAGGCACGAGCGCCACACCCAAAACTAAAGCAAGAAGCTATTAAGACCATTAAGGCTTTGCCAAAGATGACACCAGGAAAGCAACGTGGTCAAGCGGTAGGAGTATTGTATTCGCTTCCAATTAGATTTCAGATAGAGAACTAAAACACACTGATTATGAAACTATTTAGACACTTTTTTATACTTGCTATTTCTATATCATTGATTGCTTGTACTAGCGATGATGATACCCTTGTCTATGAACTAAACAATACCAATTTAAGTGCAGGAAGTTATGATGTAACATATCTAACTAGAAACGAGACAGAGACTATTAATGTAAACGGACTCGATATTGTAACAGAGTCTACTATTGTGGGAGAAACATTTCAACTTACCCTTACTTTTGCTAATAATAACACCTATGTTGTAGATGGTCAATATGTTATCAATACACTGGTAACTGTTGCAGGGGAAATTGTGAGTCAATCTACATTTATTGAAGATATTGATAATGAAACTGGAACCTATGCTGCCAATAATAGCACCATGCAACTTCTTTTAGATGAAACTCCTTATGATGTTACACGTTTTAATGCCAATGAACTTAGACTGTCATATAGCACTGCATACACAGAAGATGGAATAGATTATGTTGAAACATCAGAGATTAGAATGGTACGATAAAACCCAATAATCACAAATAAAAAAAGCGCTGTAGATATTCTGCAGCGCTTTTTTTATTGGGTTTTTATTACAGCAATATTTATCTCTTTTTTATGATGGGATTTTTCTAGTTTACTATCTCATACATCATAGTGTATTTTAGGGTTATTTTTAACATAGATAATGTGTTATAAATTGGTAAAAATTAGAGTTGTACCGTATCTTTGCACACTCAAAAGAGAAGGTAAAATTTAAAAAAAATCTATTGTCAGTAACACAAACACAAGTACTTCCCACCTTATGGGTTAAAAATTTTACAGAAATAACCAAACTTAGGTTGTCTGTAAGTGTTGTGTTTTCTTCGGTTGCTGGGTATTTACTTGGAGCAGCGAAGGTAGATTTTATGATCTTATTGCTTCTGTGTATTGGAGGATATTGCATGGTAGGAGCAAGCAATGTGTACAATCAAGTCATGGAGCGTGATTTAGACACCTTGATGGATAGAACTAAAAATAGACCTATCCCAGCTGGCACCATGAGTGTTGCTGTAGCTCTGTGTATTGCTATTGTTCTTACCGTTGTTGGTATAGCGGTGCTGTACAGTATAAATCCACAAACAGCCATGTTTGGCGCGATATCGATCTTTATATATGTGTTTTTATACACCCCTTTAAAAACAAAAACACCTTTATCTGTTTTTGTTGGCGCTTTTCCGGGAGCTATTCCCTTTATGTTAGGATGGGTTGCAGCAACCAACGATTTTGGTATAGAACCAGGGACTTTATTTATGATACAATTTTTCTGGCAATTCCCTCACTTTTGGGCCATAGGTTGGTTTTTGTTTGATGATTATAAAAAAGGAGGCTTCTTCATGTTGCCAACTGGCAAAAGAGATCGTACCACAGCAGTGCAAGTTGTTTTCTACAGCGTGTGTACCGTGCTTTCTTCATTGATTCCTGCCTTTGGGGTAACAGGAGATTTTTATATCACTCCAGTTTCTGCTATAATTATTGGCGGGCTAGGAATTTGGTTTGTGTATTATGCCCTAAGGTTATACAAACAAAGAACAGACAAATCAGCCAAAGCGCTTATGCTGGTGAGTGTAAGTTATATCACTTTACTACAAATCATATACGTGGCAGATAAATTTATTAGATAAACAGCGCTATTAAAATTTTAAAATATGGACTACACACAAGGTACAGAGAAAGATAAAATAGCACGTGCTAAAAAAAACATGCTGCTTTTTGGTATGATAAGCTTAGGGATGAGTTTTGCTGGTTTAACCAGTGCGTATATTATTAGTAAAGAACGCCCAGATTGGTTGACAGATTTTGAAATACCCCAAGCTTTTTTTAGTAGCCTTGCTGTTATTATAGTAAGTAGTTTTACATTTATTTTGGCGAAAAATGCGGTAAAAAAAGAGCAGAACTCTAAAGCAATGATGTTGTTGGTTAGCACATTTATTTTAGGTGTTGTTTTTGTGTATCTGCAATTTCTTGGTTTTTCTCAAATTATAGAAAACGGCTACTTTTTCACCGGGAGTGAAAGTAGTATTACCACCTCATTTATTTATTTAGTGGTGTTATTGCACCTTGCTCATATTATTGCTGGCCTTATTTGTGTCCTAGTGGTAATTTATAATCATTACAAATTAAAATACACGAACGGAAAAACCCTTGGAATTGAACTTGCTACTACTTTTTGGCATTTTGTAGATGTTCTGTGGGTGTATCTGTTTTTGTTTTTATATTTCGTGAGATAAAAAAATAATGTATTTTTGAACCAAATTAAAAATTGATTTCTATTTATGGAAACAACTGTTGCAACAACGGCGTCTAAAGGCGGTGTTTGGGGAGGTGGAAACCAACCTTTAAGAGCTAGTTATGGTAAGATGATGATGTGGTTTTTCATCGTCTCTGATGCTTTAACCTTCTCTGGATTTTTAGCTGCTTACGGCTTTTCAAGATTTAAATTTGTAGATGCTTGGCCTATTGCCGACGAAGTGTTTACTCACTTTCCGTTTTTACATGGAGTGCCTGCACCTATGTTTTACGTAGCCTTTATGACTTTTATTTTAATTTTCTCTTCTGTGACCATGGTATTGGCTGTAGATGCAGGACATAAAATGAAGCAAAGCAAAGTTGCTGTGTATATGTTTTTAACCATTATTGGTGGAGCGATATTTGTTGGTTCTCAAGCCTGGGAATGGGCAACTTTTATAAAAGGAGAATACGGAGCTGTAGAAACAAAAGGTGGTAAAATACTACAGTTTTTAGATACAGAAGGAAATCGGGTAGCCATCGGAAGTTTTGCTGAATCTATGCATACTACAGCCACCGAGCACGAGCCAAGTAATGGTATTTGGTTTATGAGCGGGAACGATCAAACCTCTTACAATTTTGAAGAAGTAAAAGCTGGGTTTTTAGCAAATGATAATTTGTTGATACGCACCCAATACTTAGATGAAAATGGCCATCCAACTGTTTTGTCAAGAGAAGCTTCTATTGCAAAAATTAAAAAAGATGGTAAGCTAGTTGTAGAAGGTGCAAACCTAAAACGCAATGAGTATGGACATCCCTTATTTGCAGATTTCTTTTTCTTTATAACCGGTTTTCACGGTTTTCACGTTTTCTCTGGTGTGCTGATTAACATTATTATTTTCTTTAATGTTGTTATAGGTACCTATGAGCGTAGAAAGAGTTATGAAATGGTAGAGAAAGTAGGATTGTACTGGCACTTTGTCGATCTAGTTTGGGTATTTGTATTTACTTTCTTTTACCTAGTTTAATAATAATATTTTTAGCATATATAATGGGACATCACGAGCACAGTTTAGCAATCTTTAGAGGAAGGCTTAAGTTCAAGTCAATCGAACAAAAAATTTGGGGAGTTTTTATTTTCCTATCTATTATCACTATTGTTGAAGTTATATTTGGTATCATAAAGCCAGAGTCTTTAATGGTACCTTTCATGTCTTCTTTTGAAGGTGGGTTTATGGCAACAATGGCAAATATATTTTTGTCACCATTTATTTTCATGAAGCCCTTAAATTTAATATTTATCGTTCTTACTATAGTAAAGGCATATTATATCACCTGGGATTTCATGCACATGCGTGATGAGACAAAAGCATTAAGGCGTATGGTAGTTTGGACTGCTATTTTCTTGATCTGTTACTTGGTTTTAATTCTTCTTGTTGAAGGAGACTATATCTTTGAAGTTTATAAAAGCAACTATATTAAGTTTGACTTTTAATTACTACATTTTTGTAAAATATATTAAAAATTCCACCTTCTTGGTGGGATTTTTTTTTGCTCACTTTTTAATTGAATATTAACTAAGGGCTGCTTGGTAAACATTCTTTTGTAATGTATTTTTGCAAACAAAATCAAACATTTGGAAACGCCACAAAACAACATAAAAAAGAAAATAGTTCTAGCGGTCTTGTTTTTATTACCCATAGCAATCTATATGTTTTTTGCCACTGGAGTCAATAATTTCGGGAAACTACCAGTGCTTTCACAAGATGTGATTAGTGTAACTAGTTTCAAGGATCTTAATGGTAATGCGGTAACCCTTGATAACAAAATTACAATACTTGGTTTTTTTGGAGATACACCCCTACAAACTAAAGCCTATACTTACAATCTTGCTCATAAAATTTACAAAAAAAACCACGAGTATAAAGAGTTTCAATTTTTGATTTTATTGCCAGAAAGCGCAAGAAATGGCGCTAAGATATTAACGGCTAAAATTTCTGAGATTGCTCCTACAACTGCATGGAAATACGCCTTTGGAACCCCCCAGGATATACAAAAGACATTTGCTTCTCTTAACAGCGGTTATATTTTAGACACCTCACTGTCTAGCAGTTTTGTGTTTATAATTGACAAGGATGCCCATTTGCGTGGCAGAAATGATGACCAAGATGTTCCAGATGGTCTAGTATATGGGTATAACTCTGCAGACATTGGTGATATCAACAACAGAATGAGTGATGACGTTAAAGTGGTATTGGCAGAGTATCGAAAAGAAACAAAAGAAAACAGTAGAAGAAATCAAATTCTAGTAAAACAACAATAATGAAAGCAAAGTATATAGGTCTTTTTGCCGTTATTTTAATCTTTGGGATCATTTTTGTTCCAAGAATTCATGATCGTATTGTAACTAATACCGTTGTAGACACTACTAGAATGAGTACTGCAAAAAGTCAGCAGGCTGATGTGGTTGTTGATACTTCAGAAACATTGTTAGAACTGCAAGAGGTTCCAGGTTTTGATTTTATAAACCAAAATAATGAGAGTATAACTAATGATTTTTATAAAGGGAAAGTCTATGTTGTAGAGTTTTTCTTTTCTAGTTGCACCACCATTTGCCCAATTATGAATAGAAATATGGTGCAAGTTTCTCAGGAGTTTGCAACTCAAGAAAATTTCGGGATTGCTTCGATATCCATAGACCCCTCTTTTGATACTCCAGAGGTTTTAAAGGCCTATGCAACTAGATATAATGCAACACACCCAAACTGGAATTTTTTAACAGCAGACCAAGACATTATTCACAAACTATCCAACGAGGGGTTTAAATTATTTGCCGCACAAGACAAAGATGATATTGATGGCTTTTCTCATTCAGGATTATTTGCGCTTGTAGATCAAAACGGAGTGGTACGTTCAAGAAAAGACACCCATGGCAATCCACTCTTTTATTACAACGGTTTAGAGCAAGAGGGTATTGATATGCTAATACAAGACATTAAAAAACTTTTATAATGAATACAAACCAAGCAGCACCAAAAAACAAGTACAATCTATGGATATGGATTGTTTCAATTGCCATACCTGTAGTGGTGGCTATATTATTTACTATAAGAATACCTGGAGTAGAACGCATGGGCTTTTTGCCTCCCATTTACGCCACTGTAAATGCGTTAACTGCCATTGTTTTAATCATGGCAGTATTTCAAATTAAAAAAGGCAACAGAAAGACGCACGAGCGTTTTATGAAAATAGCCATAGGCCTTTCTGTTTTGTTTTTGCTAATGTATGTGGTGTATCACATGACTTCAGACTCCACCAAGTTTGGAGATACAAATGGTGATGGACTGCTCTCCGTTGCAGAATCAAGCGCTTTAGGTGCCATAAAATATGTGTACTACTTCATTTTATTTTCTCATATTCTATTGTCTGTAACGGTCATCCCTTTTGTGTTGGCTACTTATGTTAGGGCTATCAATGGAGATTTTAAAATGCATAAAAAAATAGCAAGAGTTACATTTCCCCTTTGGTTGTATGTTGCTGTTACGGGTGTTATTGTGTTTTTGATGATTTCACCTTATTATCCTCAGTAGTATGAAAGTGGCTTTGTTTTTTTTGTTTTTTGTTATTTGCACTCTTCCCGCAGAGGCTCAATGTGCTATGTGCCGCGCCGTACTAGAAAGTGAGCAGAGCGGTACAGCTGCCAAGGGCATAAACAATGGAATTATGTACCTGATGATTTTTCCTTATTTACTGGTAGGTATTGTTGGGTATTTGGTGTACAGAAATCGTCAAAAAGCAAAACATTAGTATATTATTTTTTTCTAAACAAAAGGGTAACAAATAATGTTAATTAGAGTCTTACAGGTAAGGTTATAGTTAATGTTTACTTCAAAAGTCTTAACAAGAATTTCACACAATAAAATCTTAAAGGGAGTTACATTGTAAGTCCATACAATACAGCATGATTGAAATAAAAGATTTACATAAATCATACCATATGGGGAGCAATTCTCTACATGTTTTAAAAGGCATCGATTTTTCTGTTAAAGAAGGAGAAATGGTTTCTATTATGGGTTCTTCGGGATCTGGAAAATCTACTTTATTGAATATTTTAGGAATGTTAGACGAGGCGGATCTAGGTTCTTATACACTAGACGGAAAACACATTAAAAACTTAAATGAAAAAGTTGCCGCAAAATATAGAAACCAGTTTCTAGGATTTATATTTCAGTCATTTAATTTGATTAATTATAAAACTGCACTAGACAATGTAGCCATGCCACTTTATTACCAAGGGATCAAACGTGCACAGCGCATGGAAAAGGCACATCACTATCTAGAAAAAGTTGGATTGGCAAATTGGGCTACTCACTTGCCAAGCGAACTCTCTGGAGGTCAAAAACAACGTGTTGCTATAGCCAGAGCATTAGCCAGTGATCCCAAGGTGCTGTTGGCAGATGAGCCAACGGGAGCTTTAGACACTCAAACCTCTTGCGAGGTAATGGAGCTTATACAGCAAATTAATGATGAGGGTAAAACCATACTTTTGGTTACCCATGAAGATGATATTGCCCACATGACAAAGCGTATTGTTAAACTAAAAGACGGTTTAATTATAGATGATACGAACATAACTCAAGTTAGAGCTTTGGACGCCCTTGGTAAATCACAAAGCCATGTTTGATATAGATCGTTGGCAAGAAATATTTGAAGCAATCGGGAAAAACAAACTCCGTACTTTTTTAACGGGACTCTCTGTTGCCTCTGGTATTTTTATTTTAGTTATTCTTTTGGGCTTTAGTAGTGGTATACAAAAAGGGGTGAAAAGCCAATTTGAACAAGATGCTGTTAATCGCGTCTCTATTAGAACCCGCGTGACAACCAAAGAATATAAAGGCTTGAATCCAGGGCGTAGAATACAATTGCACAATGATGATTTTTCTCAAATTAATACCACCTATGATGACCAGCTTGAATACAAAACGGCCATCTATAATATGTGGTCAAGTCAAGTTACTTATAATGGGGAGACTGGAAATTATAGATTAGAGGGTGCCAACCCAGACCAGCAATTCATTGAAAATGCAAGCCTTGTCTTAGGACGTTTTTTAAGTCAAGATGATATGGATGAAACCCGTAAAGTTGCTGTTATCGGTAATATCATAAAACAAGACTTGTTTAAAGAAAAAAATCCTGTTGGAGAGATCATTTCTATATTTGACGTTAACTTTAAAGTAATAGGGGTTTATACAGACCCAGGAGGAGAAAGAGAAGAGGGTCGCGTTTTTGTGCCGCTTCCAACAGCCCAAATTGCATTTAATGGAGGTGATAGAGTTAGATCAATAGCTTACACAGTAAAGATGAATGATGATTTTGATCAGGCTGTTGCCCTTAGTACGGCGCTTTCACAAAACATAAAGCAAGATCTTCAATCAAAATACATTATAGCTCCTGATGACAGAAGCGCAGTTCGGGTAGACAATACCTTAGAAGAGGCAAAGAAAATTTATAGCCTCATAGATATAATTCGCAACGTATTTTGGTTTATTGGCATCGGTACAATTATTGCAGGTGTGGTGGGTGTGTCTAATATCATGCTTATTATAGTAAAAGAGCGTACTAAAGAAATAGGAATACGTAAGGCTATCGGCGCTTTACCAAGTTCTATTATTGGACTTATTTTACAAGAATCCATTTTTATTACTTCTATTGCTGGATTTGTTGGTCTTTTTTTAGGGGTTGGTTTGTTGCAAATTATAAGCCCCATGATTGATAATGATTTTATTAAATCTCCACAGGTAGATTTTAACACAGCTATTACCACGGTGTTTATCTTGATTTTTTCAGGCGCCCTCGCAGGCTATTTTCCTGCAAGAAGAGCCGCCAACATTAAACCCATAGATGCTCTAAGAGATGAGTAGTTTTTTTAAATTAGAACATAGAAAAAAATAGAATGTTTAATAAAGATCGCTGGAACGAAATACTTGAGGCACTTAATGCCAATAGATTTAGAACGATGCTTACCGCATTTGGTGTGTTTTGGGGTATTTTTATTTTGGTTTTATTGTTAGCGCTAGTTACAGGTCTTAGAAATGGGGTGAGCAAAGATTTTGGAGATTTTGCAACCAATTCTATGTTTGTTTGGGGGCAAGGAACTTCAAAGCCCTATAAAGGCTTACCAAAGGGAAGGCGTGTGCAATTTAAAATGATTGATGGTGAGGTTCTAAAAGAGAAAATACCAGAATTAAAAATTGTCTCTCCAAGAAATCAATTAGGGGGCTATCAAGGCACCAATAATGTTACAAGAAAAGAAAATACAGGCGCCTTTAAAGTGTGTGGTGATTACCCTGAGTTTATACTGCAGCAACCTATGGATATACTCTCTGGGCGTTTTATAAGTTATTCAGATATTAACGACAAACGCAAAGCGGTAGTCATAGGTAAAGGTGTTGTGGAGAGTTTATTTGATTTTGGAGAAGACCCTATCGGTGATTATATAAAAATTAATGGTGTAAACTTTCTTGTGGTTGGAACCTTTAAAGCGCCAAGCACAGGTGGAGATAACGAAGAGCTAGCCAATACGGTATATGTACCCTTTACTACCTTTAATCAGGTGTTCAATAATGCAGATAATGTAAGGTACTTTGCCATTACGGCTCAAGATAATGTGAGTATAACCACCTTAAAACCTAGGGTGTTGGAGATTATGAGACAGCAACGCACCATTCACCCTAATGATCAAAGGGCTATTGGTAATCGTGATTTGGCTGAATCTTTTGAGAAAATTACAGGCCTTTTTGATATTTTAAAATTTGTAGGATTTTTTGTAGGTGCCCTGGTACTATTGTCTGGGGTTATTGGTATTAGTAATATTATGCTAATTGTTGTAAAAGAACGCACCAAAGAAATTGGCGTTCGTCGCGCTTTGGGAGCCACCCCCTGGGATATTAGAGCACAGGTGTTACAAGAATCATTAGTATTAACCATACTCTCTGGAATGGTAGGAGTTGCCTTCTCTGCCGGTGGTATTTGGATACTGAATTACACCTTATCACTGAGTGGTCCTGTAGAGAATTTTGCCAATCCATCTGTCAATATTCAGGTTATTGCAGTGGCTTTATTAATTTTAATTGTCTCGGGTCTTTTGGCAGGTTTAATCCCTGCAACAAGAGCCACACAAATGAAACCCGTTGATGCGCTAAGAGTAGATTAAAACAGTTGTGAGATTCAATTATTTCACAAATTATATAAAAAACGTTTAACTAAAAACAACCTTATTTTAAGGGCTATAAAAATGAAAAGAACAGGAACAATCATCACATTACTGGTTATAGTAATAGCATTTTCTGCAGGTATTTGGTATATCTATTCAAAAGATAAAACAAATCCTGTGGTGTTTCAAACAGAAACAGCAAGTATAAAGACCATTGTCAAAAAGACGGTAGCTACAGGTAATATTGTACCAAAAGAAGAGGTGTTAATCAAGCCAAATATTTCTGGAATTATACATGAGATATTTGTTCTAGCCGGAGATGTTGTCTCTAGTGGAGATTTGATAGCTAAGGTAAAAGTAGTGCCTAATATAAACTCTCTAAACAGCGCTAAAAACAATATAAATAGTGCAAAAACTCAGGTAGAAACAGCACGATTGGCTCTAGAGAGTCAAAAAAGCATCTACTTGCGCCAAAAAGAATTGTTTGATAAAGCGGTAGTTTCTGCCAATGAATTTGATCAAGCGCTTTTAAATTATAACCAAGCTCAGCAACGTTACAATCAAGAAAATGTGATGCTTACTGCTGCAAAACAAACCTTTGATATTGTAAAGACAGGAACAGCAAAAGGATTAGGTGCTGCTGCCAATACAGAAATTAGAGCTACCGTGTCTGGTATGATTTTAGACATTCCTGTAAAGGTTGGTAACCAAGTCATAGAATCAAACAACTTTAATGACGGAACTACCATTGCTACTATTGCAGATGTCGAGAAAATGATTTTTGAAGGGAAGGTAGATGAGAGTGAGGTTGGAAAAATAACAGAAAACTTACCTTTAGAGATTACCGTAGGTGCCATTGAAAACCAAAAGTTTAATGCTGTATTAGATTTTATTGCACCCAAAGGGGTGAGTGAAAACGGAGCCATACAGTTTGAAATAAAAGGAACGCTCAATAATCAAAACGCTACTTTTATCAGAGCGGGACTCAGCGCTAATGCATCTATTATTCTTGCCAGGTCAGAAAATGTATTAAGTATTAAAGAAGCCTTAGTGCAATATGATCCAAAAACAAAAAAGCCATTTGTAGAAATAGCAATTGGTTCTCAAGAATTTCAGCGCAAAGAAATTAGCCTTGGTGTGAGTGATGGCTTATATGTAGAGGTACTTGAGGGGGTAACCCAACAAGACAATATTAAGGTTTGGAATCAATTAAAACCTGCTGGAGCTGGTAAGTCTTGGTAGAAATTAATGTAATATTTTAATAAATAGTGTAACAATTTAAGCAAGCTAAAGACTTACACAACAACTATAATCAACGTATGAAAAAGTTAGGAATTTTATTTTTTGTCTTAACCATATCAACTGCGGCTCATGCCCAGGTAAAGAAATGGACACTCTCAGAGTGTGTGCAATACGCCCTAGACAACAACATATCAGTAAAGCAAAGCGAATTAGATCTAGCAGCTACAGATATTGAAAAAATGTCTGCTACTGGAGCCTTTTTACCTTCATTAAATTTCAGCACCAATACCTCAGAGAATACAGGTTTAAGTTTCAACCCATTAACCAACAATGCACAGACCACCACTTTTTTATCTGTAAATGGATCTGTAAATGTTGGATATACCGTTTTTGATGGTTTAAGAAATTATAGAAGAGTGCAACGAGCAGCATTATCTCAACTCTCTAGCCAGTATAGATTGGCGAAGATGAAAGATGATATTTCTTTATTTGTTGCAAATGGATACTTACAAGTATTGTTAAATAAAGCAAATGCCGCGGCAGTTATTGCCCAAAATCAAGTAACCAAGCAGCAAATAGAACGCACCAAAAAACTTATAGATGCTGGTGTTTTGCCAAGAGGAGATCTGTTAGAGATTGATGCTACAGATGCTGGCGAGCAGCAGCGTATTGCGGTGGCAGAAAACGCAGTTAAAATATCTTTAATTAGTTTGTCGCAATTACTACTTATAAAAGACTATGAAAATTTTGACATTGTAGACGAAGACTATCAGGTGGTTAATAACGCCATAGCATTAAAAACTGTAGATGAGCTTATAGAAGGCGCAAAACAGACGCGCTCTGAGGTTAAAATTGCAGAGCAAAATGTAACTATTTCAGAAAAAGATTTGCAAATAGCAAAAGGTGCAAGCTTACCTACTTTAAACGCATTTTTTGGATATAACTCACGTTACACCAATGCCACCTCCTTTACACAAGATCTGGATCCAGACAATCCTTTTATAACTCAAGAAATAGGTATTGTTGAGCAAACTGGACAATCTGTAGTTGGGCAATTTCCAAATACCATTAGTAGAGAAGTACAGGCAGATGATTTTATAGACCAGGCCTACCAGAATGATGGTATTAGTTATGGCTTGCAATTAAGTATACCTGTTTTTAACGCGTTCTCTGTACGGGCAAATGTAAGACGAAGTAAAATTTCTTTGGAAAGAAGTAAACTTCAGTTACAGCAAGCCGCTTTAGATCTAGAGTCAAATGTCTATCAGGCATTTGTTGATGCGCAGGGATCAAGAAAAGCCTACCAGGCAGCTCAAAAATCTGTAACATCTCAAGAATTAGCCTACCAATACGCAAAAGACAGATATGATGCAGGGGCAACAAATGCCTTTGATTTTAGTCAATCAAAACTCCGGTATGATAATGCACAGGTAGAGTTGAATAGAAGTAAATACGATTATATTTTTAAAATCAAGGTGTTGGAGTTATATTTCGGTATTCCAGCAACCGAGTTAAAATTTTAATATGAAGAAAAAAACACTTTTTTGGATTTTAGGTATTGTTATAGTGGTTTTAGTTGTTCTTATTGGTGGTAAAAAAGCAGGGATGTTTGGTAAAACCAAAAGAGGGAAAGAGGTTGAAATAGCAAAAATCACTCCTATAGATATTATTGAAACTGTAGCTGCTACAGGTAAAATCCAACCAGAGGTAGAAGTAGCACTTTCCTCTGAAGTTTCTGGAGAAATTATCTCTCTTCCAATAAAAGAGGGGCAAGAAATTAAAAAAGGAGAATTACTTGTAAAGATCAATCCAGATTTAATACAAGCGGCGGTAAGTCAAAGCCAAGCTGGACTTCAAAACATCAAAGCACAATTAGCTCAAGCCGAGGCTTCAGCTAGAAATGCAAAAGCAAACTACCAAAGAAATAAAACACTCTTTGATAAGGGTGTTATTTCAAAATTAGATTGGGACCGCTCTATTGCAGAGTATGAAGGTGCACAGGCCAATGTAGAATCTGCTTTTTATAGCGTAAAGAGTGCAGCGGCAAGTTTAAAGCAGTCTCAAGATAATCTATCTAGAACCGCTATCTATGCGCCTATGTCTGGTACTATTTCAAGACTGGCTGTAGAACTGGGTGAGCGTGTGGTAGGAACCGCACAGATGGCCGGAACAGAAATTGTACGTGTTGCAGATTTAACGAACATGGAAGTTGAGGTAGATGTCAATGAAAATGATATTGTAAAAGTAAATGTTGGAGACCAAACCATTGTGGAGGTAGATGCCTATTTAAAGAGAGAATTTAGAGGTGAGGTTACAGAAATTGCAAACTCAGCCCTTACCGCGCTATCTGCAGATCAGGTAACAAACTTTAAAGTAAAGGTTCGTATTTTACCTTCATCGTATGCAGATTTAACTCAGGGCAAGCCAGAGAGCTACTCCCCATTTCGTCCAGGAATGACAGCTACGGTAGATATCATTACTAATAAAAGAACTCAAATTATTGGGGTACCAATTAGTGCAGTGGTTATAAAAACAGATACTACATGTACCAAAGAAAAAATAAATAAAAAGAAGATCACCTCCAATAAACAAGAAAAATACGAAGTAGTTTTTGTTAAAAACGGAGAAAAAGCCGCCCTTAGAGTTATTAAAACAGGAATCCAAGATGATAGTAATATCGAGGTTTTGTCTGGACTACTTGAAGGAGACGAAGTTATTACGGGACCCTACAATACGGTTACAAAATCATTAAAGTGCGATGATTTAATAGATCTCAAACAAGAGCAAGAACAACAGGACTAATGGCAACAATACTTTGCATAGAAACGGCCACAAAAAACTGCTCTGTAGCCCTCAGTGTAAATGGAAAGGTTATTGCTTTACAGGAAGATAATCTTAAAAATGAACCTGGCAAGCATTTTTCTCATGCAGAAAAATTACAAGGGTACATCACTCAGGTTTTAGACCAAGCCAATATTTCAAAAAATGATTTGCAAGCCATAGCAGTAAGCAAAGGGCCAGGATCTTATACGGGCCTTAGAATTGGTGTTTCTGCCGCAAAAGGCCTTTGTTACGCACTGGATATTCCATTACTTGCTATTTCTACACTAGGCTCATTGGCAAGCCAGGTTACGGGTTCTGTTGTGGTGCCTATGTTGGATGCAAGAAGAATGGAGGTTTACAGTGCTGTGTTTTCTTCTGAGATGGACCAAATTAGAGACATACAGGCCCAAATTATAACACAAGATTCTTTTAACACCTATCTTAATCAGGGCATGGTGACATTTATTGGTGACGGTGTAGAGAAATTTGAAGCGGTATGTGCCCACCCAAATGCAGTTTTTATTAAAAATGCACTGCCTTCTGCTTCACAAATGGCCCAGATTGCAACACTTAAATTTACTCAAAATGATACTCAAGATGTTGCTTATTTTGAACCTTATTACCTAAAAGATTTTATTTCTCTATAACTGGCTAGTTGTTTTGTTTCATTATATGATGGTTAATATTTCATTGGCTACCGGTCAATAAATCAACTCAATTATACGTATTTTTAACACGTGGATACAAACGCATTTGATGTTATAGTAATTGGTGGTGGTGCGGCAGGTTTTTTTGCTGCAATCAATCTTAAAACCAAGGCTCCAAATCTTAAAGTTGCTATTTTAGAGAGAGGGAGTCAAGTGCTTACAAAAGTTAAAATTTCTGGAGGTGGTAGATGTAATGTTACCCATGGGGAGTTTATACCCAGTGAGCTTTCCAAAAACTACCCAAGAGGAGAAAAAGAACTGCTGGGTCCTTTTCATACTTTTATGACTGGAGATACCCTTGCTTGGTTTGAAGAGAGAGGTGTAAAGATAAAGATGGAAGAAGATGGAAGAATGTTTCCAGTGTCTAACACTTCACAAACAATCATAGATTGTTTTTTAAACCAAATAGCTACTTTGGGTGTTTCTCTTTTAAAAGAGCATCCTGTCAAAGAAATTCATAAATTAGAACATAGTTGGAGCGTAACAACTACCAATAAAACACTCTTGGCTCAAAAGATTGTTATTGCTACAGGATCTAATCCAAAAATATGGAATATTTTAAGCGCCTTAAATCATACCATTATTGCTCCTGTTGCTTCTTTATTTACCTTCAATATTAAGGATCAAAGAATTTTGGATCTTCCGGGTGTGTCCTCGCAGGTTAGTATTAAAGTAATGGATCAAAAGAACAAGGTTGTCTTGCAAAGTGAGGGTCCTTTACTTATTACACATTGGGGTATGAGTGGCCCTGCTATTTTAAAGCTTTCTGCCTGGGGAGCAAGGATTTTAGAAGCCTTAGACTATACATTTACTATTGTTGTGAATTGGTTGTTAGACCAAAATCAAGAAGATGTTTTACGCCGCTTGCTAAAACTTAAAACAAAACACCCAAAGCAAACCATAGCCAAGTATCCTCAATTTGATATTCCAAAACGCTTGTGGCAAAGTATTGTAAAAACAAGTGGTATTACTCCTGTAGAGATTTGGGCAGATATACCAAAGAGCAAACTTCAAAACCTTGCACAGCAACTTACTCAATCTTATTTTGAGGTATCTGGTAAAAGCACCTTTAAAGAAGAGTTTGTAACCGCTGGAGGAGTCGCTTTGGAGGAGGTTAATTTTAAAACATTTGAGAGTAAGGTACACCCTAATTTATATTTTGCTGGAGAGGTAATAAATGTTGATGCCATTACTGGAGGGTTTAATTTTCAGAACGCTTGGACGAGCGCCTATATCGTCTCAAAGGCAATTTCTCTAGACCTGCAGCAGTAAAAGAAAGCTATTTGCGTATCTTTACCTTTTAAATTTTTGCCCTCTAATATACGGCCCATTTATGACCATTGAAGATTTTATTCCGCCACCTTATACAGAAATAGCCGAAAACGCAAGTGTCTCTTATCAATCACCAAGTAACATAGCACTAGTGAAATACTGGGGAAAGTACGGCCAGCAACTTCCTCAAAACGCTTCTATAAGTTTCACACTAAGTAAGTGTAAAAGTGAAACTACCCTGGAGTATGAAAAAAAGACCAAAGGCGGCTTTGATTTTAAGGTCTATCTTGATGGTGTGCGGGAAGAAGGTTTTGAGCCTAAAATTCATAAATTTTTTCAACGCGTAGAAAAATACATTCCTTTTGTTGATGAGTATAGCTTTGTAATTAAAACACAAAACACCTTTCCTCACAGCAGTGGTATTGCTAGTTCTGCAAGCGGAATGAGCGCACTATCAATGTGTCTTGTAGCGCTGGAGTGTCAATTAAATAACAGCAAAAATGCGCCACTGCAAAACAAAGAGTACCAGTTACAAAAAGCATCTTTTCTTGCCCGTTTAGGTTCGGGAAGTGCCGCTAGAAGCATTAACGGCCCTCTAGTTGTTTGGGGTGCACATCCAAAGATTAAAGGGAGTAGCGACCTTTTTGGCACTCCATATCCTTATAAAGTACATGAAAATTTCAGTAAGTATCATGATACTATTTTGTTAGTAGATAAAGCACAGAAGCAGGTGAGTAGTACTGTGGGTCATGATTTGATGCACAATAACCCCTATGCCACCCAGCGTTTTGAGAAAGCAAATAGCAATTTAGGGCAACTTGTTTCTATTTTCGAATCTGGTGATTTAGATTCTTTTATAGCCCTTGTTGAGAGCGAGGCGTTGCAGTTACACGCAATGATGATGGCCAGTTCTCCGTATTTTATTTTAATGAAACCAAACACCCTGGAGATTATTGATAGTATCTGGAACTACAGAAAAACAACAAACAGCAAGGTCTGTTTTACCTTAGATGCAGGTGCTAATGTGCATGTATTATATCCGTCAAGCGAAAAAAAGCAAGTGCAACAATTTATTAAAAACGAGCTTTCTAAGTACTGTAAAGACGGAACTTACATTGATGATGTTGCAGGTATTGGAGCCTCTGCTATCTAGTGTTGTTTTATAAGTTGTAACCTAACAGCCATAGTGTATTTTGTGTTTGTTTTTAGGATTTTCATAACAATATATTTGCTGTTTTAGAGTATCTTTGTATCTTTAATGGTATAATACAAGTATTTATGAAAGGTCCCCTTTTTTATTCAAAAATATTACTCTTCGGAGAGTATGGTATTATCAAAGACTCAAAAGGACTTTCTATCCCTTACAATTTTTTTAAAGGTGCCTTAAAAACAGATACTCAACCAACAGATCTTACTACAAGTTCTAACAAGAATCTGCATCACTTTGCAGGGTATTTAAAACAACTTCAACAAGACAACCCCGAGCTTGTTGCCTTTAATATAGAGGCATTGCAAAATGACATCAATCAAGGGATGTATTTTGACAGCAGTATTCCTCAGGGATATGGCGTTGGGAGTAGCGGCGCACTTGTTGCAGCTATTTATGATAAATACGCAACACAAAAAATTACTGTACTTGAAAATTTAACCCGTGAAAAGTTACTAGCATTAAAGAAAATTTTTGCGTCCATGGAATCTTTTTTTCATGGAAAATCTTCTGGTCTTGACCCATTAAATAGTTATTTAAGCCTTCCTATACTTATCAATAGCACTGAAGATATAGAGAGTGCAAACATACCTTCTCAAACAATAGACGGCAAAGGTGCTGTGTTTTTATTAGACACAGGTATCGTTGGAGAAACAGCTCCTATGGTTCACATCTTTATGGAGAAAATGAAACAAGAGGGCTTTAGAAATATGTTAAAAAATCAATTTGTAAAACATACAGATGCCTGTGTGCATGATTTTTTAAAAGGAGATGTAAATTCTCTTTTCTCTAATGTGAAGCAACTCTCTAAAATAGTGTTGGATAATTTTAAACCAATGATCCCTAAAGCTTTTCAATCGCTTTGGAAAAAAGGGATTGAAACCAATACTTACTACTTAAAGCTTTGCGGCTCGGGAGGCGGAGGGTACATGTTAGGATTTACCGAAGACATTGACAAGGCACGAAAAGCACTTAAGGGACATACCTTGGAAGTGGTTTATAATTTCTAGATAACACTCAATTTATTTCATCTTTATGTTAAGCAGAAAACAAAAACACATCATGTTAAAGTTTTTTAGCTTGTTCTCTGTTGTAAGGGGTTATAATATTTTGGTTATTATTCTAGCCCAATACCTTACTTCAATATATATCTTGGCACCCAATCTACCTCTTGGTGATGTTCTTTTTGATGTCAATGTACTAATGTTAGTTTTATCCTCAGCTGCAGCGATTGCCGCAGGATATATCATCAACAGTTTTTATGACAGTGATAAAGATCTTATCAATAGGCCAACTAAAACAGTTTTGGACAGATTGGTGAGCCAAAACACAAAGTTATCTGGTTACTTTATTCTGAATTGTCTTTCTCTTGTCTTTGCAAGCTACGTATCTTTTAAAGCAGTGTTGTTTTTTTTGGTTTACATTTTTGCAATTTGGTTTTATTCTCACAAACTCAAGAAGTTTTTATTTATAGGAAACCTTACCGCTGCCATTTTAGCGGTTATTCCCTTTTTTGCAGTGTTTATTTACTATCAAAATTTCAATAATGTAATCTTTGTTCATGCTACCTTCTTGTTTTTACTCATTGCCATGAAAGAGCTTACCAAAGATTTAGAGAACATCAAAGGTGACCTGGCTCAAAATTACAAAACCATTCCGGTTGTATACGGAGTTGTTGTAACCAAAACGATGCTTACCGCTCTGAGTATTGCCACGTTAATTCCTGCTGTATTATTACTGCTTTATTTTTCAATAGGATACATGGATTATTATTTCTACGGTAGTATTATAGCGCTAGTGTTTTTTGATATTTATCTCTGGAAATCTAGTAAAAGAAACCATTTTCTTACATTACACAATGTGTTGAAATTAATCATTGTGACAGGTGTATTTAGTATTGTTTTGATAGATGTACACCTGGTATTGAGCAGGGTTTTTTAAGTTATTTTGTTTGGGCTTGATGTAATAAAATTACTAACTTGGTGCCATGGAAAATGAAAATTTACTTAATGTAGCATTATCTCAAATTGCCCCTGTATGGTTAGACAAAGAGGCCACGCTGCAAAAAATATATTTCCAAATACAACAAGCGGCAACTCGTAACACAGAACTTATTGTTTTTGGTGAGGGAGTGTTGCCAGGCTACCCGTTTTGGCTTGCCTTGGCAGATGGCGCCCACTGGAATACTTCCCTAAATAAAGAGCTTTATGCTCATTATCTTCGTAATTCTATCACCATAGAAAATGGTGATTTAGACCACATATGCGCTTTGGCAAAAAAACATCACATGGCAATCTATTTGGGTATTATAGAGCGCCCATTAGATAGAGGTGGCCATAGTGTTTACGCCTCTTTGGTGTATGTTAATCAACAAGGTGAAATTCAATCTGTACACCGCAAATTACAACCCACCTATGATGAGCGTTTGGCATGGGCACCCGGAGATGGAAACGGCCTGAAAGTGCACTCACTCAAACAATTTACCTTAGGTGGGCTAAACTGCTGGGAAAACTGGATGCCTTTGCCAAGAGCCGCTTTATATGGGCAAGGCGAGAACCTGCACGTTGCTGTCTGGCCAGGAAGCGATCATAACACCAAAGATATAACCAGATTTATAGCAAGAGAGTCTCGCAGTTTCGTGATTTCTGTTTCTGCCTTGATGTCTAAAAGTGATTTTCCTTTACAGACTCCTCATTATTCAAAAATCACAGAAAATTGCCCAGATATATTGGCAAATGGAGGTAGCTGTATTGCAGGTCCAGATGGCGAGTGGATTTTGGAGCCAGACATCCACACAGATGGGAATATCTACCAAACCCTAGATTTTAATAAAGTCTACCAAGAGCGCCATAATTTTGATCCTGTAGGGCATTATTCTCGACCAGATGTCACCAAATTAACGGTAAATACACAGCGGCAATCTACCATTAGTCTTGTTGATTCTAAAGAGCAGTTATAGGTTAGGATTTTACTTACCATAGGTTCTTTATTTACACCATTTTTGTTTCTATTATTGAACATTAAGGAATCAATGAAATTATTAAATTAAAGCGTATCTTTGCGCCCAATTTAAAATCACCTGGATTCCAGGAATTTACATCATGAGCAGAAACGATAACAAAACAAAAGGAGCCAGTAAAGGGCACGGTAAAAACGCGAAGTTTAAAAGCAATGATCGCAATGCAGTGTCTAAGCCAAGGGTTGGAAAATCTAGAGCAGGTGATGTAAAGCCTAAGGTTGTTGCCCCAAAACCAGCTAGCAAGAAACATGTTGTTGTTGATGGTATTCGATTAAATAAATATATATCTAACAGTGGTATATGTTCTCGAAGAGAGGCAGACACCTATATAGCTACTGGACTGGTTACCGTAAATGGTAAGATTATAAATGAAATGGGATACAAGGTAAAACTTGAAGATGATGTACGTTTTGATGGCCGTCGTCTAAATCCAGAACCAATGTCTTATGTGCTTTTAAACAAGCCAAAAGGTTTTGCTACTACCACTAGTGATAGTAAAGGAAACACTGTTATGGATTTGGTGGCCAATGCCTCCTCTGGGCGTATTACTCCCATTGGGAGATTGGGTAGAAATGCTACGGGGCTCTTGTTTTTCACCAATGATGATAAACTCAAAGAGAAGCTCAGTAAAAAAGGAATGGAACGATTGTTTCATGTAGAGTTAGACAAGAACCTAAAAGCTGCAGATTTAAAGGAAATTTCTGAAGGAATTCAGATAGGACCAAAGAAAATACAGATTGAAGAAATAAGCTATGTAGACAACAAACCAAAAAAAGAAATTGGTCTAAAAATCAAGCATATGGGTAATAGTGTGATTCGTGAAATATTTGATCATTTAGGATATAATATTTTGCGTTTAGACTGTGTTACTTTGGCACATTTAACCAAGAAAGACCTTCCAAGAGGACGCTGGAAAACACTTACTAAAGAAGAATTAGAACTTTTTTCTATGCTCTAGAACCTAGAAATAACATTTTTATAAAATTATAGTACAACTCCCTTTTTAGGGAGTTTTTTTATTACTAGTTCCCAAATCGCTACACTGATTACCACACTATATTCTAGGGCAACTAGTAGTAGGTTTTCATTAAATCCAGTTGCGGTATAGGCTGCATAACTAAAACAAATCATAAAGCTCCACAGCAGCGCAAACTTATATTTGGTAAAAACACTAAGAAGCACAGGAGTTGCAATATACCAGGGATGCACCGTTGTAGCCAATAAAAAGTATATAGACACGGCCAGCAGCATTCCAGTAATGAGGTTTTGTGTGGTATTGTATTTTCTTAATAAAGAAAGCAGCACAATACAAATAAAAACCACAATAGGTAAAATGAGCCCAGCTGTGGCTATGATGTTCCAACCAACTGTTTGAAATCCAATCCAACGTATAATGTAATACACACTTGCATTAAATTCAAAGCTTTGAAACCATAAACCAATAGTTGCACTAAAATTAGAAATAAAGGTCTTAGAGATAAAGGGCGCAAAACAAAGTGCTATGGTGGCAAGGGTCACCCAATAAAATGTTTTCATTTTCCAAAAACCTTTACTAAAGAGGCCCTTTGGGGCTAGATATTTATAAAACAGCGGCAGAAAAAGTAAAGGCAATAACTTTACAGAAACAGAAACTCCAAGTGCTATTGCTGCCACCACCCATCTTTTTTTATCTAGCAGGTACAATGACCAAATCACAAAAAAGAGCATCACTCCTTCAAAGTGCAAATTTCCGGTAAGTTCTATAATGATAAAAGGGTTTAAGAAATACCAAAAAATATTTTTTACTGGTAGCTTCAGTCTTTCTAATAGTTTTTTCCCGAAATATAATATGCCCAAATCTGCCCCAATGATTAGTATGCGCAAGACTATTACAGAGCCAAGTATAGATGTTTTTGCAAACAGGGCTGCTAAGGCAAAACACAGTTGGTTAATTGGCGGGTAGTTACTATAATGGCTCGCATTTAGACTCCCCATGCCTTGGATAAGCATCTGGGCATTTGAGATAGCCTCTAAAGAAGTTAGCGCAGTAGCTTTAAGCAATCCATTTGCTAGTTGTTCTGGGCTAAATACATAGGGGTTTATTCCTAAAACAAGGAGCCTTCCATCCCAAATAAAGCGATAAAAGTCTTGAGAGAGGTTCGGTATACTAGGCAAAAATAAAATCCTTGCTGTTATGCCGATAACCGCCCATACCCAAAAATTAAATCGTGTGTGTTGAATGATTTTCCAAGCCCCGTAAAACAAACCACTGTATAAAAGCAGTAGGGTTAAAAAATCACTCCTGTTTAGAAAATAAGCAAAAAACAAATACAGTACTACACTCCCCAGGCCAGGAATTAAAAGAGGGCTGTATTTGAGTATACTTTTAATAATACATTTTGGTTTTTAGTGACAACAGCCTAGCATTGGTGTTATATTAGTCTTGCCACTGAGCAATAAATAGGTTGGTGTCTCTGCCGCCTCCATTGTTTCTATTGGAAGAGAAAGCCAAGTATTTACCATCATTGCTAAAAACAGGAAAGGCATCAAATGTTTGCCCATGGGTTACTCGCTCTAAGTTTTTACCGTCTAGGTCTATTAAATACAAATTAAAAGGGAACCCTCGCTCTGCCTCGTGATTGCTGCTGAATAAAATTTTCTCTCCACTGGGATGAAAAAACGGACTCCAGTTTGCATTCCCTAAATTGGTGAGTTGTTTAAGGTTACCACCATCAGCATCACAGATATATAACTCCATGTCTACAGGCTCCACAAGCCCCTCAGCCAGAAGGTCTTTATATTTTTTAATCTCAGCGGGAGTTTTTGGTCGGGAAGATCTAAATATTAATTTAGTTCCATCTGGCGAGAAAAATGCCCCTCCATCATAGCCCAATTCATTGGTGATTTGTTTTACATCGCTGCCATCAATATTCATGGTATAGAGTTCAAGATCACCACTACGGGTTGAGGTAAATACAATTTTATCTCCCATTGGAGATACTGTGGCCTCTGCATCATAACCAGGTTCTGTGGTTAGTTGCGCTGTGATGTTACCTTGTAAATCTGCCACAAATATGTCAAAGCTGTCATAGACTGGCCATACATAATTTCCATTTTTTCTCAGTGGGACCTCTGGGCAATTCTCATCAACTAAGTGCGTGCTTCCATAGACATAATGTTTGTTGTCTGGCAAGAAATAAGCGCAGGTAGTTCTTCCCTTCCCGGTAGAGATCATTGGAGGCCTAGTGTCTTTAAATGTTTGGGCTGCATCCATTAAAAACATTTGGTCACACCCTACATTCCAGTCTTTAAAATTAGATTGAAAAACCAATTGTTTGTCATCAAAGCTCCAATAGGCTTCAGCGTTATCTCCACCAAAGGTTACTTGACGTATGTTTTTAAGATGTACTTCTTCTGGATATATGAGCGTGTCTTGTGTAATAGGATCCAGCACTGTTTCCCGAACACCACCCGTCAGACTTAGCGCTTTGTTTGCCCTTGCAGTTGGCTGCGTTGAAGCTTCTGTTTTTTCTTGGGTGTTGTTTTTACAAGAAAGTAGAAAACAAAAAATGGCTAGGGTAGTTAGGTATCTCATATTTCAGTAATTTTGTACAAAAATAAGGATATGCGTTTAGTTATAATAGGATTGATGATGCTCTTTGTGGTTTCTTGCCAGCAAACACCCAATAAAGAAGTAACCATGAAACAAGATGTGGCTGTTTTGGCTGCAGATCAAATGGGAGGTAGGCAAACAGGTACTCCCGGAGAGTTGCTTGCTGCCGCTTACATTATAGAACGTTTTTCTGCCATCGGATTAACTCCAAAAGGTAGTGAAGGACTCTTTACTCAAACATTTTCTTTTACCCCGAGTGCAAATCCTCATGAGCAATCAGAATTTACAAACATTCAAAAAGATGGTTCTGTTACTGGAACTAATGTCATTGGCTATATAAACAACAATGCCACAACTACCGTAATTATTGGCGCCCATTATGATCATTTAGGTATGGGCGGCGAAGGTTCTTTAGATAGAGAAAAGCCTGCTATCCATAATGGCGCAGATGACAATGCAAGTGGTATTGCCATATTATTGGCTCTTGCCGAAAAGCTAAAAAATCAATCTCCTACAATAACTCAAAATAACTACTTGTTTATGGCATTTTCTGGAGAAGAAATGGGCCTGCTTGGATCTAATTATTTTGTAAAAACACCAACCATTGACACCAAAAAGGTAAGCTACATGATTAACATGGATATGGTAGGAAGGCTCAATAAAAAGCAGACTCTTGCAGTGTATGGAGTAGGGACCTCTTCACTTTTTAAACAAACCTTGTTTGCCAACAACGATCAAGGCTTAACAATTAATGAGCATCAAAGTGGTGTTGGCCCCAGTGACCACACTTCTTTTTATCTAGCAGACATCCCTGTGTTACATTTTTTTACAGGACAACACGCAGATTACCACAAGCCTGGTGATGATCCAGAGAAACTAAACTATGAGGGTATGGAGCGTATCTCAAACTATATCCTAAACATTGTTACAGATTTGGATGATGCAGGGCAACTGGTCTTTAAAAAGACTAAAAACGAAAGTGAGGAGGTACCCATGTTTAAAGTGGCATTGGGCGTTGTGCCAGATTATTTATTTAATGGGCAGGGCATGCGCATTGATGGTATTAGTGAAGGCAAACCAGCTCAAAAAGCCGAACTACAACGCGGAGATATTGTTGTGAAACTGGGTACAATTGACACCCCAGATATGATGTCTTACATGAAGGCCTTGGCAAGTTTTGAGGTAGGAGCAACCACAACAGTGACTGTCAATAGAGATGGCGCGCTTATAGAGAGGCAAGTAACCTTTTAAGTATTGCCTGAACTAAGCTTTACTTAGCAAGCTTTTAAAGAACACATATCCAAAACCCATACAAAGCATTAAGTGAAACGGAAACAATCCAAAATCACCACCTTGATCACCCACCACAAAAGCCAAATACATCCCAAATGCGAAGTAGCACATTAACATACCTTCAAAAATAACATGTACCGATATGTTTTTTTTTAGGTATTTGTTTCCTTCCCATTTATCTTTTAGGGAATTAATGTTAAATTTTGGAGTTCGTACAAAATCACTTTTTTTACCTACATGGCCCTCAATAACTGCAATGGTATTGTGTAAAGAAAAGCCCATGGCTACAGAGAAAAAAGCAAAAAACATTCCTACATATTTTACAAACTGTTTGAATCCTCCGCCATAGATAGTCTTATAGGTATACCAGTAACAAACAAAGAAAATAAGGGTGCTTACCACAAAGAAACTCATGACAATGAAATAGCCTTTTAAAGACTCATATTCATTTTTAATATACAACATAGGAATGCTTAAAATAGCAACCAAAAAGATGTTTAAAAACATAGTGCTATTCAGTAAATGAAGCAAGCTGTGTATTTTGGTTTTTGAAGATACATGGTTACTTTTCAAGACACGTCTTGCCATTTTTTGAAAATTCTCTGCACCTCCTTTATTCCACCTAAATTGTTGAGAACGAGCTGCGCTTATAACAACAGGTAATTCTGCAGGTGTTTCTACCTGTTCTAAGTATTTAAATTTCCAGCTTTTTAGCTGCGCTCTGTAACTAAGGTCCAAATCTTCTGTTAAGGTGTCTCCTTCCCAGTTGCCAGCATCCAAAATACAGGTACGTCTCCAAACCCCTGCAGTGCCATTAAAGTTGATGAAATGCCCCTTGGTGTTTCTCCCAACTTGTTCTAGGGTAAAGTGAGCATCAAGGGCAAAGGCTTGTACTTTTGTGAGCAGAGAGTAATTTTTATTAATATGTCCCCAGCGGGTTTGTACCACGCCAATATTTGAGTCCTTAAAATAGGGTATGGTTCTATATAGCCAGGTCTGTTGAGGCAAAAAATCTGCATCAAAAATAGCGATGTACTCTCCCTTGGCTATTTCTAATCCTTGTTTTAGTGCGCCTGCTTTAAAACCAGTTCTATCTTTGCGGGTAATGTGTTTTATGTCCAGTCCTGTAGCTTGTAGCTGCTTTATTTTTAGGGCCGTTGTTTTAAGTGATTGATCTGTAGAATCATCCAGTACTTGTATTTCCAGTTTCTCTCTTGGGTAATTAATTTTGGCTATGTTATCAAGCAGCCGCTGCATAACATACATTTCATTATACACCGGAAGTTGGATAGTGACCACTGGAATTTCTTCTGGGTTTTCAAAATCAAAAACGGGGCCTTGTGCTGTATTTTTCTTAGCATTTAGGTAGTTAATAAGCAGGTTTAATTGCGCTATTGCATACATAAGTATGAGCAGTAACGAAACCGTGTATATGACTACTATAATGCCTTGCAGTATCATTTTTTAATGGAATATTTAAAAATCCAAGTTAAGATTTTAACCCCAGCAAAGATAGCACCTTTTAGGGTTCCCGAAACTTTAGAGACTCCAATTCTGTTGCGGTATTTTACAGGAATTTCTATATAACTATATTTTTGTTTTACTGCTTTTAATTGCATCTCTACGGTCCAGCCATAGGTTTTGTCTTCCATGTTTAATGCGAGTAATTTAGAATATTTTATTGCCCTAAAAGGGCCAAGATCTGTAAAGCGTGCACCAAAAAAAAGTGTCATTAAAGAGGTAGCTAGCCAGTTGCCAAATTTTTGAGGGTAGGTCATGGCGCCCTTCTCCCTTAAATTTTTTGCCCTAGCTCCTATAACAAGGTCTATATCTTTTTCTATAATTGGGGCTATGAGCTGGGTTAACTGCTGGGGATAATCACTGTAATCACCATCCAAAAATACAATGATATCAGGCTTGGTTTCTAATGTGGAGATATAGCTCATGCCACTTAAACAGGCATAGCCATAGCCTCTTTTAGGCTCATTTACAACTGTAGCTCCAGCAGTTTTGGCAACCCTTTGTGTGGCATCTGTAGAGTTGTTATTAACTACTATAATCTCATCAACAATTGGTGGGATGTCTTGAATGACTTTGCCTATGGAGTTTTGTTCATTGTAGGCTGGAATGATAACCTTAATTATAGTATTCAATTGTCTTTTATAGAAATATTGAGTTCTTTTTGTTGTGCAGGTACGATATGCTCATCAAAATACCAGGAAGACCATTTCTCTATTGATAAAAATAGACCCACACCTACAAACAGGGTTATAATAATTAGTAGAATTAAATTTTTTCGTTTACTCTTTTTGTCTATGGCGCATTGATTTTGTTTTCTTCTAAAAGAATACACACCATAGATACCTATGCAAAGTGCAATCCCTTTTAATACCCATGCACCCGTTCCAGAGCTTCCGTCATCTTTGTAAAAAAAATCAGCAAAGGATATGGCATACACACCACTCATGAGGCCAAACATAAATAAAATAGCAGGCGCAACACAACATAAAATCCCTGCAATTGCAGCACTAACAGAATACTTCAAACTCCATTTAATTAAATTTGGTTTTTTTTCTTGCGTCATGATGATTTATTAAAGATTACTCAAAGTTACTAAATATGTTTTTTATAATACGTGTAAATCTCCTCTGCAGACCCACCCAACCATTTTTTTAGATAGATCATCAAAAAGTGATATTGCACCCTCCAGACCCCTTTTTTTTCATACAATCTTGAAGAGGTGACAATCCAATGTTGGATGACAACAAATTGCTTGCGTTTGTAGAGTTGGTTGGTGAGTATTTGGTCTTCATAGATAATATACTCTTGGTCAAAACCTCCTATTTCATTAAAAAGAGCTTTGGTTATAAATAGACTTTGGTCACCACCCCGGCATATATTCCAATTAAAACGCGTTGCCCAACTCACGAGGGCTAACCACCAATGATTGCTGTCAAATCTCATTTTAAAACAACCTGCTAGGTGTTGTTTTTCAATTTCTGAAATAATAAGGCTGTCAAAATTTTGCGGCGGTAAAGAATCTGCATGTAAAAAATATAAAACGCTGCCTGCACTAGCCTTTGCGCCCGTATTCATTTGTTTAGCTCGCCCTGTTTGTGAGTGTATTAGTTGTACAGCAATACTTGAAGTTTTAGAAAATTCTTTGACTAGCGCTGCAGTATTGTCTTGGCTATGACCATCTACAACAATTATTTCTGAAATGTGACCTCCCGCAGACTTATCATTAAGATGGTCCAGGAGCCTATTTATATTTGCAGCCTCATTTAAAACAGGAATGATAATACTAATACTGTTTGCAGCTATTGCCATAGGTTTTAGTTGTTTAATTCCCAGTTATAGTCCATGTAGTTTATTGTTGCATTTTGGTCTATAGTAATTGCTGCATAGGTGTTAAGAAATTCAATTAAGGTTTGGTTTTTCTTAAAATCTTTAGAGAACCACTTAAATATTTTTGAGATTGTGATGGCCTTTGGCGTGATTGTATTTCTCTGGGTGTCATTAACAAATTTTCTTGCTGCACTCTGTAGTTGATCTTCTATTTTTGCTGCAGTGTACGCCTCATTTAGTAGCGTTGGACATGAAAAAGAAGCACAGTTTATAGCAAAATGAATGCGAGGATCATCCATTTTTCTTAAAATTTGATGTTCTATTTTATCTAGATTGTACATTTGGCCTGCGAGTTTCCATAAATCCTGTTTCCAAGGATCATCGATATCTTTTATGGAGTTAAGGGGCTGGTTTCTGATAATTAAATCAATGGTCATTGCATTATATGCATTGATCCAGTAGGCTAATTTTTCTTGCTTGCTCCACATTTTGTTTGGGGTATATTTACCCAGTGCAAACAGGTACATACGAAGCACGGTTCGATCTCTTTTAAATGCCTGGTAGTTTACCTTTCCTTGTGGGCTAACATTTTTTTGCAACAGGGCATGAAATCCAGAGTGGTCAAACACCTCTTTATATAAAGTGTCTTTTACAGTTTTTGTTTCTAAAAGTAAAGACGGTAGGCCTTCTTGATTTATTACAGTATAGGCATTTACTATTTTGGCGCTGGCCAAAAAAACCAATGTAACTGTAGCTATATATAAATAGTTTTTCATCTTTTTTTGAGTTGTATTAACAGCAACCGCCTCCATCATAATGGTAGGTAGATTCGCTAAAATAGATATCATCTCTATTTAAATCTTTTAAAGCTTTTGCAGTTTTATCACAAATGGCTAAGGGTTGATTTTTCAGTAAAATATGGCCTTTGTTATCGTCAAAAAAATCCTCTGATCCATAATAAATTGCCGCTTTACCAGTAAAAATACAAGGGCCATCCTCTGGCATAGGGTCTTTAATGGCTGCAACCTCAATAGATTCAATGTAAATTAGCTCTTTGGTTGGGTAGTTCTTCGGGTCTAGAATCCTGTAGGGTTTTCTAGCTCTAATTTCTATGGTTCCAAATCCAACATCTGTTAGGGCCTTAACGTAGTCTTTTATTGGTAGGCTGCCACTCAAACAAAGGGCACGCAGGCGGGCGTCATTTCTAAGGGTGTCATTCATTTGCTGCTCACACGTTGGGTCACTCATTACTAATTTCCCGTGAGGGGTTAAAACGCGGTACATTTCCTGTATGGCGCGTTTTAAATCTTCAGCTTTAAAGATGTTAAACAAACAGTTTTGTGCTGCTACATCGATGCTATTGTCAGCAACGGGAAGATGGAGCGCATCTCCCTTTTTAAGATCAATAAACTCAGATTTAAACCAAGGATTTTGCGCTTCAGCAATTTTAAAATTTGCAGCAGATGCCTCTAACATTTCGTCTACAACATCAATGCCAACAACACCGCCTTTTTGACGATTAAAATAAGAAAACTGCAATAATTCCATGCCACCTCCAACTCCCACATAGAGCATTTTAGGATTATTTGATAAATCTCTAGCATGTACGGTACTTCCGCAGCCGTAATTCATCTCCTGCATTATTTTAGGAATCTTTAATCCCGGGAGTTCCCAAATGGGGTTTGTAGTACAGCAAAGCCCAACATCTGGGGTAAGTGCTGCTTGTTTATACACATCATGTGTGGTATCTAGGTAGCTCATTTTCTGTTTTCTAAAGCGATTTTATAAGTTCTGTAAATAGGCTAATCATAGCTGGTTCTGCTTTTCCAGCTTGCGCAATAATATCTGTAATATCCACAGGTTTTAAATTATCTGGATCACACTCATCTGTTAATACAGAGAGCGCTACAACAGGTATTTGTAAATGATTGGCAATAATAATTTCTGGTACGGTACTCATTCCTACTGCATCTGCGCCAATGATTTTAAGGTATCTATACTCTGCTCTTGTTTCTAACTGAGGCCCCACCACACTTGCGTATACACCCTTGTGCAGATTTATGTTGTGCTCGGCTGCAATTTTTTCTAACTTGGCGTTCATTATTGGGTCATAGGGTTGGTTTAGGTCTACAAAACGCTCTCCAAGTTTTTCTACACCTTTAAAGGCTAAAGGGGATCCGCCTTGCAAATTGATATGATCATCAATAAGCATTATCTCTCCCTTTTTAAAGTTTAAATTTATAGCCCCAGAGGCATTACTCACAAATAATCTTGAAATTCCAAGGCCTTTCATAACACGAACAGGAAAGGTAACATCAAAAAGAGAGTACCCTTCATAGAGATGAAAACGGCCCTGCATTATTACTACTTTTTTCCCTGCTAATGCACCATAAATTAATTTCCCTTTATGAAACTCAACAGTTGCAGTCGGAAAATTAGGAATATGGTTATAGCTCATCTCTGCCTCAATGGTTACATGGTCAATTATTTTTCCTAAACCAGTGCCTAGGATAATGCCTATCTCTGGAGTGCCAAACCCTCTGTTTTGCAAAAACTCTACAGCCTCTTCGATGTACTTTATCATATATATAATTATTTTTTATTTTGAGATTTCTAAACCACTTAGCAGAACAATATTTGTTGTTATATTATTGTCTTGGGTATAGCGATGGGGATTTTAAAACTATTTATTTAGACAGCTTCTTCAAAAATACGGATTTATAAAAGCTTAGTCTTTCAAGTGAGGGAAGAATTTTTTAAACACTGCAATGTCTTTAATATCCTCATAGTAATCTACATCATTTTTCTCTGCCAAGATTGCCATGTTTTCTAATTCTAAATCTTTTAATGTGTCACCCAAAACGGTGTTTGTCCCCCATTTTTTATTTTTAAAAAGAGGAGGTTTTAGGTGTTTCATGCCAAGCAGGTAATAGCCACCGTCTTGCGCAGGGCCTATCACAAAGTTGTTGTCTTCTAGTGTTGAAAAAGCAGCTTCTAAATCTTGGGTAGTGATGTCATACATATCACTACCAATAATGATTGCCTTTTGATATCCCATTTTAAAGACCTCTGTAAATGCGTTTTGCATTTTTGCGCCTAAATCATGACCCTGTTGTTGTTTTTTTCTGAAAACAGTAGTGTCCCAAATATCAATTTCTTTAATTTTTTCTGAATAGTACACATACACATCTGCCCTAAGGGGGCCTGTTATTTTTACTGTGTGGTCTAATAAAAACCGATACACATCCAGGGCGCTTTGATCTCCAATTGTAGTTGCAAGACGTGTTTTGCATTTGCCAAGTTCTGGATTTCTTGTAAAAACAATAAGCGCCTTTTTTGAAACCGGAAGGTGAAACACCTGTTTTGATTCCAGATTTCCAAGATTATTTTTCGCTCCTAAAATTGCCATAGTATTTTGTGATATCGTCTTATTTGTTAGTTACTTTAACACCTTTGGTAAGCCATTTTTCCCATTGCTTTGAGTATACATGCACGCTATCTGTCTGTTTTTGTTGTTTATTTACAAGGGGCAGATTGTTGTTTTTCCAATTAAAGATGCCACCATATAGGTTTTTGATATTTGTGTATCCAGCCTTTTGAAGTATCTCTGCTATATCTTCACTTCTAACTCCTAAAGAGCAATACACAATAATTTGGGTATCCTTGCTTTTAATGTTTTTTGAAACTTTTTGCAGATTAAAATTCTTATAACCAGCATATAGTGCTCCTTTGATATGGCTTACCTCGAACTCTTTTTTTTCTCTGGTGTCTAGTAGTACTATAGAAGGATTGTTTTGAATATCTACAAGCATTTCAGAGTAGATATAAGGGATGCTTTGTTTGTTGTATTTTAATAAAACTTCCTCAATTGTTTGTTGGGCAACACTAGTTGTTGCTCCAAAAAAAAGTGCTATGTAAAAAAGTGTCTTCATGGTTTTTAAGTTGTAACTACTCCCTGGCAGCTGCTTCCCGCTCCTGCGGTACAGCCATAACAGTGCTGAGAAATAACAATATCTCTATCGCTTAAAATAGATTCATTATACTGGGCTATATGGGTGACTTTACTAGCAACTTTCAGGTCAAGCATTTGGTTGAAATCACAGTCATACAACCATCCGTCCCAGGAAATAGAAATGGTGTTGGTACACATAACGTTTTTAACTGCTGCAGGATTGTAAGCCTCTACAAGTTGGTACATATACTCTTCATAATTTTCGCTGGCAATGAGATAGTCTAAAAATCTAGAAATAGGAAGATTGGTAATTGCAAAAAGACTATGAAACTGAATATTAAAATCTGCCAGTAGTGCGCTTTTAAATTCCTTTTCCATGCTTGTTTGATCACCTGGCAAGTAGGCCCCGTTTGGATTGTAAACTAGGTCTAGTTTTAAACTACTGCCAGGCATACCATACCCAACTGCATTTAATTGTTTAAGAGCTGTGATAGACATGTCAAAAACACCCTCTCCTCTTTGTTTGTCTGTCTTGCCTCTAGTCCAGTGGGGCATTGAGCTTACCACATGAACATTGTATTTTTTAAAGAATTGAGGTAAATCATGGTATTTTTTATTTGCCCTTATGATGGTAAGATTGCTTCTTACAATAAAATCTTTAATACCAGCCTGGCTCGCCTTGTCTACAAAACGTCTAAAGTTAGGGTTCATCTCTGGAGCGCCTCCTGTTAGGTCTAGGGTATGAGCTCCTGTATTTTTTATAACCTCAAGACACTTGAGCATGGTTTCCCAGGTCATGATTTCTTTTCTGTCTGGTCCTGCATCTACATGACAGTGTTCGCACACTTGATTGCACATATATCCCAGGTTTATTTGAAGTATTTCTAGCTTTTTTGGGCGAAGAGGAAATTGGTTAGTTTGCCTAATTTTTTTCGCAAAAGTGGGGAGTTCTCCATTTTTGAAAATACCGCCATTTAAAATTTCTAATTGGCGGTTTGCACTAGCCAATTCGTTATCTCTTTTACGGAGTGATTGTTGTTTTAGTTTTGCCATGGTAGCGCCTGTTTTTAAAAGCCGTTGTTTTTATTGCGATTTACATCCCAGCATTTTATTATAAACTATGTTGTATGTTATACCTGTGAGTGTCTGTTTCACCTCTATGAGATTACATTTCTAGCTTATTCACTTTGTTCATCATCATGGTGCCGTGCACTAGGGTGGCACCGCTTTTAATGGCGGCTCCTACATGGATGGCCTCCATCATTTGTTCTTTGGTTACCCCACGCTCTAGAGAGTCTTTGGTGTAGGCGTCTATACAATAGGGGCATTGTTCTGTGTGTGATACCGCTAGAGCAATTAATGATTTTTCACGGGCGGTAAGAGCTCCTTCTTCAAATACTTTGCCGTAGTAGTCAAAGAATTTGTTGCCTAGTTCTTCGCTCCACTGTGTTATTTCTCCAAATTTTCTAAGGTCTTTAGGGTCGTAATAATTATTTGCCATAATTGGTTTTATATTGGTGACAGAAAAGCAGCCACACTTGTTTGATTTTAAAAAGTAAATATAAGCAATAGTATAAAGGCAAAAGCAGGAAGCCCTGCATTGTGTTGTCATTTTTTGAAACGCTCTTATAAATAATTTAACAACAATGTTGGGTAGGGTGTCATTTATGTTAAGTCATGCAAGCTTAGGTTTTGCTTACTAATTACATGTGTTTGGAATAAAATTGATTAAGATACTTGTATGGATTCTTTGTAAGATGATTTTTCATAAGCTGCTGTAATTCTTTGGTTTGGAATAATTTATACCCTGTGGCATAGTAGAAAAAAAGAAGAAATGTTTTATAGCTTAAAATAAAATTATCGAAGTTAATTTTTTCAAACATATTTTTTGACTCCTCTATAGCGCCTGTTTGCATAAAATAAAAGGTTTTCATTAAATGATAGGTTTCTAAATAATGAGGTTCTGGACAGGCTTTTTGGCTAAGATGTTTTTCTGTTTGTTCTATAAGCCACAATTGAGCTTTTAGATTGTTAGTTAGCATTGCAATTACCATTGGTTCGTAATATATTTCATGCACTGGCGATAAAAAAGTAGTAGAGTTTGCTGCTTTTTTGATGTTAAAAAAATGCGCTTGATTTTTTTCTGTAAGTAAGAAATTTGAAAAGTATCTCCCAATTAGTATGGGATGCAGTTCCAAAAGGTTGTTGTCACTGATTTGGATGTTCTTTATTTTTTGATTGTTTAGGAAGCTTCTAAGATTTAATAAGCAGCTAACAAATAGTTTGTTTTTATAGTTTTTCTTTTCACTGAAATATGTTGCGAACACCGCGTAAAATCCATTTAAAGAGGAGTAGTCAACAAATATTTCAAAAATAGTAGCCCGGAAAAAGGATGTTTTGCAAAGCAGATTAATTTCTTTTTTACTGAGTTTTATGCTGCGCAATAATATACCTACAGCGTTTCCAATAATTAATTTTTGCTTGTAGGTTATGATATTGTTTTTAAGCACACTTGATGCAAACAAAATATTTATTTCACGAATCCTTTTTGCCAATAAAAATTCTCGTATTAGATTAATTATTGGAAGAGTGATGTCTTCACCTCTTTGTGATTTTTGTTCTAAAAATAAAAGAAGGGTCTTTGGGTCTTTGTTGTCCTTAAGTTCATATAGATGCAAGCGGCTTTCCCAGCTTATTTCAAAAGGGGCAGCATTGGAAAAATGGTAATAAGATTTATAACCAACATATTGGCTTAATATATCAAGGGTGTCTTTGCGTGTTTTTACAGGCTTTGCAAAACCGTACATACGTCTTAAGGTATTGTAGTTTATGCTTTTGCTTGTTTGTTCATGAATAACTTCAGATAGTTTTTCACAATCACCTCTGTTTGAAATTTCAAGACCAAACTTCTTCTCAACTGCATTTTTAAGGATTTCTTCCACTGTTTTGTTTGTATCATTTGTGTACCACAATATAGCCTAATTATTTAAGACAATAAAAATCTTCTGTTACGCACTTTCACATTAATTGATGGGGAAGTAAAAAGTATATTCAAAAAAAAACCCACTCGTTGAGTGGGTTTTTGGTGGTGCCTCCAGGAATCGAACCAGGGACACATGGATTTTCAGTCCATTGCTCTACCAACTGAGCTAAGGCACCGTTTGCTAAGAGAAATAATTAACTTAGCGGCTGCAAATATAATGGTATTTTTATTGCAGCAAAACAATTTTTTGAAAAATATCTTTATTTAAATCTGCTTGATAAAATTGTTTGACAAAAACGAGATCTATCATGCATTTTTGTTTTGTGGGCTCTGTATTTAGGCTAAGAATCAATTCAATGGGCTATTTGTTCTTTGCTGTTGAAATAACTATGTATTTTTGTCGTCTTTGCAACGATATGAATCTAACAGTAGATGTTGGTAACACCTTATTCAAGTTTGCTGTTTTTAATGGCAGTACTCTTGTAGACTCACAGGTGTGTGAAAAACAACAGGTTTTACAACATATTAAACAACTTAGTGTAAGCTATCCCAAACTCACACACTGTATTTTGTCTTCTGTGGGTAGTTTGCCTTCTCAAGCAATACTACTTCTTGAAGAGTTGGCCAGTGTTCATGTGTTATCTCACACCAGTAAAATCCCTTTTACAAATACCTACACAACTCCAGAAACCTTAGGTCCAGATAGAATTGCACTTATTGCAGGGGCAGCAGTACAATTTGCAAAAAAAGAGGTATTAGTAATTGACGTAGGTAGCGCCATTACTTATGATTTCTTATCTATTGACAACCAATACAAAGGAGGTAGTATTTCCCCCGGAATAGCCATGCGCTATAAATCATTACATAGCTTTACAGCAAAGTTGCCACTTCTGGAAAAAACAGCGGTAATTCCGATGATTGGCAATAGCACAGAAAATTCTATGCATAGTGGTGTACTTCAAGGAGTTATACATGAAATTGATGGTGTAATTAATCAATACAAAGACCAATACAGCGATTTAACAATTATTTTAACAGGTGGAGACGCTCATTTTTTGCGAGATAGATTAAAAAATGACATCTTTGCCAACTCAAATTTTCTGTTAGAGGGCTTAAATTATATTTTAGAACTTAATAAAGATTGATGCTGATGCGAATAATTATTGGAGTATTCTTACTCATTTCTACTGTTACGATGGCTCAAAACGGGACTTCGTCACCCTATTCTTTTTATGGTATTGGTTCTCTTAATTTTAAAGGAACGGTTGAGAACAGAACAATGGGAGGTATTAGCGTGTATTCAGATAGTATTCATCTAGGTGTGCAAAACCCTGCCTCAATAGCAGATCTTGATTTAATTAATTACGCAGTTGGTGTAAGCCATAAAGAAACCACCCAGAAAACAGTTTCACAAACACAACAACAATCTACCACTTCTTTTGATTATTTTGCTGTAGCAATCCCAATGGGTAAACTAGTTTCTAGTTTTGGATTATTACCCTACTCCTCTGTTGGCTATGATACTCAAAATGTTGTGGGTGATGTAACAACCAGATATACTGGAGAGGGAGGTCTCAATAAAGCCTTTTTGACATTTGCTTATAGAGTTTCACCAAATTTTAGTTTTGGTATAGATACCAATTACAACTTCGGAAATATCGAAAATACCGCATTTAGCGAGCAGGTTGATGTTGAGTTAGGTGCTAGAGAACAAAACAGATCAGACCTGTTAGGGTTTAGTTTTAATTTTGGAGCCCGTTACAAGGCTAAGGTGTCTAAAAATTTGCAAATACAAACAGCTGTTGGTTATACCCCGGAGACTAATTTTAAGTCCGAAAATTCACGTCAGAGAGCTACTGTTTTTGTGCTTCCATCTGGATTACAAGTAGTACGAGAAGAAATAGAAGTTGCTGTAACAGATACAGATTTTACATTTCCCTCTCAGCTAAGTGTAGGAGCAGGAATCGGAAAACCAAAAACATGGTTTGTTGGCCTAGAGTATGTAAATCAAAAAACGAGTAATTTGACCAATCGTACTTTTGAATTGCAAAACATTACCTACACAGATGCTACAAAATATAAAATAGGAGGATTTTATATTCCTCAGTATAATTCACTTACAAGTTACTATAAACGAATTGTTTACAGAGCCGGAATACGTTTTGAAGAAACAGGAATAAATTTAAACGGTCAAGGCATTAATGAGTTTGGCATATCTTTTGGAGTTGGTATTCCTGTTGGAAGATTATTCTCTAATGTTAACGTTGGTTTTGAGATAGGAAAAAGAGGGACTACAGACTTTGGTTTGATACAAGAAAACTTTTTTAACACATTTATAAGTCTATCTTTTAACGATAGATGGTTTGATAAAAGATATTTAGATTAACACAAGAAGATTATTACAATGAAAATAAGAATACTTTTTACTGCATTAACACTTGCCTTAGTAACAACTTCAGCACTAGCTCAGGATGCACAAGAGTGTATCGCTATGGTGTCGTTATTCACAGAGCCAGCAAAAGCAAAAAATTATCAAGAGGCTTACAAGCACTATGATAATGTAATTACAAAGTGTCCTCAAACCACCATGGCTGTATATCAATATGCCGCTAAAATGTTTGAAGATTTTATCGCCAATGGAGATACCGCTAAAATTTCTGATTTAGAAAAATCGTACCAATTAAGAATGCAATACTATCCCTCAAAAACAAAAGAAGGAGCTGTTTTAAGTAAGTTGGCTCAAGTTCGTTTTGATAAGGGTATTGGTACAAAGCAAGAACAGTTTTCATATTTTGATGCTGCATTTAAAAAAGATCAAGTAAATTTTAAAAGCCCAAAGGCTTTATATACTTATTTTTCTTTAGCAAAAGATTTATACATAGATGGTGAGAAAGACTTACAAGAAGTTTTTAACTTATATGATGTTGTAAAAAACAAAATGGAGGTAGAAGAAGGGAAGTTGGCAAAACTCCTTACAGCTCTTATTGATAAAGAAGCTGCCGGCCAAGCTATGTCAAGTAAAGAAAAAAAGAGATTAAGCGCCTATGAAAAAAACTTACGCATTTTTGGTAAAGTAAAGGGCAGTGTAGATACAAAACTAGGAGGCGTTGCAGATTGTCCTAATCTTGTTATTTTGTATAACAAAGATTTTGAGGCCATGAAAGAGGATATTTCTTGGATTAGAAATGCAGCAGGACGTTTGTCTGGAAAAGACTGTACACTAGACCCTCTTTTTATTAAATTGGTGGAGCAGCTTGATAGATTAGAGCCAAGTGCAGACACAAAAATGTACTTAGGACAATTAGAGGCGCAGAGCGGGAATGCTTCAAAGGCATTGGTTTATTATGAGCAGTCAGCAAAAATGCAAACAGATCCAAACAAGCAGGCTAGAATTTATTACAAAATTGCAGAAGAAAAACGCAAAGCAGGAAGATATAATGCTGCAAGAACCTTTTACAACCAAGTGTTAAATATAAAGCCAAACGATGGTAGATCTTACCTTAAAATTGCTGCAATGATTGCAAAAAGCTCTAGTGATTGTGGAGGTACACCCTTTGAGAAAAGAGCTGTAAATTGGAAAGCTGCCCAGTATGCAGATAAAGCAGCAAGAGTAGACCCTTCTATTGCATCAAATGCAAGAGCTGCAGCAAATAGTTATAGAGCTCGTGCTCCGCAAAAAACAGATATTTTCTCTGCCGGTATGGCTGGAAAACTCATTACCCTTAACTGTTGGGTTGGTGGCAGTGTAAGAGTACCAAACTTATAATATGACCATTAAATCATATAGCATACAAAGCGTGATGTCCCTAATTGTGGTCATCACGCTTTTTGCGTGTGATGCTAATTATAAAGACAAACAAAAATTATCTATAAAGGATGATCAGCCCTTGGCCATTGGAAATCAAATCAACCTAAAATATACAGATAGCGGCAAGGTGGTTTCTAATCTAATATCAAAAAGTTTGCTAGACTATTCTAACTATGATTTTCCCTACCAAGAGTTTCCACAGGGGGTAGAGGTTCATTTTTGGGAAGATGGCAAAAAAAGTACTGTTACCTCAGATTATGCGATCAGGTACGGTAAAACGGGTATGATAGATTTGCGTAAAAATGTAGTATTAGTTACCAGTGATAGTTTGATCTTAAAGGCAGATCAATTGTATTGGCACCAAACAAAACAATGGGTATTTACAGACCAGCCTTATCAAATAAAATTTAAAGACGGCTCTTATAATGATGGTTCTCGCTTTGATTCTAGTCAGGATTTCACAGCGTTTATATCAAGAAAAAACACGGGAGTACAACTTATAGAACCACAACAAACCCAAGAAGATGCAAAATAAAATCTACAAACTTTTCGAATACTTTTACTTTGTTATGGCTGCTTTTTCTTTGTACTTAGTTACAAGCCATTGGGCAGACAATAGAGGGAAGGCTTATATGTTTATCTTTTTTGCAATTTTAGCTGTATTTATGTTTTTCTTTAAAAGAAAGTTTAGAAAAATGATAGAACAGCGAAATAAAGACCAAAACAAAAAATAACAAAGCTGTTATCTACACCTTTCAGTCTTGATGATCAATATTTGTGTCCTGTAAAGCTCAAGATCATTTGCTATATTTGTGTAGCACTTAATCAATTATTATATCCTGTTGGAATATCAAATTATTATTATTGTATCGGCACTTTTATGCTCGGCTTTTTTTTCTGGGATGGAGCTTGCTTACGTTTCCTCCAACAAGATTTATATTGAGATCGAAAAAAAGCAACAGGGCTTTCTTGCAGCAATTTTAAAAAAAATAACCAAAAGGCCCTCCAAGTTTATAGCCACTATGCTCATTGGCAATAATATTGCTTTGGTAGTGTATGGGTTTTTTATGGGAGATATATTGATGCAGTATATACCCTTGCAAGGCCCTGTTGGACTCTTATTACAGACCATTGTTTCTACCCTTGTGATTTTGCTTACAGCTGAGTTTTTGCCCAAGGTATTCTTTCAGATTTATGCCAATGATTTGGTGAAGTTTTTTGCTGTTCCAGCTTACTTTTTTTACATTGTTTTTTCCTTGATTTCTGAATTTATTTTATGGATTTCAGATTTGGTTTTAAAATACATTTTTAAAACAGATGGAGATAAGGTAAGACTTAGTTTTAGTAAAATTGAACTAGGAAATTACATCAGTGAACAAATGCAGGCTATTGAGACAGAAGATGAGGTAGATTCTGAAATTCAGATATTTCAAAATGCGCTAGATTTTTCAGACATAAAATCTCGCGAGGTCATGATACCAAGGACCGAAATAATGGCGGTTGACATCTCTACAGCTGTTGATGAGTTAAGTCTTCTTTTTACTGAAACGGGACTCTCCAAAATAATAATTTATAAAGAAAATATTGATGATGTAGTTGGCTATGTACATTCTTTCGAGCTGTTTAAAAAGCCATCTAGTATCCAAAATATGCTTATACCTGTGGTGTTTGTGCCAGAAACTATGTTGGCAAAAGATGTGCTTAATATTTTAAGTAAAAAACATAAAAGTATTGCAGTTGTGGTAGATGAGTATGGCGGTACCAGTGGGGTTATTACCGTAGAGGATATCATTGAGGAGCTCTTCGGAGAAATAGAAGACGAGCATGACAACACCGCCCTTATAGAGCAGGTTATAGAAGAAGATCACTACAGGTTTTCGGCCCGTCTAGAGGTTGATTACTTAAATGAAAACTACAAACTTTCTTTGCCAGAACAGGAGCATTACGAAACCCTTGGAGGCATGATTGTTAATTTCACACAAGGAATACCCCAGGCTGGAGAAACCGTAGTGATAGGTAAGTACCAGATAGAAATCATGGAGGTTTCTACAACCAAAATTGACTTGGTTTGCATTAAAATAAACAATCCAGACACCTAAGCAATCTTAGGGTGGGTGAATGAAAATTCATTGCTTGTAGTTTCTCTTTAGAATTTCATGCAGTTTTTTGCTGTAACTTTTCATCAAAACTATTTTATTAGTGCAGGGAAAATGGTATTTTCGCCCACTAAATTAATGCGAACACTACATGTAGAGTGTTCTTAAATTAAAAATGACAGATGGCAATATTAAATAGCATTAGAAAAAGAGGCGTTTTCCTTATCATAATTATAGCGTTAGCATTATTCTCTTTCATCTTGGCAGATGTAATACGTAATGGTGGTTTTTCTTCTGAAAAATCATTAACAACAGTAGCTACCATAAATGGTGAATCCCTTACGCGTGATATTTTTATGAAGCAAGTAGAGGTCACACAACGAAACTTGGGAGAGAATGGAACTACTGCTCAGGCAATGAATATGGTTTGGGATCGTGAACTGCGTAGTGTATTGCAACAACAACAATACAATGCTTTAGGACTTACTGCTCAAAAAGAGCAATTAGAAGAGTCATTGCGAATGGGTCTGGCTTCAAATCCAACCTTTCAAGACGCCGACGGAATTTACAGCGCCTTAAAAGTGCAAGAATATATTGCAAATGTAAAAGCAACCAATCCAACTGCTTATCAGCAGTGGTTAGATTATGAAAATAATTTAAAGAGCGGCGCTTTGCAGACTACCTACTACAACATGATTAAAGCGGGTATGAGAAGCACCCTTAGTGAAGGTGAGCAAGAGTATCGTTACCAGAATGATAAAATTAACATGCAGTATGTATATGTGCCTTACACCTCTATACCAGATGCAGATGTAAGTGTTACAGATTCAGAAATTGAAGCATACATTAGAAATAACGCTGCAGATTACGAGCAAACTCCGCAGGTTGATGTGCAGTTTGTGTCATTTTCTGAAGCACCTTCAGATGTAGATATTGCAGACGCAGAAGCAGCTATTACAAGTCTTTTGAAAGACCGTGAGGTATACAACTCAAATATAAAAGCTACAGAGATTTTAAAAGGCTTAGAAAATACCCAAGATTACCAAAATTTCATTAATGACAATAGTGATGTTCCTTTCCAGGACAGGTATTTCTTTAAAAGTGATATTCCAGAGGCTATTGCAGAAGATCTTTTTGCAACACCTTTAAATGGTATTTACGGCCCTTACAAATTGGGAGACAATAATAATATTTCAAAAGTAATTGGCATAACACAAATGCCAGATTCTGTGCAATCAAGACATATCTTGATAAGATACCAAGGATCTTTTAGAGCCTCTGATGCAATTACGCGAAGTAAAGAAGATGCCAAGTCTATGGCAGATAGTATTGCAAGAGTTTTAAAAAGAAATAAAAAGAAATTTGAAGCCCTAGCCAAAACATTGTCTGATGATAAATCAAACAGTGATAAGGGAGGTGATTTAGGATATGCTGGACCAGGAAAAATGACCAAAGAATTTAATGACTTTATTTTTGACAATAAAACAGGAACTCTTGGTGTTGTTGAAACTGAGTTTGGTTTTCATGTTGTAGAGGTTCAAGAGCAAAAGAATAAGCAAAAAGCAATGAAGTTTGCAACACTCTCTAAAGAGATTGAAGCTTCAGAAAAAACACTTAATGAAGTGTTTGCAAATGCCTCAAGGTTTGAGTTGGCTGCGCAAAAAGGTGATTTCTCCCAAATTGCAAAGCAGCAAGAACTTGCTTTAAAGCCAGTAAATAAAATTGGACCCTTAGATGCTACCATCCCTGGAGTTGGAAATAATCGTAGTATAGTAAACTGGGCCTTTGGAGAAGATGTATCTGTTACAGATGTAAAGCGTTTTAGTATTCTAGATGGCTATGTGGTTGTACAACTTACTAGAAAGAGTCCTAAAGGCTTAATGAGTATTGCTGAGGCATCTGCTTTGGTAATGCCAAAACTTAGAAACGGCCTCAAAGCAAAACAAATCATGGCCACTATTTCTGGTAATGATTTAGATGCTATTGCATCTAGTCAAGGCATTACACTGCAAAACGCAACTGCCATTACTATGGCCGCACCAACTATACCTGGCGCAGGCGCAGAACCTGAGGTAGTAGGTGCTGCATTTGCAAAAGCTGCTGGAGAAACAACTAGCTTAATTGCTGGAGAAAAAGGGGTGTTTATAGTGCGTGTAACGGCTGTTAACAATGCCCCGGCTTTAGATAATTACGCTTCTTTTGCAAACCAATTAAATAGCGCCGCTACACCAGCGGTAAATACCAAAGTGTACCAAGCACTCAAAAATGCTGCAGAGATTGAAGACAATAGAGCTAATTTCTTTTAAAAGGATTTAAATATTATTTTAATCCGTCTACTTTTTAAAAGTAGGCGGATTTTTTTTGAACATTTTTGAAATTACAAAAGAATGCGCAAAAGTTATTGCTCCTAAAAAAGAAAAAATAATAGGTAGAAAAATCTGCTTATCATCTTTAAAGAAATACAATAAGCTGCCAATGCCTACAATTGAGATAAGCCATACCACAAATGATTTTTGAATGTATTTTAAAAACGATTTCCAGGAAATTTCTTTATACAGGTAGTCTAATTGTTCTATAATAGAAGGAATACTATGCCATAATATAAAATATATGGCAAAGCTCCATATAAGATTTGAGCTACTAAAAACTATAAAGAACACTAATAGCAAGAAAAGTTCATAGGCAATAGTTTTAAGACTAAAGGTGTGGTCTAGGTAGTATTTGACCCCCGTCAAGGCAAAGACAATAAAGGACCCAAGTAAGCAGTAGTAATACACATTGTTGTCAAGGGTGTAGCCAATGATGTCCTTTATTATAATAGACACCTCAGGTATGTTTAGGGCAAGGATTAAAAATAGTACCACTAAGCCATAGCTGATAAAGAGAATGGCTCTCAAGAGAGAACTTTTCTTTACAATGTTATGAAAGTGTTGTTCTCCAAAATGATATCCACTAAATAAAATAAAAAACAACAATGCAATTTTTGGTGCTATATAGAATATAAGTGCTGCAATAATTACTACCAGTATATATCCAGATAAAAACAACCCAAGTCTTTTTAAGGTAGCTACTTTTTTAATTTTACTGACAATAGACAGGTCATTAGATCCATGTAAAATACCAAGTGTAAAAATAAAAAAGAACCCGATACCATACTGCACACTCTCAGGGATTTGGCTTGTAAGCCAGAGACAGAAAAAAGTTGTTGTAATCAAGATATTGTTAATGTTCATGCGGTAAATTTATCAAATTAATAATGTTATTTATTGAATTTTATCAAATTACTTTAAAAAGTGCTAGGTTGTTGCATTTTTTTTTGTTTAATTTATACCTTAAACAATATTAACAAAACCAAAAAAAAATGACAAATTCTACTTTACTAATTTTGGGGGACGTAAATAGCCCAGTCAATTTCACATTCTTTATAGGATGTATGGCAATGATGGCAGCTTCTGCTTTCTTTTTCTTATCGTTAAATCAATTTGACAAAAAATGGAGAACTTCTGTTTTAGTGTCTGGTTTAATTACTTTTATTGCAGCAGTACACTACATGTACATGCGTGACGCAGCTATGGCTGGAGATGCAATGAACATTACAGCATTTAGATATGTGGATTGGATTTTAACTGTTCCACTAATGTGCGTTGAGTTCTACTTAATTCTAAAGGTAGCTGGTGCAAAAAAATCTTTAATGTGGCGTTTAATTTTCCTTTCTGTGATTATGTTAGTTACAGGATACATGGGAGAATCTGGTTATGATGCAGTAATTTGGGGAACCATTTCTGGTTTAGCTTATTTTGCAATTGTATACGAGATTTGGTTAGGTGGAGCAGCAAAACTAGCAAAAGAAGCTGGTGGAGATGTTTTAGCAGCTCACAAAATACTTTGCTGGTTCGTACTAGTTGGTTGGGCAATTTACCCAATTGGTTACATGGCTGGAACAGCAGGATGGTATGGTGATGCAGGTTTATTCTTCGGAATGGAACTAGACATGCAAGTACTGTATAACATCGCAGATGCAATTAACAAAATTGGATTTGGTCTTGTAATTTATTCTTTAGCAGTTAAGAAAACAGCTTAAGTTTTTCAAGCCTTCAATTAAATATTAGCGCAACCCTAGGGTTGCGCTTTTTTTTGCATAATTTTAAAGCTAAAGGGTGATTTACTTCTTTGGTTTTTTATGCAATCATATCATCAAAAGCAATGATGGTGGTATATCCTTTATTTTTAAAATAGGCCATGTCTTGTTTGCTTCCTGTAGCGAGTACAAAGTCTCCTCCCCAGGCGCCAAGGCTTTTTATGGAGTTTGGATAGTCATTAAATAATAACTCTTTAACAGTGGCTTGTCCCAGAAGTAAAGCTATTTTCTTTTCATGTGCATCTAGAATTCTTTCTAGATCTTCAAGGGTGTAACAAACAAGCGCTTTTTTGCTTAAATCTGTAATGGCCTCAAGTATCCTTGGGTCTTTCTCTATTTTCTTGTAAGTGTTAATTGCCTGTTTACTATCTTGTTTTTGGTTGAGGTGCACAAAAAACAAATGATCTGTAAAGCTCCAAGTAAGCGTGCAGGGTTGCACCTGTGGCATGTTATCTTTTAGGGTATAAAAAATAGGGGTATTATGCTGCGCTGCAGCAATATCATACCCACTGCCCCCAAAACTTTCTTTTAAGAGGGTAAAGCCATCTATTTGAGCCCACTGTGCTATGTTGTTGATAAGGGTAGAGGAAGTTCCTAGCCCCCAATCTCTCGGGAAATCTAATTGTGTAAGTACTGCTAAACCTTTACTTTGCTTTAAAAATGAAGTGTTGTGTATTCTAGCCGTTTGTAAAATAGTACACAGTGTTTTGGCTATTTTAGATGTATTGCTACTGGTAAGGCTTTTAAGGTCTATATGTGTTTCAAACCAAATATTACCTGTATGATCTTTACTTACCCAATCAAGGGTCATCTCGTTATTATCTGTAACAGTGAGAGATTGTCCATACCTTGTGGGTATAGCTAACGCTGTTGCTCCATCCAAAACAACATACTCTCCCGTGATTAGAAGTTTACCATGGCTTTTATATATAGTTTGCCTGCTCACTTTATGCTCTTAGTTGTTCTATAAAAGAAATCACCTCGCTATGAGATATTTGGTTTGATTTGAAATGTGCTACCGCACTTGCCTTTTCTGTATCTGTTGCTTGGATCCCGTTTAAAATATTCATTAAATGCATTTTCATGTGTCCTTTCTGGATTCCAGTAGTTACCAAAGAGCGAAGCGCAGCAAAGTTTTGTGCCAAGCCGGCAACAGCTACTAACTGCATTAATTTTTTAGCATTTGGCTTTTGTAAAAGATCAAAGGCAAAACCTACCAAAGGATGCAATGATGTTAAACCACCAACAGTACCAAGGGCAAGCGGGAGTTCAATCCACATTTTAAAAATATCATTCTCTACACTAGCATGAGTAAGGCTACTGTAGTGGCCGTCTTTACATGCATATGCATGTACTGCTGCCTCTACTGCTCTAAAGTCATTACCAGTTGCTAGTATAACGGCGTCAATACCATTCATGATTCCTTTGTTGTGTGTAACGGCTCTTCTTGGAGTTGCTTTTGCAATGGCTATGGCTCTAACTATCTTTTGGGCAAAAACGCGACCTTCCAAATCTTTTTGCGCTAAAAGATCTACATGACAAGATACAGAGGCTCTAACCACACATTCTGGAGTATAATTGGATAAAATACTCATGACAACCTCTGGATAGGTTTGTGAGGTGTTAAATGCTTTATAAGTTTTGGCCTCTCTTTCAAGGGTTTGTGCAAAGGTTTCTAAGCAGGTGTTTATAAAGTTGGCGCCCATGGCGTCCAGTGTTTCAAATGTACAATGTAGCTGAAAGAACCCTTCTAAGGTATCTGTGCTATCTATGAGCTGTATGTCAAGCAGCCCGCCTCCACGTTTTTTCATGTTTTTTTCAACCTGCGAAATGCTAGCGATTAGTATTGGTTTTATAACACCGAAAAAAGCAGTCATGTCTGCAGTATTTCCGAAGAAATTAAGATGGACCTGTCCGTTTTTAGTAGTACTTATTACCTGGGTTGTAAAGCCGCCCTTATCTAGCCAGAATTTTGCAGCATTACTTGCAGCAGCAACCACAGAGCTTTCTTCAATGACCATTGGGATTGCATATAAATCTTGATTCACCAAAAAATTTGGCGCAATACCCATAGGCAAATAATAATTAGATATTGTATTTTCTATAAAATCGTCATGTAGTTTTTGTAACTCCTTGTCTGAGTTCCAATACCTTTGAAGCACCTGTGTAGCTTGCTCGTTTGCCTTAAAATAGTTCTTGGAAACCCAGGCAATTTTTTGAGCCTTGGAAAGTTTTGAAAATCCTGAAATTGGATTTGACATACATTTTAGTTTTAAATCACAAAGATACTATAAAGCATATTATGTTGCTTAAAATCAAAGCATCTTGAAATAATAATTTTTTATAGGGCAACTTTTTTTACTTGCGCCCTGCTATTCTTGTTTTTAACTCCAAAAAAGGGCCTAGTTTGGTATAATTTTATTAAACTTGTGATACTATAAAATTCACCTATTAAACACCATTATGCGCCTAGGCTTTTTGCTCCTTTTTATTATAAGTTTTAGTGTTGCAACCGGGCAACAAAAACAGATCGATCTTGAAGAAATATGGAGCGGTAGTTTTAGAACCCAAGGCCTTGATGAGTTACGTTCTCTAAAAAGCGGTAAACAATACGCAGTGCTTAATTATAACAGGCTCTCTGGCGGATCTTCTGTAGATGTGTATGATTACATAAGCGGTAAAAAAGTAAAAACTATAGTATCTTCTTCTCAAATAAAAGATGCGAATTATTTTTTGTCATACACCCTTAGTGAAGATGAAACTAAAGTTTTGCTAGCAACAGATTTACAACAAATTTATAGAAGATCTTCTCTAGGAACCTATTACGTGTATGACGTGATTACTGAAAAAATGATGCTTGTTTCAGAAAATAAAATACAAGAACCTGTGTTAAATCCTGCCGGAACCAAAGTGGCCTATGGATATAACAACAATATATTTATTAAAAACCTAAGCACTGGTGTTACTACTCAAATCACTAAAGACGGTCTTAAAAATAGTATTATTAATGGGATTACAGACTGGGTGTATGAAGAAGAGTTTGCCTTTGTAAGAGCCTTTGAGTGGAATAAAGACGGATCTAAAATAGGATATATTAAATTTGATGAAACCTCAGTGCCTCGTTTTTCTATGGATGTATACGGAACAGATTTATACCCTAGCCAACAAGTTTTCAAATATCCTAAAGCTGGAGATCCCAATGCAATAGTTTCATTGCATCTATACGATCTTGAGAGTGAAAAAACAAGTAATGTAGACTTGTCTGGGTACAACAGTTATTACATCCCAAGAATTAAATGGACCCAGGATGCCAACGTGCTTAGCGTCCAAACTACAAATAGAAAACAAAACACCATAGATCTTATTTTTGTTGATGCCCATAAAAATGAAACCTCACTGGTGTTACAAGAAAAAGATGATGCCTATGTTGATGTTACAGACAACCTAACTTTTTTCAAAGACAATAGTTTTATTTGGACCAGCGAACGTGATGGATGGAATCATATCTACCATTTTAGTAAAAGTGGAGTTCTTAAAAATCAAATCACTAAAGGCGCTTGGGAAGTCACTAACTATTACGGCTATGACCCAACAAGTAATACCGTTTTTTACCAAAGTACAGAAAACGGTAGTATTAACCGAGGTGTGTATAGCGTCAATGCAAAAGGTAAAGACAAGAGAGAGCTATCTGTAGCCACAGGAACTAACAGGGCTGCCTTTAGTGCAGATTATTCCTTTTATATCAACACATTTCAAAGTGTAACCACTCCAAGTATCTTTACTTTAAATGACACCAAAACAGGAGCGGTTGTTAAACAAATTAAAGACAATACAGATTTAGCCAATAAAGTGGCAGGGTATAAAATGTCTAAAAAAGAATTTTCTACCATCTCTATAAACGGGAATGATTTAAACATGTATACCATTAAGCCTTTGGATTTTGACCCTTCCAAAAAGTACCCTCTATTTATGTATCAATACTCAGGTCCTGGCTCTCAAAACGTAGCCAATAAATGGAACGGGAGTAATGATTATTGGCACCAAATGCTTGCCCAACAGGGGTATGTTGTAGTGTGTATAGATGGAAGAGGGACTGGTTTAAAAGGGAGAGATTTTAAAAAAGTAACCCAATTAGAGCTTGGAAAATATGAAGTAGAAGATCAAATTACTGCTGCAAAAAAACTAGGTGCTTTACCTTATATAGATGCCAATAGAATTGGTATTTGGGGCTGGAGTTATGGCGGGTTTATGTCTAGTAACTGTTTGTTTCAGGGTCCAGATACATTCTCCATGGCAATTGCAGTGGCTCCTGTTAGCAGTTGGAGGTTTTATGATACCATTTATACAGAGCGGTACATGACCACGCCTCAAGAAAATGCTAGTGGGTATGATACCAACTCACCCATGTATCATGTGAATGGTTTAAAAGGAAAGTTTTTACTGGTGCACGGTAGTGCAGATGATAATGTACATGTGCAAAATACCACCCGTTTGGTAGAAGCCTTGGTGCAGGCCAATAAACAGTTTGACTGGGCTATATATCCAGACAAAAATCACGGTATTTATGGAGGAAACACACGCCTGCATTTGTACACTAAAATGACCAATTTTATCAAACAGAACTTATAATCAATAATTAATAACTAATAATCACTAATATGGAATTTAAATTTGGGGGTTCACAAACGAACCAAAAAACAGTACTAGGACATCCATCTGGTTTGTTTGTACTATTTTTCACAGAGATGTGGGAGCGTTTTTCTTACTATGGTATGCGAGCACTATTAGTGCTTTTCTTAATATCTTCAGTACTTGATGAAGGCTGGGGTTGGGACCGCTCTGAGGCATTGGTCTTATATGCTTGGTACACTGGGCTTGTTTACATCACACCTATTTTTGGAGGGTTAATTGCGGATAAGATTATGGGGTACCGTAATGCAATTATTTTGGGAGCATTGCTAATGACTTTAGGACATGGTTCTATGGCTCTAGAGGGAGTTGCAGATCCATTTTTCTACCTAGGTCTAGGTTTACTTATTGTTGGAAATGGATTGTTTAAGCCGAATATTTCATCCATGGTAGGGCAACTATATAAAGGAGAAGGAGACCAAAAAGATGCAGGATATACCATTTTCTATATGGGTATTAATGCTGGTGCTTTTCTAGGTATTTTACTTTGTGGATACATTGGCGAGAAAATTGGATGGCACTTTGGTTTTGGTCTAGCAGGAATCTTTATGCTTTTTGGAATGTTACAGTTCTACTTTGCTCAAACTATTTTTGGGAAGATTGGTCTTTCGCCAAATAACCCTGAAAGTATAGAGGCCGCTAAAGAGGCTGTTGTTGAAGCTTCCAAACAAGAAACTGTTGCAGTAGATGAATTAAATGCAAACAAAGTAACCAAAGACAGGTTGGTTGTAATAGGTATTTTAGCCTTTTTCACTATTTTCTTTTGGTGGGCTTTTGAGCAAGCGGGGGGTTCTATGACAATTTTCGCTAATGATTATACAGATCGTATGTTAACCGGAGATGGTGCAGCTACCTTTAAGATATTTAATACCCTGTTAACTGTCATTCCTATGATTATCATAACATGGGTGCTTTCTATGCTATTCAAACAAACCTTCTCAAAATACTCGCTATCTAATATTTTATTAGGAGCTAGTTTTGTTATTATTTGGGGTATTGTAATTTGGATGTTACAAAGAGAATGGGTGTCTGAGTCTGCAGAAGTTCCGGCTTCTTGGTTTGGAATCCTTAACTCTTTCTTTATAATTGCTTTTGCACCAATATTTTCTAAAATATGGGCCAGTAAATTAAATCCTACAGGGCCAGTAAAGTTTGCTCTTGGATTGATATTGCTCGGTCTTGGATTTGGTGTATTAGCCTATGGTTCTTTAGAGATTCCTCTTGGAGCTAAAACCGCTTCTGTGAGTATGATTTTCTTAATCTTAGCTTATTTATTGCATACTCTTGGTGAGTTGTGTATTTCTCCGGTTGGTTTGTCTTACGTAAGTAAACTTGCACCAGCGAAACTTATTGGATTAATGTTTGGAGTTTGGTTTGTAGCCAATTTTATTGCAAATACTGCGGCAGGTATTACAGGTAGTTATATGGATCCAATTCTTGAAGAAAAAGGGCTTTCTTATTTCTTTATGATATTTACTTTAATTCCTATTTCTGCAGGATTTGTAATGTTAATGTTAAACAAAATGCTTTTGAAAAAAATGCATGGAATTCGCTAACAGCACAATTTATAAGTATAAAAAACGTTCCATGTATGGAACGTTTTTTGTTTATTTTAGTTTATGAAAAAAGCACTTTTAGTATTCGTTTTTTTAATTTCTACAGCAAGCCTTACAGCTCAAGAAATAGCTTGGATGTCAATGGACCAGGCGCTTGTTGCCCAGCAGCAAACGCCCAAAAAAATATTTATGGATGTCTACACCACCTGGTGCGGCCCCTGTAAACTACTAGATAAAAACACCTTTAGTAATCCAGATGTCATTGCTTATATAAATGAACACTTTTATCCTGTAAAGTTTAATGCAGAAGGCGAAGACCCAATCACATATAAAGGGTTTACCTACACAAATCCAAATTACAGAGCGGGTAAACGCGGTAGAAATGCTACTCATTTTTTTGCAGATGCTTTAAAGCTTCAAGGGTATCCTAGTTTGGCATTTTTTGAGAGTGACGGGACATTAATACAGTCTATAGTTGGGTATCAAACACCTCAAGAGCTAGAGCTATATTTAAAAATGATTGTTACAGATCAATATAAGGAGATTACCACCAGAGCACAGTGGGATATATATCAAAAGAATTTTAAAGGTACTTTTAAATCCAGATAATACTTATTGCCATATAAAAGCTCCCTTTTCATAGGTGCTATGAAAAGGGATCTTTTTTTCAATGCATGTTTCCCTCCAGCGATCAACATAACTTTTATAATTACTTCCATCGGCGATGATACGCCTGGGCGATACGCTATCTATAAAACGCGCAAGATGTATTTGCGTATTTTGCGTTAATACAACAACTGGTTTTTGTAAGACTTTTGGAAACACTCCAACACTATCCAAAATTAAAACAGGTATCTCTTTAAAGGTAAACATATTAGGTAATTTTTTTTGTGCACTACTGCTATTGTAATTTGCTGTTTTGTAACTTGAAATTAGACTAGCCATAGCGGGAGTTATACTGTCTGGCACCAACAAAGTTGTTTGGTGTTTTTGTTTAACCCCAAGGAGTGTTTGTTTGTATTTGTGAAATACAATAAGATGAGCGGGTGTTGGATATACCTTCATTATGGTTAAAACCCCCAAGGCAATCCCGCAAGATCCCAGGCAAAGCATCAGGTTCTTGAAATTCCATTTTCTGCACACCCATAACAAGCAAATAATCACACCATAGCTTACAAATAAAAACGGCTTAGGAAAATAAATTTCTTTAAATAAAAAAGCATTTTGCGTGGCTACCCAAGTAATAAAATCATTGAGTATGGCTATTATATTTCCATAGATTTTTGCCAAACTATCTGGCACAATAGTAAGACATCCAAGAATTACTATAAAAAAACCAATACTCAATACCCCGCCCAGTAAAGGCAATACAATGATGTTGGTAATGAAAAACAACCCTGGAAATTGATTGAAATAATAAATGCTTAATGGCCCAAGACCAATTTGAGCTGCAAGGGTAACGGTCATGGTATTCCATAGTAGTTTGGCTAGTTTGTTACCAGGGGTGTAATAGCTTGCAAGTTTGGGTTGTAATGTAATAATCGATAAAACGGCTAGGTAGCTTAATTGAAACCCAACCTGGAACAAATACAAAGGGTTATAAAAAAGTAAGCAACTAAATGACAAACTAAGGGTGTTAATAGTACTGGTTTTTCTACCCAAAGCTTGCGCCACTGCAAAAAAACTAAACATAGTAACCGCCCTGCACACAGAGGCAGATAATCCTGTAAAAAGGGCATAACACCACAAACTCAAAACAATAGTAATACTACGAATAATTTCTCCTTTTTGAAGTCTAGTTACGGGAGCTAGTAGAGTTAGTAATATATCATATAGTATCCCCACATGTAATCCAGAAACTGCTAATATGTGTACGGCTCCTGCAGCCGCATAAGCTTGGTATATTTGTTTGTCTAAGGCTCTTTTTTGTCCTAATACTAATGCCTGTATAACGGCTAGTTCTTTTTGAGAAATGCTTGTTTGTGAAAGTTTATAAATGCAGTAGTTTCTAAATTGCTCTGCAGCTCCTTTTAAAGAAGATGCTGCTGGCTGTAGTTTTAAAATCTCATTATAGCTGCTATGAATTTCGTGATATATGCCTTGATTTTTTAAATAAGCTGCATAGTTAAATTGGTACGGGTTTTTTGGCCCAACTACAGGAGTTAATTTTTCATTTAATATAATCCTATCACCAATAGTAAGTGGTTTTGCTAGACTGTCTTTGGTAATTAGGTAAACTATATCCCCTTTGCACGAAACTCCGTCTAGGGCTTGTGTGGCCGCTCTGTATTTGTAATTGTAGGTATCTGGTTTTAAGATTTCTTTAATCTGTAGTTGTACTAGCTGTCTGTTTTGGCTTAGTGTATGTATGTAATGCTCTTGCTGAAATTCAGGAATTGTGATTTGGTATTTATAACACCCAAGAGATATAAAAAACACACATAATGTAATCCCAAACCATGGGCTGTTGTAGAAACTATTTTTATTTGCATACCAAAAAATGCTCATTACCAAAAGCAGCAAACAAACTAGGGGCAATAATAGTGGGAGGAAGTTAGCCTTAAAAAAACCAATACTAATACCTATAGCAAAAGCTATAGCGGTTGTAATTATAAACGGGTTGGAGTGTTTCAAACTATAGGTATCAAAGACCTATAACCTTGGGAGCTTTTTTAAAAGTACTAAAAATTTATAAACCACTTTGTTTTGGTTTGCGCAAATATGTTTTTAACAACCCTTGTAGGGTTTATTTTAGTGCATCAACTATTAACTGCCCTGTGGTATCACTGGCGCCAATACCTCCTAGTTTTTGCTCTAAGGCATCGTAAGATTTAAGCAACGATGCTCTATTGTCTTTGTCTAGAATTTTGGTGAGTTCTTTTATTAAACGCTGGGTGTTGAAATCTCCCTGGATGAGCTCTGTAACCACTTCTTTGTCTAGAATAAGGTTTACTAAAGAAATGTATTTAAGCTTAACAACCTGTCTTGCAATGGCTACAGATATTGCATTTCCTTTGTAACAAACAACTTGCGGCACTTTAAAGAGTGCTGTTTCTAAGGTAGCTGTTCCAGAGGTAACAATTGCAGCATGAGATACCGAGAGTAAATCATAGGTTTTGTTTAACAGTAAATGTATGTTTTGCTTGTTTAAAAAAGGTGCATAAAATGATGCGTCTTGACTTGGGGCTCCCGCTATCACAAATTGGTAGTCTTCAAATGTATCTGTAATAGATAGCATAATACGCAGCATTTTTGATATCTCTTGCTTTCTGCTTCCTGGCAGTAGCGCAATAATAGGTCTTTGGTCTAGTCCATGGAGTTTGGCAAATGCTTCTTTGTTTGTCTGTTCTCTATTGTTAATGGCGTCAATAAGTGGGTGTCCAACAAAATGTACCGGAAAATTATGTTTGTCTTGATAGAAGTCTTTCTCAAAGGGAAGGATTACATACATCGCATCCACATCTGCTTTTATGTCTTTGATTCTTCCTTCTTTCCAGGCCCATATTTGAGGGGAGATATAATAATGTGTTTTAAAACCTTCTTTCTTTGCCCATTTGGCAATACGTAAATTAAATCCAGGATAGTCAATAAAGATGATCACATCTGGCTGGAAGCCTGTAATGTCTTTTTTGCAAACAGAAATGTTTTTAAAAATAGTCCTTAGGTTAAATAGAACTTCAATAAAACCCATAAAGGCAAGATCTCGGTAATGTTTTACCAGACCTTGGGTTTGTTGTTGCATTAAATCTCCACCCCAAAACCTGAAACTAGCTTTTGGATCTTTAGCCTTTATTGATTTAATAAGGTTTGCACCGTGTAAATCTCCTGAGGCCTCTCCTGCAATGATATAATACTTCATATAGTATGTTGTTCTAGGATTTCAGAAATAAAAATTAATTAAAATAGAGTATATATGCTGAAATAGCTGCCATAAATGTAGCCATTACAACACCTCTAGCATTGTAATCTCTATCAAACTTTAAAAAACCGAAAAACAATGCCAGGTTTGGTAAAGCGCCTAAAGTTAATACTGCCCATGCGTTTGCGGTCTTTATATAAAAGTCAAAAACTTCTGAAATACTCGTTCCTTTAATCAAGGATATGACAGCTATACATATGGCTATTCCTATTGCGTTTGCAATAATCCCGGTTATAAAGCCTATTATTATTTGTTTGTTCATCTATAAATCCCAGGTGTTAATGTCTTTTATGGCGTGGTGAGCTGTTAAATCAAATTGTACTGGCACCACAGATACGTATCCATTGGCAAGTGCCCATTCGTCAGTGTCTTCGCCTTTGTCTTTATTAATAAAAGATCCTGTAAGCCAGTAATAATCTCTGCCCAGTGGGCTTGTTCTTTTGTCAAATTTTTCTTGCCAATACGCATCTGCTTGTCTGCACACCTTTATCCCTTTAATTTTCTCTTGGGGTAGTTTAGGAATGTTTACATTAAGAACAACTCCAGAGGGTAGCCCTTTAGTAAGACATTTCTCAACCATTAGCTTGATGTATTTTTTTGCAGGTTCAAAATCTGCCTCTAGGGAGTAGTCTAATAAAGAAAATCCAATAGATGGAATACCGACGGTTCCTGCCTCAACAGCTGCGCTCATGGTTCCGCTATATATTACATTAATAGAAGAATTACTCCCATGGTTTACACCACTTAGGCATATGTCTGGTTTTCTGTCTAGCAATTCGTTAATAGCAATTTTCACACAATCAACGGGAGTACCGCTACAACTATATTCTTTTTGAGGAGCTTCTTTGTCAATTAATATACTATTGCAGTATATGGTATCGTTAATAGTTATGGCATGACCCATAGCACTTTGGGGTGCGTCTGGTGCTACCACTACAACGTCTCCAAAAGTAGTTGCTACTTCAATGAGTGCTCTAATTCCAGGGGCGGTAATGCCATCGTCATTAGTGACTAAAATTAATGGTTTTTTTGCGTTCATTGGTGCTGTGTTTGTCCTACAAAAATACAGTTATTAATTGTATGTATAACCATGGAGAAAAATAACAATTTTTAGCCATCTATTAACAAAAATATAGGAATTATAAAGAGGCTTGGCATGGTTTTTTATATATTTTTAACCTTACTTAAAAAGACAGTATATGCAATTGATGAAAAAGAATTTTAAAGTACTCTTATTGGCTGTTTTTGTGGCGGCAGCATCTTGCAGCTTTACCACTAAAAGCTTTGATGATCCAGAGAAAGACAAGCTCTTAATAGATTTGGTAACCTATGTTCTTGAAAAAGGGCACTATGATGCCCTGCCCATAGATGATGCTTTTTCTATGGCTGTGTACACCAAGTTTATTGACGCAGTAGACCCTATTAAACGCTATTTTTTAGCGCAAGATATCCAAGAATTTGAACAGTATAAATTACAGATAGACGACCAATTAAAAATGAAAGAATTGTCTTTTTTTAATTTGGTTTACGATCGCCTGGTACTGCGTATGGAGGAGTCAAAAACACTGTATCAAAACGCGTTAAGCGTTCCTTTTGATTATACAAAAGAGGAAACCATCAATGTAGATTATGATGCCTCTAGCTATGCAAGCACAAAAAACGAGTTGCAAGCCCGTTGGAGAAAACAATTAAAGTTTTCTACCATCTCTACCTATTATGATTTTCTAGAAGAGAAGCAAACCGTAGAAAAAAGAAAAGCAGATGCTATAAAACAATCAAAAAAATACATTGCCACGGGTAATGAAGACCTAACAGACACACAATTAGAAGAAAAATCTAGAGCCTCTACCCAAACAAACTTAGAGGAGTATTATGATTTTACAGATGATTTGCAACGCAAAGATTATTTTGCCATTTTTTTAACCACAATTGTGGAGCAGTTTGACCCACACACCAACTATATGGCGCCTCCAGATAAAGATCGTTTTGACCAGCGCATGTCAGGAAAACTTGAAGGTGTTGGGGCTAGACTCCAAAAAAAGAAAGATTACATTAATGTAATGGAGGTTATAAGTGGCGGTCCTGCTTGGCGTGGTGAACACATCGAGGTAGGAGATGTTTTACTGAAAGTTAGACAGCAAGATGAACTGGAGCCAGTTAGTATTGTTGGGATGAGAATTGATGATGCTGTAAAACTAATAAAAGGACCCAAGGGATCAAAGGTAATACTTACTGTCAAAGGAGTAGACGGGTCAATACGAGAAGAAACAATTACACGTGATGTTGTAGAATTAGAAGAAACCTATGCAAAATCAACTATAATTGATAAACAGGACAATACCTACGGGCTTATAAATTTGCCTGCATTTTACTTTAACATGCAAAACTATAAGGAGCGTAATGCCGCTACAGATATTAAAAGAGAAATCCTCAGTCTCAAAAAAGAGGGGATAGAAGGTTTGGTACTAGATTTAAGAAACAATGGAGGAGGTTCACTTAGAACGGCAGTAGATATTGCAGGTCTTTTCATTAAAGAGGGTCCCGTTGTGCAAGTTGCAAGTAGTGATGGTTCTAAAGATGTATTAGAGGACGAAGATGCCTCAATTATGTGGGACGGGCCTCTTGTTATTTTAGTAAACGAACTTTCTGCATCTGCTTCAGAAATTTTGGCTGCTGCCATGCAAGATTACAAAAGGGCTATTGTTATTGGAAGCAAGCAAACCTACGGAAAAGGTACGGTTCAAAATGTGGTAGATTTAAATAGGTGGTTGCGTAAAAATGACCAAGGAGATATGGGCGCTTTAAAGCTAACCACCCAAAAGTTTTACAGAGTTAACGGAGGGTCTACGCAGTTAGAGGGCGTTAAAAGTGATGTGGTGATGCCAGATAGGTACAGCTATTTTGATGTTGGAGAGCGAGATTATGACAACCCCTTGCCTTATGATAAAATTACTCCAGCATCCTATGAGCTTTGGGAAGGAGACATAGATTATCTAGCAACCATAAATAAAAGCAAAAAACGAATTGCTCAAAACAACCAATTAAGACTTATTGAGCAAAACGCTATGTATATCAAAGAGCGTCGTGACCAAATGGATGTGACACTTAATTTAACTGGATATAGCAAGCAGATAGATGAAAATAAGCAGGCTTTAGAGAAATTTGACTCTTTAGACACCTATGATAACAAATTAAGTTATCGCTCACTTCCAGATGAGCTGGTTTTAATGCGTGAAGACACTACCTTGGTTGAGAAACGTAAAAGATGGCATAAAAACCTGACCAAAGATGTATACCTTGAGGAGGCAATTAGCGTTTTACAAGATTTAAAGCTGGTAGATATTAAAAATGGGAATCTACCAAAACTGAAAAATTAAAATTTCATTAACATCTATACAACCTGCTATTATCAAACCGATATAGCAGGTTTTTTTCTGCCTTAAAAGTGGCTAAGTTTTGCTACATTTACCTTGTGAAAAAAGCTACCTCATTATCACAATTAGCCTTTCAAAAGTTTTGTAAAAACTTTTGGGGAATGCTAAGTGTTGCTTTTTTAACCTTGGCTATTTTAGTGGCAATTTTCGCCTATGCTTTGGCGCCAGATACCAGTGAAAATGCAAATCAAATGCATTTATCTATTCATTCTAAAGCGCCAGGATTTACGGTAAAAATGCTTGTTTTACCTGCTGGGTTAGCCCAACAAAATAGCTTTTATACTTTTTTCTTTGGCAGCAAAAATGCTACCACAGAAATTCCAATAAGTGGCTATAGTGTTTTACAAAATGGTATTTCTATTTCCCAGTACACAGAAGACGGCTCTGGTTTCACAAAAGATTTTTTACTTAATAAGTTTCCAAATGTTACCGCATCAAGCCAAATACCAAGTAAATATATTAAAGAACAAACTTTTTTATTAGGCACAGATAAGTATGGCCGTGACCTGTTAAGTAGGATGTTAATTGGCATACGTATTTCTTTAGCGATCGGTTTTGTAGCGGTATTTATATCACTTATAATAGGAATATCTATGGGCGCTGTTGCAGGTTATTTTGGCGGAAAAATCGATGCCATTATCATGTGGATTATTAATGTAACCTGGTCTATCCCAACTCTTTTGTTGGTTATTGCCATTACGCTTGCTCTTGGAAAGGGGTTTTGGCAGGTTTTTATAGCCGTAGGGCTCACCATGTGGGTTGAGGTTGCAAGAGTGGTAAGAGGACAGGTAATGAGTGTAAAACAAATGCAATATGTTACTGCTGCCAGAGCCTTAGGTTTTACAGATTATAGAATTATCACAAAGCACATACTGCCTAATATTATGGCGCCAGTTATTATTATTAGCGCTGCTAATTTTGCAGGTGCAATTCTTATAGAAAGCGGTCTTAGCTTTTTGGGTATTGGAGCCCAGCCTCCAATGCCTAGCTGGGGAGGTATTATTAAAGACCATTACAGCTATATTGTTTTGGGTAAGCCTTACCTAGCGATCATTCCTGGGCTAGCTATTATGAGTTTAGTCACCGCATTTATGCTAGTTGGTAATGCCCTTCGAGATGCACTAGATGTGAAAAATTAATACTTTTAGGTGTAGTAATAGTTGGAGGCATCAAGCCTTACAAAAATAAAGAGTAAAATAGTAAAGCCCCACAGCCCAGAGCCTCCATAACTAAAAAAGGGTAGCGGAATCCCCACCGTAGGGAATAACCCTGTTACCATCCCCACATTTATAAAAAAATGAAAGAAGAGGATAGCTCCCACGCTATAGCCGTATATACGTGCAAATTTACTTTTTTGTTGCTCTGCTAGTACCAGTACTCGTATTATTAAAAAGATAAATAAAATGACCACCCCTAGGCTACCAATAAAACCCCATTCTTCTCCAACGGTACTAAAAATATAATCTGTGTGTTGCTCTGGAACAAAATTACCTTTGGTCTGTGTGCCTTGTGTCCAACCTTTGCCAAACCATCCGCCACTTCCAATAGCAATTTCACTTTGGTTGGTGTTGTATCCTATCCCTTTAGTGTCTATTTCTTTTCCCAGCACTATATTAAATCTGTCTCTGTGGCGCTGTTCAAAAACATTGTTAAATATATAACTCACAGAAAAGGCAAAACTAATACACGCCAAGGCAATGGTTGCATATTTAAAAACAGATGGTTTTTGCTTTTGTTTTTTGTTTCTAACAAAGATACCAGTGGCTATAAGTGCTACTATAAGTGCAATCCATGGAGCACCCAAAACCAGGGTTCCTACAAAAAGAGCAGCGGCAAAAAAACCAAGTAATAAGTATACAAAATGGAGCCCTTCTCGATATAGCGGAAAAATAAATGCAACATAAATTAAGGCGCTTCCTGGATCTGGCTGCGGAATAATAAATATAGCAGGCAACGCCAAAATAAGAAATGCTTTGAGTTGGTCTTTAAAACCGTTCATGTTGGTTTGTATGTCACTCACATATTTTGCTAGCGCTAGCGCTGTAGCTGCCTTGGCAAACTCACTAGGTTGTATACTTGCAGGACCAATTAAATACCACGATGTGGCACCATTTACATTATTTCCCAGGACATACAGCCCTAGAAGGGTTATTAATGAAACGAGGTAAATTATACTCGAAAACCGTTCATAAAACTTAGCTTCCAGCGCCAAAATAAATACAATAAGTATAAAGCTAAGGCAAATCCAAAGCAGCTGCTTGGTGTAAATATTGCTAAAGTCAAAAAAACTCCCGCCAGATTGAGTGTATGATGCAGAATAGATGTTTACCCACCCTATACTTACCAAGGATAAAAATAGCAGGATGATAATCCAATCAAATTTTAATGTGTTTTTTATCCCTGCCATTATTGGTTGATTTTAAATGGCTTTCCAGCATAAGGTTTGTTGTACTCCTGTTCCAAAGATCCGTTTAAAACAAATGCCTCCAAATCTGTTCTGGTAATTTCTCCTTTAAGGTACTTTTCTATCATAAGACTGGCAATTCTTCCTGCCCAACGCGCCCCCCAATATCCGTTTTCAACAAAAACAGCAATGGCAATTTTTGGGTTGTCTTTAGGAGCAAAGGCAACAAAAACAGAGTGGTCTGTAAGTTGTTTTACACTACCATCAATTTTTTTAAAGTTTTCAGCAGTCCCGGTTTTTCCGCAAATTTCTATGTCTGGTATTTTTAGAAAAGAAGCTGTTCCATCTCTATATACATCATGCATACCTTCTATAATGGGTTCAAAATACTTGGGGTCTATAGTGGTTTTGTTTTTGAGTTTAAATTTTTTATTTATGGTATCATGATCTTGTATGTTTTTTATCATGTGAGGGCGTATCCACCAACCTCTATTTGCAATGGCTGCTGTAAAATTTGCCATCTGTATTGGAGTTAACAATACTTCTCCTTGGCCTATTGCATTTGAGATGGTAGCTGTTGCATACCAGTTGTTGTTTGGATATTTGGCATCATAGGTTTTTGAATTAGGTATCTTTCCTTTACTACCAACGGGAAGGTCATAGCCAAGGTAATTTCCTAAGCCAAAACTCGTTAAATGATTTTTCCAATTATCTATTCCCTTTTGTGGGGTGTTGTATTTTTCAATCACTCGTTTGTAAACAGTACAAAAATAGGTGTTACACGATTTGGCAATTCCTCCCTGCAAATCTATAGGGCTCTTGTGCTCATGACATCCTAATTTACGTCCTCTTTTTCCGTAATAATATCCTCCCCGACATTCAATTTTTTCATCAAGGCTTACTACATTTTCTTGCATTGCAATAAGCGCTGTTAGGGTTTTAAATGGAGATCCTGGAGGGTATTCCGCTTTAAGACCTCTGTCAAAAAGTGGGATGGCTATGGTGTCATAATAAAGTTTGGTGAAATTTTCAGAACGTTCTCTGCCCACTAGCAAGCCTGGATCATAGAAGGGTGCTGTTACCAGAGATAAAATTTCTCCTGAGGAAGGCTCTATGGCAACAATACCTCCTCGTTTGTTTGTAAATAGTTTTTCTCCATAGGCCTGTAGCGTAGCATCAATGGTTAGGGTGATGTCTTTTCCGCGTTTTGGGAGTGTGTCAAAAACACCTTCTTTGTAGGTCCCTATATCTCTATTGAATCTATCCTTTTGAATGTATTTTACGCCTTTTGTGCCTCGTAGAATTTGTTCGTATTGTTTTTCAATACCAGTCATGCCTATTATTTCTCCTAATTCATAGGCAGGGTTTCTGTCAATAATATTTTGATCTACTTCTCTAATATACCCAAGAACATTTGCTGAGTGCGAAACTTCATAATCTCGTAATGATCTTTTCTGAATAAAAAATCCATGATGCTTATGTATTTTTTCAGAGAGTGAGGCGAACTCTTGTTTGGTGAGTTGAGGTATAATAGGGGAGGCCAAACGAGGAGAATACCGCTTTGCATTAGAGAGTTTTTTTAGAAATTTTTCTTTAGAAATATGAAGCAGTTCACAAAATGCCACTGTGTCCAAATCTTTAATCTCTCTTGGAACAACCATTACATCATAAGATGGCTGGTTTTGGACCAATAAGGAGCCGTTTCTATCAAATATATATCCTCTTTGCGGGAAATCATAGACCGTTTTTACAGCATTATTCTCAGAAAGTTTTGCAAAAGAAGTGTCATAAATTTGCAAATAAAATAACCTCCCTGTAAATACAAGGGCAGTGACAAGAACAATAAAAAGCAATAAAAACTTTCTCATTTTATATAACAGTGGTACTCTTTAATTTGGTCTTTTTAACTTTCTTTTGTTTTAAATAAAAGGAGTATGCATAAAATTAGTAGCACACTAAATATCCCAGAAAACAGCGTTGATGTAATTATTAAAACAATGTGAGATGGGCTAAAAATCTCTAGGCTAAACAACACAAAGTGATGTATAAACACCATAAGTGCAACGTATAACAAGCGTTCTTTGAACGTAACTTTATTTAATTTTACCGCATTGTATTGATAGCTTACGCCAAAAGAAAATTTAAGTAACATAGGCCGTAAAAAGCCAACAAGCACACAAGCAGCTGCATGAACACCTCCAGAATCTGAGAATATATCTATACTAAGGCCTAACAAGAAGCTTAAAAAAATGAGCAGTGTCTTACTTGCATCAAAAGGAAACAGTAGTATGAAAATAAGATATGCATACGGATTTACATACCCCGTAAAGTTAATATGGTTTAATACAATGACCTGTAACAGCATTAAGACACTAAAGCGAACTATGTTTATAAAGATTTGATTATTCTGCATCGTCACTTAATTGAAGTTGAATAATCTCTTGCTTGTTTTTATTTTTAATCACATACACATGACTAAGATTGGTCATGTCGTTAAATAGCCTAACATCTACCGTATAACTATCGTTGTTCTCTAAGGTATAGTTTGCAACACTGCCCACTAAAATACCTTTAGGGAAAATGGAAGAATTTCCTCCGGTAATAATAGTGTCTCCAATAGCAATAGGAGCTAGTTTAGGGATTTCTGTGAGTTGTACAACGTACGGGTTTTGAGTGTTCCAGGTTAAAAATCCAAAATGTTTTGATTTTTTGAGTTGTGCATTTATTTGACTTTTTGTGTTTAGTACAGATTGAATCCTAGCGTATTTACCACTTGTTTTATTTACAATACCAACCAAGCCTTTTGAGGTGATAACGCCCATGTCAATCTCTAAGGAGTCATTGTGGCCTTTGTCTATAGTGATGTGGTTGTTTGTTTTACCATACACATTGTTGATGACCCTTGCACCCGTAAATTTGAAATTCTTTGACAAGGTGCTATCCAGGGCTTTTTGCAATATGGGGTTGTTGCTATTTGCCTGAAACTTTAAAAGCATGCTATTTTGCTCTAAAAGAATTTTATTTTGCTGTTTAAGGTCAAAATATTCGGTGATATTTGATGTTACATTATAGATCTTACCACTAAAAAAATTTGTAGAACTTATTAGTTTACTGTTGTGGTATGAGTGAGATTGAAGTGTTAGAATAAAGGAAACTAAAAACAATAGTACAAACAACAGAAAATTTTTGTTCTTGATAAAGAAGTAAATAATTTGCTGCATGAATTTAGTGTGTCAAGAAATACTTTTTTTAGTACCTATTATTTGCATAGAAACCTTAGATAAAAAAACAAAACAAGGTTCGTTTAATTTTTGAATTCTTATCCTTTCCCTATTAAAACACTCTTGTACTTAGGAAGGTTTTTTAAGGTAATACCCGTTCCACGAACAACAGCTCTTAATGGATCTTCTGCAATGTATACTGGCAGGTCTGTTTTTTGAGATAAGCGTTTGTCAAGACCTCTAAGCATTGACCCTCCACCGGCAAGATAAATACCAGTATTGTATATATCTGCTGCTAGTTCTGGCGGTGTTTGTGATAGTGTTTCCATTACAGCATCTTCAATACGTAGGATAGATTTATCAAGTGCTTTTGCAATTTCACGATACCCTGTCATTACTTGTTTAGGTTTTCCTGTTAACAAATCACGACCTTGGACTGCCATTTCTTCTGGCGGAAGTTCTAGATCTTCTGTGGCTGCACCAATTTGTATTTTAATTTTCTCGGCGGTTCTATCTCCAACATATAAATTGTGCTGTGTACGCATGTAATATACAATGTCATTGGTAAAAACATCTCCGGCAACTTTCACAGACTTATCACAAACAATACCGCCAAGGGCTATTACTGCAATTTCTGTGGTACCACCTCCAATATCTACCACCATATTTCCTTTTGGTTGCATAATATCTACACCAATACCTATGGCTGCGGCCATTGGCTCATGTATTAGATATACTTCTTTCCCGTTTACACGTTCTGCACTTTCTTTTACAGCACGCATTTCTACCTCTGTAATACCACTAGGGATACATATTACCATTCTAAGAGAAGGTGTAATCCATTTTTTCTTTAAGGCTGGAATGTCTTTAATAAAAACATTTATCATCTGTTCACTGGCATCAAAATCTGCAATTACTCCGTCCTTAAGAGGCCTAATTGTTTTGATGTTTTCATGAGTTTTTCCTTGCATTAAAGCAGCTTCTCTACCTACGGCTATTATTTTGCCAGTTTCACGATCACGTGCAACGATAGAGGGCGCATCTACCACCACTTTATCGTTATGAATAATAAGCGTGTTTGCCGTTCCTAGGTCTATGGCAATCTCTTCAGTAAGGAAATCAAAAAATCCCATGGATGTTATTGTGGTGTTTTAATTATAAATTCTTGTTTAGCCTCTTACACAAATGTACTAAAATTTAATGCTTAAAATGACGTGTTGCTGTAAATACCATTGAAACATTATTTGCGTCACAATAATCAATACTTAATTGATCTTTTATAGAGCCTCCTGGTTGTATTACAGCGGTTATTCCTGCGGTATCTGCAATTTCTACACAATCAGGAAAAGGGAAGAAGGCATCACTTGCCATGACCGCTCCTTGAAGATCAAAATTAAAGTTTTTTGCTTTTTCTATTGCTTGATTTAGGGCATCTACTCGAGAGGTTTGTCCTGTTCCGCTGGCACATAACTGACCATTTTTTGCCAGCACAATTGTATTTGATTTGGTATGCTTGCAAATTTTGGATGCAAAAAGTAAATCTTTCAGCTCTTGAGTGGTTGGTTTTTTATTTGTTGGGTGTGTTAACCCTTCAGCGGTATCTGTAATGGTATTTCTTTGTTGTACTAGGGTTCCATTAAGGCAGGTTCTAACTATTGTTTTTGAAAGTGTAACTTGTTTTTGTGTCAACAAGATTCTGTTTTTCTTTCCTTTTAAGATTTCTATAGCATCACTAGCAAAAGAAGGTGCAATGACAACCTCACAAAATAATGTATGGATCTCATTTGCGGTAGCTGCATCAATTTGGGTGTTAGAAATTAAAACCCCTCCAAAGGCAGAAACAGGATCTCCAGCCAAGGCATCAACATAGGCCTGGTGTAGCGTATCTCTTTGTGCAAAACCACACGCATTGTTGTGTTTTAAAATAGCAAAAGTTGGTTGCTCTCCCCTAAACTCATCCATTAGATTTACAGCGGCATCCACATCCAAAAGGTTGTTGTAGCTCAGCTCTTTTCCGTGGAGTTTATCAAACATCTGGTCGAAATCTCCAAAGAAGTATCCTTTTTGATGCGGGTTTTCTCCGTACCGTAATTCATTGCCCTTTGTTTGTGAAATTTTAAGGGCCGAAATTTCTTGATCTTCATTAAAATAATTGAAAATTGCCGTGTCATAGTTAGAAGAAACATTAAAAGCCTTTGCAGCAAAATGTTTTCTAGCAGCCATGGCAATAGTTCCATCGTTTTGAGAAATAAGATCTAAAAACTCTGTGTAATCTTCCATGGAAG
>CBFHMO010000002.1:0-33582 GCA_965656925.1 Patiriisocius sp.
TTAAAAGAGGTAGATATTCGGGGTTTTTAAGACCCATATCCTATGGCATTGATTTACTTGTAATTCATGGCCTTGCCTTTTTCTTATTTCAAGAAAGTTCTGCCTTCACTAATTATGTATTTTACATGTCTATTGCTTGGATAAGCAGTTCTATAGCCATACGGTTTTATGAGATATATCGCTTTACCAGATTTAGTAATATTTTGTCTGTGGCCATCAAACAAGCCCTGGTTTTTTTACTACTAGTATTTGCATTTTTTGGTTTCTACTCAGAGTTGCAAGAGCCTACTAGCGCTGTTTTAAAATATGTAGGGGTAGTAATGGCGGCGGTGTTTTTAATCAAGATTTCTATTTATTATTTGCTCAAAAAATACAGGCGTTTACTTGGCGGAAATATTAGAAGAGTGGTTATTCTTGGAGCTAATGACAAGACAAAAGAGCTGGAAAACTTCTTTACTCAAAATGCTGAATACGGATACGCTCTTGTAAAAAGGTATGACGTACAGCATGATAAAGAACAACTCCTTGAAGCAATTTTCAAAGAAATATCTGACAGTAATATAGATGAGATATACGCATCTGTCAACGCCCTTAGTGATGGGTGTATGGCAAAAGTGATTGCTTTTGCAGATAATAATTTAAAGGTTTTAAAATTTCTGCCAGACAACAAAGAAATTTTTGGCAAGAAGCTTGACTTTTCTTACTACGGGTACTTGCCTATTTTATCGCTGAGAAAAATCCCAACAGATGAGCCTTTTAACAAATTTATAAAACGAGCTTTTGACATCTTTTTATCTTTATTTGTTATTGTTTTTATTGTATCATGGTTAACCCCCATACTCGGTATTTTCATTAAACTAGAATCTAAAGGACCTGTTTTTTTCAAGCAAAAAAGAAACGGTCTAGACTACAAAGAGTTTTACTGTTATAAATTTAGGTCTATGACTCCTAGCCCAACTGCAGATTTATACCAAGCAACCAAAGGAGACACTAGGGTTACAAAAGTAGGGCGTATTATTCGTAAAACCAGCATGGATGAACTGCCTCAATTTATAAACGTACTCAAGGGAGATATGTCTGTGGTGGGGCCAAGACCTCATATGGTAAGCCATACCCATATGTATGCAGAGAAAATAGATAAGTTTATGGTGCGTCATTTTGTAAAGCCTGGCATTACTGGTTTGGCGCAAGTCAGCGGGTATAGAGGAGAGGTTGAGACAGACTCAGATATTATAAACAGAGTAAAGTGTGATATCTTTTATCTAGAAAACTGGTCTATTATTTTGGATCTTAAAATTGTCTTTAAGACCGTTTATAACGCCATTAAAGGAGAAGATAAGGCCTACTAAATTCACTTTATATAATATCGCTTTGGTTTAAAACACCTGGTAACATCTGTTTGCAAACGGCTAATAATTACTATCTTTAACCTATGGAGAAATCATGTCCAGAGTGTGGGGGTAAAATTATGGGGCGCGCAGATAAAAAATTCTGTAGTGATGGCTGCCGTAACGCTCACAACAACACCTTAAATAGAGACAGTAGTAACCTAGTTAGAAATATTAACAACCGGTTGCGCAAAAATTACCGCACATTAAAAACTCTAAATACTAAAGACAAGACCAAGGTAAAGAGAGAAACTTTAGCAAAACATCAATTTAACTTTGAGTACTATACGTCTCAGCATATAACAAAAACAGGGTCTGTTTATCGTTATGTGTATGACCAGGGATATTTAGAGCTTGAAAATGATTGGTTTTTACTTGTCAAAAAAGACAATATCATTTTATGAGTAGGCCATTAATTTGCCTACCGCACTCATATTTAAACACTCTATACCATGAAATACATTAGTGGGGTTGCTTCGTTTGTTATTATCCTCTTTTTGGTTTGGTTAAGCTTCGATAGCTTATTGCCTTCTAAGGCAACTTTAGCAACTGCTCCACTTACAGAGTTCTCTGCACAACGTGCATTGGTCCCGCTGCAAGAAATTGCAAAGGCACCACATTATCATGGCACTAAGGAGCATACTCGTGTTGGTGGTTTTATTATCTCTGAGCTTGAAAAACTGGGGCTAGAAACACAACTGCAAGAAGCCTTTGTTTTAAGTAATAATAATAAAAGGCTGGTTAGGCCAAAAAATGTTGTTGCTAGGTTAAGGGGTACAGGAAAAGGTAAATCTCTAGTGCTATTATCTCATTATGATAGCGCACTAGTGCCTTCTTTTGGGGCGAGTGATGCAGGAAGCGGTGTGGTAACTATCCTAGAGAGTTTACGCGCCTATAATGCCAGTGGCAAAAAACCTATCAATGATATTATTGTTGTTTTTACAGATGCAGAAGAGATTGGTTTGGTTGGAGCATCACTGTTTGTAGAAAAACATCCTTGGGCAAAAAACGTTGGCCTTGTGCTTAACTTCGAAGCCAGAGGTAGTGGTGGGCCAAGCAACATGATTGTAGAAACTAATGGCGGTAACACCAATCTTATTAAAGCCTTTGCGGCAGCAGATGTTTGCTATCCTGTAGCATCATCTTTGATGTACAGCGTTTATAAAATGCTTCCAAATGACACAGACTCTACCATTTTTAGAGAAGACGGTGATATAGAAAGTATGTTTTTTGCCTTTATCGATGATCACTATGACTACCACACTGCCAACGATACACTAGAAAACCTAGATATAGAAACCTTGCAACATCAAGGAAGCTATCTGCTCCCGCTGCTACACTATTTTGCAGAATCAGACCTAAGCAGCCTCAAGGCAGAACAAGATTCGGTATATGTAAATATGCCTATAGTAACATTTATTTACTATCCATTTTCATGGATTTTGCCGATGCTTTGTCTTGCCTTTATTTTATTTTTTGTGGTATTAGGGTATGGATTGTCTAAACAAAAGCTAGATCTGGGTGGTGTAGTAAAGGGGTTTGCCCCGCTGCTGCTATCTCTTACAGTTTGTGGTATTCTTGGGTTTTTTGGCTGGAGACTACTCACCAATATATACCCGCAATACCAAGAAGTGCAACATGGTTTTAAGTATAATGGCCATGCATATATTGGGTTTTTTGTAGCGCTTTGTTTGGCTATTTTATTTAGGGCATACAGCTATTTTGGAAAACGCAGTAGTGTTGTAAATCTAGTAGCAGCGCCACTTTTTTTATGGCTCGTAGTTAATGGGCTGGTATTTGTATTTTTAAAAGGTGCGGGCTTTTTTATAATTCCTGTATTTTTTGGGATCCTTAGTTGGTTTTTACTTTTGAGATTTCAAACCCCACGTTTAATTGGCATGGCGCTATTAGCCGCTCCCGGGGTGTTTTTATTTGCGCCACTTATACAGTTTTTCCCAGTTGGATTGGGGTCAGACCATATTGTGATTAGTTGTGTGTTTACTGTCTTATTATTTGGATTATTACTCCCTGTTTTTGGGTTTTATAAGCTTAAAAAAGTGTTGTCTTACCTATTTTTAGTCGTGGCCTTTGTGTTTTTTATAGTAGCGCATTCCCAAAGTTCTTTTTCTGAAATACGCCAAAAACCAAATAGTTTATCTTACTATAACAATATTGACACCAAAGAAGCTTACTGGGTTAGTTATGACAAGATGTTGGACCCTTGGACAAAGCACTATTTGGGGGAAGACCCAAAACCAGCATCAGCATACATTGAGAGTGCTGCAGGAAGTAAATACAACACAAGCTACAGCTTTGCTGCAAAGGCGCCTGTGGTGGCTATTCCAGAATTTAAACTAACTATTAACTACGATAGCCTCTATGGCGGTATGCGAGGGGTTAGCTTTACTATAATACCCCAAAGAGATGCACATCAAATACGCCTATACACAGACAAGGAGGTTGTTTTTTCATCTCTGCAATTTAATGGGGTGAGCGTTTCAATGAATGATCCGTTAAAACAAGGCGCTTTAAACAGACCCACCGATGAATTATTACGATATTACATTGCAGACTCAGACTCGCTGCAGGTGTCATACACCTTGCCAGAGAGTGAACCTTCACCCATATTTAAAGTGCTTGAATACGGTTTTGATTTAGTGAGCAATCCCCTGCTTAATGTGATGCCAAGAGCAAAAAATATGATGCCCAAACCCTTTATAAACACAGATGCTGTGATTAACAAAAGGACTTTTAGCATACAAAAGCAGTAACACGCACAAGACACATTACACTAATTATAAATTTTCGGCTTGAAAAAAACAATTGCAATTGCGGGATTAGGTTGGCTAGGAAAACCACTAGCCCAACACCTATCATTTTCAGGATATACTATAAAAGGCTCTGTGACCTCTCAAAGAAAAGCGGCGGCCTTACAGCAAAGTGGCATTGACACCTATGTAATCAATAGCACAGAAGACGGCCTGTACGGCGCTGCTCAAGGATTTTTAAAACAGGTAGACACCTTGGTTATTATGATACCGCCGGGGCTTAGAAAAAACACTGGGGCAGATTATGTCTTAAAAATGTCTCATTTATTATCTGAAGTTTTAAAATCTAAGGTTGCCAACATTGTATTTATAAGCAGTACTGCAGTGTATGATGACACCCAAGGAAAAGTCACAGAAAAACAAGTGCCGTTGCCAAAGACACAGGCGGCAAAACAATTATTTCAAGTAGAGCAGTTATTTTTTAACGCCCCTGGAATTAACACCAGTATTGTTCGCTTTGGAGGCCTTATAGGAGGCGCTAGACAACCCGTAAAGTACCTTGCGGGCAGAATAGATTTGGAGGGCGGGGATGCGCCCGTAAACCTTATTCACAAAAAAGATTGCATTGGCATTATTTCTAATATTATAAAGCAGGATGCCTACGGGCATATTTTTAACGGAGTGCACCCAAATCACCCAAAGAAAAAAGAATATTATTCTCAAAAAGCCAAAGAATTGAATCTCATTGCCCCAGAATTTTCACAATCAGAAGTTGACCTTCAAAGCAAACAGGTTGATTCTATACATCTAGAGGCTATTATTGGGTATCGCTTTAAAGAGATGATATAAGGTTACTTGTTATTATCTGTAGAAGATTTATAACCAGAGCTTACTTGTTTTTTAAGTACTTCTTTTTCTTGAAGCTCGTTGTTTTTTACTTTATTGTCTTGAGTATCTTTTTCAAATTTTTCATTGATTTGTATAATCAAATTTGCAGTAGCCAAGTTCATCTGAGAGATAGCCTGCTGCATTGCCAAGGTGTCTAATCTGACTTTATTGGCTTCTTGCTTTACAATAGCCGCTCTGGTCTTGGTAATAATAACCCTTGCATAAATGGGCTGGGTATTTAAAGTGTCTGGAATATTTCTTGTTAAAGAGTCCATCCTAGAAACAAGTAGGTTACTGCGTTGTTGAATTGTTTTTAAACTTGCCTGATTAATAGCCAAAACCTCTGTAATAAGATCATCAAAAACAGGCCATTGAGAAATATAATTTTCAGAACTCTCAGAAAAATCTGGCAGCATAGCATCTGGTTGACCAAATAATTTAGCATCTGTAACTTGTTCTGTCTTGGTTTGAGAGGCTGCCTGTTGGCTATCAATACAGCTCAAAACAACAAACAGCAAACAGATACTAGAAAAATAAATAAATTCCCGTTTCATAAAACAATGTAATTACAACAAATATACCTTTTCTCTCACAAAGGGTTGTTTTTAAGGGTACTTTATCGTAGTAAATAATGCTATATTTACATGAAAAATGGAACCTGTAGTATGGAAAAAAGAATTTTAATTATTGGCGCTTCTGGACAAATTGGTAACGAACTTACCATGTATCTCAGGAATATGTACTCAAATAAAAATGTGATTGCCAGTGATATACGGGAGGCTAGCAGTATCGTTATGGAAAGTGGCCCTTTTGAAATTCTTGACGCCATGGACGGCAAGGCCTTAGAAAAAATAGTAACAAACTATAACATTACAGATGTTTATCTAATGGCGGCTATGTTAAGTGCTACCGCAGAAAAGTTTCCAAGCAAAGGATGGGATTTAAACATGAGCTCGTTGTTTAATGTCTTAAACCTAGCCAAAGACAAAAAAATTGAAAAAGTTTTTTGGCCCTCTAGTATTGCTGTTTTTGGCCCTACTACGCCCAAAACCAACACACCCCAACGCACCATAATGGAGCCCGCAACAGTTTATGGAATTAGCAAACAAACCGGAGAGCGTTGGTGTGAATATTACCACAAGCGCTATGGAGTAGATGTGCGTAGTATTCGCTATCCTGGCCTGATCAGTTACAAAACTCCTCCTGGGGGAGGCACCACAGATTACGCCATTGAAATTTTTCATAAAGCGTTAAAAGAAAAAAAATACACTTGTTTTTTAACGGCCCAAACCGCCTTACCTATGATGTTTATGGATGATGCAATTAATGCCACTGTAAATATCATGCTAGCCCCACCACAGAAAATAAAAATAAGAAATTCATACAATCTAGCCGCACTGAGTTTTACCCCTCAAGAGCTTGCCGCTAGTATACAAAAACACATTCCAAAATTTACCATAGAGTATCAGCCAGATTTTAGACAAGCAATTGCAGATTCTTGGCCAGCAAGTATTGATGACGCTATGGCAAGAAAAGATTGGGGATGGGAGCATCACATAACTATTGATGCCATGACCAAAATCATGATTGATAATTTAAAATAAGACACTTCAATAAACAGGGGTTAATTCCAAAAAAGTATCGCGCATAAAAAAAGGCAAACGAGATGTTTACCTTTTTTTGCCCCAAATTTTACCATGAACTTAACCTACTTATGTTATGGTATGAATCAAATGTATGATTATTTTTATACTATAAAAGAAACTTCTATAGGTTTTGGATAAAGTGAAAATAAACCCGACAAACGACTTGAAAATTACAGCATTAGCAAGCAATTAGTCTTTAATATGCTCTTTCTGGATTTCCTTCAAAGAAATTAACGTACGCTTTATTGACAACTCTATTTCCTCCACTAGTAGGGTAATCTCCTGTAAAATACCAATCTCCTAAATTTTTAGGACAGGCTTTGTGCAAATCATCTACAGATTGAAATATCAATTTCACTTTGGTAGAAATACCCTCTTGTGTAATAATCTGGGCAATCTTATCAGATATTTGCTCATCTGTAAAAGGGGCATATAGGTCTTTTACATGGTTTATAACCTCTGCATCTGCAAGTAAAAGCTGTTTTTTACACTTATGATAAATCTCTTCTATTATTGCATCTGTCCCCTTGTCTTTATGGAGCTCAATGGCAGCATTAAAAGCAACAAGTTTTTCCAATCTGGCCATATCAATTCCATAACAATCTGGATACCGTATTTGAGGAGCAGAAGACACAACCACTATCTGTTTAGGTTTAAGGCGGTCTAACATGCGTAAAATACTTTTCTTTAAGGTGGTGCCCCTTACAATACTATCATCTATAATCACCAAATTATCGGTTGGCTTAACAACACCATAGGTCACATCATATACATGTGCTACCAAATCATCTCTACTGCTATCATCTGTAATAAAGGTGCGTAGCTTAACATCTTTTATAGCTATTTTCTCAGTACGTATTTTATGCGCCTGTATCTCACTAAGGCGCTCTGGCGTAAGGTTTTTTGCCTCTTTTAAAATAGCCGCATTTTTTTGTTTGTTAAGCTCGTTTTGAGCAGCATCTAGCATTCCGTAAAAAGAGGTCTCTGCTGTATTTGGTATGAAAGAAAACACACTGTTTTCTGTGTCATGATCGATGGCAGATAACACTTTGGGCATAATCAATCTCCCTAGTTCTTTGCGTTCTTGGTATATTTCGGCATCACTCCCCCTTGAAAAATAGATACGCTCAAAAGAACAACTCTTTCGCGGTAGTGGTGTTAGTATTTCTGAAATACTCATGCCTCCATCCTTTTTAAGAATCAGGGCATTTCCTGGATCAATCTCTTTTACATCATCAAAGGCTACATTAAAAACTGTTTGTATTACTGGACGTTCACTGGCTACCACTACCACCTCATCATCTTTATAATAATACACCGGGCGTATGCCTGCTGGGTCACGCAATACAAATGCATCTCCATGTCCCAAAAGTCCTGCCATGGCATAACCACCATCCCAGTTTTTTGCAGACTTCTTTAATATCTTTTCAATATTGAGGTTCTCAATAATATGGCCAGAAGCCTCTCTCTTAGAAAGCCCTTTCTTTTTTGCTTTTTTATACAGCTTGGCAACTTCTTGATCTAAAAAATGACCAATGTTCTCTAAGATGGTAATGGTATCTGCCTTTTCTTTGGGGTGCATTCCTAGATCAATTAAATTCTGGAACAACTCTGTGGTATTGGTCATGTTAAAATTTCCAGCAATAATAAGGTTGCGATGCATCCAGTTATTTTGTCTTAGAAAAGGATGTACCGTCTCTACGCTATTACCACCAAAAGTCCCATAACGTACATGCCCTAACATCAGCTCCCCTATGTAAGGAATCTCCTTTTTCTGGGCAGCAACATCGTCTTTAATGCCTGGATTTTTCTCAAACTCTGCATTAATACGGTTGTTTATTTGGGCGAAAATATCCTGTATGGGTTGAGGTTTGTTAGACCTAACTCTACTAATGTAACGCTCTCCTGCCGCTGGGTCTAATTTAATACTTGCAAATCCAGCACCGTCTTGACCACGGTTGTGCTGTTTCTCCATCATTAAATACATTTTATTCACTCCGTAAAAAGCGGTGCCGTATTTCTTTTTATAAAAGGCCAAAGGTTTTAAAAGTCTAACCATGGCAATACCACATTCATGTTTTAAAGCGTCACTCATATTGGTTTCCCAGACAGTCGGGAATGGTATTAATGATTAATAATTGCAAGTATATAAAAAACGTCCCAAAAAATTGGGACGCGTTGTTATGATAATTCTAAATCGTATTGTGTCAAGCTCTTAAACTTTTGCAAACGCGAGTCAATCTCCTTTTTGGTTAATTGTTCCATGCGCTGTGTCCCAAATTTTTCTACACAAAAAGAAGCCAAACAAGAGCCGTAAATAATGGCTCTTTTCATGCTCTCAAAGCTATAGTCTGTTGTTTTTGCTAAATATCCTGTAAACCCTCCTGCAAAAGTGTCTCCTGCACCAGTTGGGTCAAACACCTCAGCTAGTGGCATTGCCGGAGCGAAAAACATCTCATCCTTATAAAAAATCAAGGCGCCGTGTTCCCCTTTTTTGATTACTACATATTTTGGGCCCATTTCCATGATTATTTTTGAAGCATTTACCAAAGAGTAGGCTCCAGACAATTGTCTTGCCTCTTCGTCATTAATGGTAATTACATCTACCTTAGCGATTACTTTTTTAAGATCATCTAGAGCTATATCCATCCAAAAATTCATGGTATCTAAGACCACCATTTTTGGGTCATTCATTTGCTCTATAACACTCATTTGTACCATTGGGTGCAAATTTCCTAACATAACCACCTCTGCATCTTTGTAAGAATCTGGCACCTGTGGAGTAAATGTTTCTAACACATTAAGCTCTGTAGCTAGGGTGTCTCTAGAATTCATGTCATTGTGATACTTGCCGCTCCAAAAAAATGTTTTACCATCCTTTACAATTTCAAGTCCTTGTGTGTTGATGCCTTTCCCTTCCAGCATTTGGATATCTGATTGCAAAAAATCTCCTCCCACCACAGATACAATAGCTGGATCTATATCAAATTGGGCGCTAGAGAGCCCAATATAAGTTGCGGCACCTCCTAAAATTTTGTCGGTTTTTCCAAAAGGAGTTTCAATAGCATCAAAAGCCACGGTTCCTACAATAACTAGTTTACTCATACAATTATTTCCAATAATTAAGCTGTAAATTTAATCAATTAAATGAGAAAAAAGAAGTTTTATTAAACAGTCTAGCACATAAATTAAATCCTATAATTTTGATGTAGAAAAACCTAAAATATAGCGTTGGTACTTTCTTATTTTCTGCCAAAATCTGCAGGAATTTCTCCCCAGGCTTTGGTCTCCCATTTAACGATAAAAGTGGTATAAGAATTGTTTTTCAGCCATAGCTCTGCCCTAGATATAAGCTCAAAGATGACCTCATTTTTTTTGGTTTTTTTTAATTTGGTGTTACACTTTTGTTTCTTTACCCAACCAATTGCAATTCTAGAGTCTGAATAAATAATACGGTCGCTTTTCTGATTTTTAAGAAATGCTAAGCCATGAACCAATGCCAAAAACTCTCCTACATTATTGGTAGCTTGATCAAATGGCCCCTGTAAAAACAATTGCTCGTGTGTTTGTGTGTCTACTCCGCGGTATTCCATGAGCCCCGGATTTCCGCTGCAGGCTGCATCTACCGCAATGGAGTATAAGTTTGGTTGGCCGTATTGGGCTTTTTGAGCGGGAGTTAGGGATTTGTTTTTTCCTGGCGTTTTACCTTTATAGTCTTGGTAGCTTTTATTGTACGCTATTTTGGCAGCAGGCAAAGATTCAAAGCTCATGTACTGAGCTCCAGAGACCCCTTTAATAGCTTCTTGGCACTGCTTCCAGCTATGGTAAACCCCGGCAGGATTTCCAAACCAAACAACATAATATTTTTGTTTTTTTTGCGCCATGGATGCTACTATAGTGAGGGTTTGGTTAAAACATCCTCGATTACCTTGGGTAGCCACTGATGCTCTAGAAGTTGCACCTTTTGGGCAACATCTTGCGGGGTATCTTGTGGTGCTATTGTGGTTTTTTTCTGAAATATAACTTCCCCTTGGTCATACTGGTTATTCACATAATGTATGGTAATACCGCTTTGAGTTTCTTTATTTTCTACTACCGCCTTGTGTACGTGGTGGCCATACATTCCTTTTCCGCCATATTTTGGCAATAAGGCTGGATGTATGTTTATGACCATCTTTGGGTAGGCATCTATGATAATTTCAGGAAATTTAAGTAAAAACCCCGCTAATACAAGTAGGTCTGGTTTGCGATTGTTTAACAAAGAAAGTAGGCCGTGGGGGGCTAGCATTTCAGCTTTAGTGAAAGACAAAGCCTCTATGTTTAAATCCAAAGAGCGGTCTAGTACTTTGGCGTTTTTATTGTTTGAAAGTACACAAACCACCTGAGCATGTTTTGAGTTTTGAAAATATTTTATAATATTTTGTGTATTTGTGCCATTGCCTGAAGCAAATATTACAATGCGCTTCTTCATAGGTTTTGATTGGGTGCTTGCAGAAGTTATCATCAATAAATATCACAAAAGTAAGGCAATCGGGATACACTTCTATTAAAAATGTTAAATTTGGTTATAGATTTTTTTTTTAAAGTAGTGTTTTAAGTTAAAATATTTTATTTTTACCGCTTAATTAAAATTTAAAAACAAAGATTATGTCAGACATTGCATCAAGAGTAAAAGCTATCATCGTAGACAAATTAGGTGTTGACGAGAATGAGGTTGTTAACCAGGCAAGCTTCACCAACGACCTAGGAGCAGATTCACTAGATACGGTTGAGCTTATTATGGAATTTGAAAAAGAATTTGATATCCAAATTCCAGATGATCAAGCTGAAAACATTGCTACAGTTGGTCAAGCAGTTTCATATATTGAAGAGAACAAATAAGAAAAATTCTTTATGGAATTAAAGCGAGTTGTAGTAACAGGTCTTGGCGCACTTACACCCATTGGAAATAACATCCAAGAATATTGGGATGCTTTGAAAAGTGGTAAAAGTGGCTGCGCACCTATTACTTATTTTGATACTGAAAAGTTCAAAACAAAATTTGCTTGTGAGGTAAAGAATTATGATCCATTACAACATTTTAACCGCAAAGAGGCTAGAAAGCTAGACCGATTTGCTCAATACGCACTAATTTCTAGTGACCAGGCCATACAAGATGCTGCCCTAGACATGGATGCCATAGATAAATTTCGAGTTGGTGTTATTTGGGGAGCAGGTATTGGAGGTATTGAAACATTTCAAAATGAAGTAATAAACTTTTCACAAGGGGATGGAACGCCACGTTTCAACCCCTTTTTTATTCCAAAAATGATTGCAGACATTGCCCCAGGTAATATTTCAATCAAACATGGGTTTATGGGGCCAAACTACACTACGGTCTCTGCCTGTGCGTCTTCTGCTAATGCTATGATTGACGCTCTAAACTATATTCGTTTAGGGCATTGTGATATTATTATTACAGGAGGAAGTGAAGCAGCTGTAACCATGGCTGGTGTAGGCGGTTTTAATGCCATGCATGCCCTTTCTACAAGAAACGAATCTCCACAGTCTGCATCAAGACCTTTTGACGCTACTCGTGATGGATTTGTGTTAGGAGAAGGTGCTGGAGCATTGGTGTTAGAAGACTACGAACACGCAAAAGCACGTGGCGCAAAAATATACGCTGAGGTAATTGGAGGCGGTATGTCTAGTGATGCATATCACATGACTGCTCCTCATCCTGATGGTATTGGTGTAGAGCGTGTGATGCATAATTGTTTGAAAGACGCCGGCATAAGTGCTGGAGAAGTTGACGCAATAAACACCCATGGTACTTCAACACCTCTTGGAGATGTTGCAGAATTAAAAGCAATTAGTAAAGTATTTGGTGCACATGCCAATAAAATAAACATCAATTCAACAAAATCTATGACGGGTCACTTACTTGGCGCCGCTGGTGCAATAGAAGCAATTGCCTCTATTTTATCCATGCAGCACAATTTAGTGCCTCCTACTATTAATCACCTCGAGGTTGATTCAAACATAGATCCTTCTTTAAATCTAACACTCAATAAAGCGCAAAAAAGAGAGGTGAATATTGCCATGAGCAATACCTTTGGTTTTGGTGGCCATAATGCTTGTGTGCTGTTTAGAAAACTAAAGGACTAAAACAATGGCAACTTTTAAAAACATATTTAATCCCCGTGCCCCAAAGGACGGGGATTTTTTTATTGCCATAAAACAACTGCTGGGGTTCAATCCTAAAAACCTTGACATCTACCAAGAGGCCTTTACTCACCGCTCTACCAACACTACCTCTACTCAAGGGCATGCCCAAAACTATGAACGTATGGAGTTTCTTGGAGATGCGATGCTAAGCGCTATTATTGCGGCGCACCTTTATAATAAAGTGCCCGGAGGAGATGAAGGCTACCTCACTAAAATGAGAAGTAAAGTAGTAAGCAGGGAGCACCTTAACGAGTTAGGAAGAGATCTAGAACTAACAAAGCATGTAAAAACTACTGTCCCCATAGGGCAGTTTGGTGTTAATATTCATGGCAATGTGTTTGAAGCCCTGGTAGGAGCCATATACCTAGATAGGGGTTATAAGTATTGCGAAAAATTCATCAACAAACGTGTAATAGAACCCTATGTTGATATTGAAAAACTAGAAGGAAAGGTAATCAGCTACAAGAGCCTCTTTATTGAATGGTGTCAAAAGAACAAACATCAGTTTAAGTTCTCGATCTATGAAGATACCGGAAACGACACTCTTAAACATTTTGGCGTAAAGCTTACCCTAGATGGTGCCATTGTAGGAAAAGCAAGAGCAACCTCAAAAAAGAAAGGGGAAGAGCAAGCAGCCAAAAGAGCGTATTATAAATTACAACAAGAGATAGACGGTTTTAGCAAAAAAAGCTAAGAGTTCCAGCAAATACTTTCAATAAACCGCTACATTACTACAACATATTGTCTTTTGAGCTAGAATTTATAGCTTCTTTTTATATTTCTATTAAAAGTATCTATACTTTTACCCCTTATACCTAATGCTATGGGAACTCACAAATTAGTGCTAGATGACGATTTTGCAGAAGATTTTTCTCTTATCGCTATCCATTGTAGTGAGGAGCCGTACAAGGTTGCCTATATTTTAAACCAATTTGCGCGTTTAAAACTGCGCCGTGAAAAATCAGATTTAACCTACACAAGCAAAACAATGGTACTGTCATTTCCGATTTTTGGATTTGAGGATCAGGCCCAATATACAGACTTTAGCTTAGTTGCAAATAAATGTAAATCTGCAATTACTAAAACAAACAACGCCGGGGGGCTCTTTGGAAATACCAAAGACAAAGAAACAGTAATTACATATCTTATTCCAGAACTAAAAAAAGTAGATTACTTTTTAAAAATACAAAGTGATTTTGACAACCCCGGAACTAAAATGTTACTAAACGAAATCAACGATATAAAACAAATAATTTCTGCCTACTTAGTAGCGCCAGAAACCCTTAAATCAAAGGACAACTTAATATTTGACTAAATGCCAAATCAAAAAAAGACTAAAATTGTAGCTACCCTAGGACCTGCTACTGCAGATAAGAAAATTCTTAAACAAATGATTCTAGCTGGAGTTAATGTGTTTCGCGTTAATTTCTCACATGCAAATTATAACAATGTAAAAGAGGTCATTGCACTTATAAGGGAGCTAGGAACAGAGCTCAACACTTCTACTGCAATTCTTGCAGATTTGCAAGGCCCCAAATTAAGGGTAGGTATGATGAAAGAGGAAGTGATTGTTCACCCTGGAGATGAAATTTCATTTTGCACCGGAGAAGAATTTGAAGGAAACTCCAAAAGGGTGTACATGAATTATGACAATTTTCCTAAAGATGTAAAAAAGGGAGAGCGTGTACTTCTTGATGACGGAAAATTAATGTTTGAAGTACTCTCCACAGACGGTAAAGCTGAGGTGAAAACCAAAGTCATACAAGGAGGTCCTTTACGCTCTAGAAAGGGCGTTAATTTGCCAAATACTAACATCTCTTTGCCTGCACTAACAGTCAAAGATAAGGAAGATGCTGTTTTTGCAATTTCTCTTGAAGTAGATTGGATTGCACTTTCTTTTGTGCGCCATGCAGAAGATTTAATAGAACTAAAAACCTTAATAGAGGCCAATAGTAAATATAAAATTCCAATCATAGCGAAGATAGAAAAACCAGAAGCAGTCGCTAATATTGATACAATTGTTGCCCATTGTGATGGTTTAATGGTTGCACGTGGTGATCTAGGAGTTGAGGTTCCTGCAGAGGAGGTTCCACTAATCCAAAAAGAACTGGTCCTTGCGGCAAAAAAGGCAAGGATTCCTGTTATTATTGCTACACAAATGATGGAAACAATGATTTCATCTCTCACCCCAACAAGGGCAGAGGTTAATGATGTTGCAAACTCAATTATGGACGGAGCAGATGCTGTAATGCTAAGTGGAGAGACCTCGGTAGGGAAGTATCCTGTTGCGGTAATTCAAAAAATGGCCAGTATCTGTACCCAGGTAGAAAACTCATCTCTAATATCTGTACCACATGAGCCTCCTCATATTAGAACCAACCGTTACATCACAAAATCAATTTGTTATCATGCAGCCAATATGGCTAATGAAATTAACGCAACAGCTATTTGTACCCTAACCAATAGTGGATATACCGCATTTCAGATATCTGCATGGAGACCAGATGCGCATATCTTAGTATTTACTAATAACCGTAGAATACTATCAAGATTAAACTTGTTGTGGGGTGTAAAATCTTTTTACTATGACAAATATGAAAGTACAGATCAAACCGTAAAGGACGTTAATAAAATTGCACACAAAACAGGGTTTGTAGCAAAGGGAGATCACCTAATTAACCTAGCTGCAATGCCAATTGTAGACAAAGGTATGGTAAACACACTTCGTGTTTCTGAGGTATAATATTCCTGTTCCCCTCTAGAAAAAGCCCCTTAAAAAATTCTTTTAAGGGGCTTTTTATTGTTTGACTATACTGGGTTTACTGTATGGTATACTGTTGTTGTATTCTCATCATACCCTCTTGTTTACTAACACTAAGGCGCTGCTTGGAGTTGCTAGTGGTGTAATTATACACAATTTCAACAAGAACATTATCCAATCGCGTAACGTGAAGCTCGCTTACCAAGGCGCCTAATGGCATGTTTGGGTTGCTTGTCACTTGAGCGTCTCTCCCTTGGGGATCTGGCATAGCAAAATCTCTTGGAATACCATATAATTTTTGAGCAATCAAGTAAGCTTCGTGCCATTTTGTAGTAGGTATTAAAAGTGTTTCTGTACTACTGGGCTCACTGGCTGTGCCTCCAACAAACTCTGTAATACTTGCTGTAGGGTGCGTATTTTTCAAATCAGTAATATACATTTTTGGGTTTGCCCCTGGCTCTGGCGGAAAGAGATCAGACAAATATCCGCTAAATGCAAATCCTGTTTTATTATTATACAACACCTGATGCATCCCTCCTTTAACACCTCTAATATTCATGGTGTTGTTTGCCTCTAAAGTCACAACTTCAACTTTAGTTCCGTAGGGCATCACTGCCAGTTTTTGGCTCTTTAAATTGTTGTACTCTCTTAAAGACAGACCGCTTGCTGCGGTTACATAAAATGAAGTTGTTTTTTTCTCAACTAGGGGTTGATTGGTTATTTGTGTAAGTGCAATTTCTGTTTGTTGGGGCAATTTCTCTTCACAAGATGTAAAAAGTGTGAGTGCAGTGAGTGCGGCAATGGCAAGGGCTTTGGTTTTCATAAGGATTGTGTTTTAAATTTGAAGTAAAGCTATTGCCATAAAGAGTTTTTTATAAGAAGTGGAGTGTTAGTATATATAACTATTCTTTATTTGAGTTTATTGCACCAACTGTTGTTTTAAAATTCAAATTTCATTTGAACATCGTATTTTTTTTCTTCTTTGAGGCTTAGTTTTTGCTTATTTTCATTGTTGAGCCCAGACAATGAAATGCCTAATAACCGAACCGAGTTTTTCATTTTTTCTTGGTACAACAATGCTGTAATGTGTTCCATTATTAACTCCTCACTTGCAATATAAAAAGGCAGGGTTTTGCTGCGAGTTTGTAGGGTAAAATCACTGTATTTTATTTTCAAAGTAATCGTTTTTCCTGCTACTTTGTTTTTTTTTAGGCGGCGCTGAACCTCTTGTGCTATTTGTTGTAAACGCTCAAGCATATATAACTCGCTTGATATGTTTTCTCCAAATGTACGCTCTGCAGCCAATGATTTTCTAGTGCGATGCGGGCTTACTTTACTTGGGTGTATGCCTCGTACGATATTAAAATAATACGGGCCGCTTTTGCCGAAATTTTCAGTTAAAAACTCCAGCGATTTTGTCTTTAAATCACTGCCAGTGTAAATCCCCAGGCGGTACATTTTCTCTTTCATTACCTTACCAACCCCATAAAACTTTTTGATATCTAAGGCTGCTATAAAGTCTAGAACCTGTTCTGGAGAAACAGTTTTTTGACCATTAGGCTTGTTGTAATCACTGGCAATTTTTGCCACAAATTTATTGATAGAGATTCCTGCGCTGGCATGTAATCCTGTTTTTTGATAAATTTTCTCTCGTATTTCTTGGGCTATTACAGTGGCGCTAGGGTTCCCTTTTTTATTTTGGGTAACATCTAGATACGCCTCGTCTAAGGAAAGCGGCTCAACCAAATCTGTGTATTCAAAAAAAACACTGCGCACCGTGTCAGAGATCTCTTTGTAGCGGTCAAAATCTGTTTTAACAAAAATAAGATGCGGGCACAACTTAAGGGCCAAAGACCCGGCCATTGCAGAGCGCACCCCAAATTTTCTAGCCTGGTAACTTGCTGCGCTTACCACGCCTCTTTTGCCACCACCCACTGCAATTGCTTTGCCAACCAATGACGGGTCATCAAGTTGCGCAACACTCGCATAAAAGGCATCCATGTCTACATGAATAATCTTTCTGATATCAATGGGGGTATGCATAGGGTAAAGTTACTATCTTTAAATCACAAATATTATCAACCTAGAACAAATTACTAATGCCCTTTAAAAGAGATTCTTTGAGGTGTTATTTTTTGAGTAAACCACATAAAAAAACCAAGCTCTAGGGGTTACAAAAACAAATCATGCAAGAAATAGAACGCAAATTCTTAGTTAAAAACGACGCTTATAAAGCACAGGCAACGAGTCATAAAAGAATTACTCAGGGCTATTTAAGCGCGCATCCGCAGCGTACGGTTCGGGTTCGGGTGATGGGAGAAAAAGGCTTTTTAACCATTAAAGGAAAGTCTAACAAAACGGGCACCACCCGATTTGAATGGGAAAAAGAAATCCCCTTGTTTGAGGCGCAAAGTTTACTTAGTCTTTGTGAGGAGCCTATTATTGATAAAATTAGATACCAGGTGCCTGTGGCAAATCATGTATTTGAGGTAGATGTTTTTGCTGCAAATAATGCAGGTCTTGTACTAGCTGAGGTAGAGCTTGCTCATGAACTAGAACAGTACACGAGCCCAGGTTGGCTCGGAAAAGAGGTTACTGGAGAGCTCAAGTATTATAATTCTAAGCTTAGCCAAAAACCTTATAAAGAGTGGTAAATTCTTTTTAACTCTTGACCGGATTAAACGTGCATTAATTAAAAGACCTAAGAGTGCTGGGCTATCAGCGCAATGATTTCTGCTATCGTTTGTTGATCACTGCTGCCTTCAACTCCTTGAGAAAAGCTAACAGCAGCCTCGCCTGGTATAGCAGGGGTGTTCTTTAGGGCCGAAAAATGAACCATCTTAAAACCGGCCTCTTTAAATGAAAGTACATTGGTTTTGTTAATCCCGCTTGCGGGCATAATTTGCAAGATTTTGGTCTTATTTTTTAATTTTTTTAGGAGCTGTATGCCGTCTATGGCTTTTGGCTGTTGCCCAGAAGATAGCACTCTAGTGACCCCTAGGGCCTCCAAATCTTCAAGCGCTTTATAAGGATTTACAGCCACGTCAAAGGCTCTGTGAAAGGTAAATTCTAGGTTTTTTGAAGCCTCCACTAGCTCCCTAGTGGCTTGGATATTTACCTGATTGTAAGAATCTAGCACCCCAGCTACAACACCTTGGCAACCTATAGATTGGCAAAAAGAAATGTCCCGCTTTATAATATCAAGCTCCTGATGGGTATAGCTGAAATTACCTGCTCTGGGACGAACGAGCACATGCACTGCAATGTCAAGCTCCTTTACTACCTTCTCAATACACCCATAAGACGGCGTAAGGCCGCCAACACTTAGTTGAGTGCATAGCTCTACTCTATGAGCGCCTGCGTCTTGAGCAGCCTTAGCGGAGGCAAAAGAATTGGCGCAAATTTCTATAATCATCTACAACAGGGCTTTTAATAATAACAAAGCTACCACAATTTAATGCTTTTTTATATCCATTGAAACAACTTTCCAGGCAGGGGTCTTACCAAAGATTTCATCTCTAATTTAAGTAAAAGCTGGGCAACCTTATAGGTGGGCATTGCACATCCAATAGCTATGGTGTCTAAAAGCACCTTGTCTTTATCTTTAAGAAAATTAAAAATTGTTTTTTCCTGGTCATCCAAAGTTGTAAATAACTGAGGTTGTATCTCAGATTTTTGAATTTCGTCAAGATCCCATCCAAGATGATACACCAAATCTGCGGCGCTAGTGATAATACTTGCTTGATGGGTTTTAATAAGCATATTACACCCCTGGCTCTGGGTATCGGTAGCTCTGCCCGGAACGGCAAAAACATCTCTAGAATAACTGTTGGCTATATCTGCGGTAACCAAACTACCGCCTTTGGCCGCAGATTCAATGACTATGGTGGCCTGGCTCATACCTGCAATAATTCTATTTCGTTTTAAAAAATTATTTCTATTAAAGGTATCGCTAGACCAAAACTCACTAATAAATCCGCCATTTTGTGCCACCTTGGGCATATACTTTTGATGTGCTTTTGGATATATTTTATTCATGCCATGAGCCAAACAAGCAATATTTTGTAAGCCGTTTGCAATGGCCGATTTATGAGCACAAATATCTATCCCGTAGGCAAAGCCAGAGACAATGACCGGGTTAAGGGGAGCAAGCTCGGCTACCAACTTTTCACAAAATGAAATTCCGTAGGTAGTAATTTTTCTAGTTCCTACAATGCTAATTATTTTTTTGTTTTCAAGATCAATGTTCCCTTTCTGAAAAAACAAAATAGGACCATCCAAACAGTGTTTTAGTTTTTCTGGATACTTCGCGTCTTTAAAATAACGATACGATAGGTTCTCAGATGCTATAAAATGCAATTCCTCTCGTGCCAAATCTAATAGATTTTTTTGCTGGAGTTGTTTTATTTTAAAACCTCCAATACCATGAATTTTTAGAAGATTTGAAGGCTTCTCTTTAAAAATTCCCTCGGCAGAACCTACATGGTGTAATAATTTTTTGGCAGAGGAGTCTCCCAAATTTGGTGTGCGCTGTAGCGCTAAGGTGTAAAGTAATTCTGTCTTAGAGAGCATAGTGTAGTGTTTGTAGAAGTAAACTTCTAGGGCTATGCTACACGGGGGAGAATGAGCAAGATACGTAATTTTTAGGTTGTTAATAAGTTGCTAAGAGGAGAAAAAAAAGAAAACAAAAAAAAGCTATATTTGTTATATGCAACTTTCCCCGTACATAAAAGACTTACTCTACCGATATGAATGTGTCATCATTCCTGGCTTTGGTGCTTTTTTAGCAAATTACACCTCAGCAAGTATCGATGCAGATTCTAGCACGTTTTATCCTCCCGGAAAAACCATATCTTTTAACAGGCAGCTGCAAACCAATGATGGTTTATTGGCAAATTATGTAGCCTCAGTAGAAGGAACATCCTATGAGTTGGCATTACAAAAAATTAGAAATTTTACAGGTTCGTTATCTCTTAAGCTTTCTCAAGGCGAGTGTGTAACTTTAGATACCATCGGAGACTTCTCTCTAACCCCAGAAAATAAAGTGCAGTTTTTACCCTGTGGGACAGAAAACTTTAACATCGCTTCTTTTGGCTTGTCTACCTTTATTTCTTCAGAAATTTCCAGAGAGATTCAACAATCACAGCTAGCTGCACCGCAACAGGCGCCAGTGCTTGATGCTCCAAACAAAGGTGTTGCGCCGTTTATAAAATACGCGGCCGTTGGTCTTATTGCACTTGCGGTTTCTGGATTAACGGGTTTAAAAATATATGAAGGGAGTGTACAAGAGCATAATTTTGTACAAAAGCAAAAAGCCAACACCAAGCTAGAAAAACAAATCCAACAAGCTACTTTTAGTATCACAAGCCCTTTGCCAACACTTGAGGTGTCTGTAATAAAACAAACAGGCAAATATCATGTGGTTGCAGGTGCTTTTAGAGTAAAAGAAAATGCAGAGAGAAAAGTTGCCCAGCTTCACAAAAAAGGATTTGCGTCCATAAATCTAGGGCTTAATAAATACGGCTTGCACCAAGTTGTGTATGCAAGTTATCAAAACAGATTAGAGGCCCTTAAAAACCTTCGTACCATTAAGGCGACACAAAACAATGACGCCTGGTTACTAGTCAAAGAAATAGCACTCCATTAAACAACAATTAGCCTTCATTGTAGCTAATACCTGCTGTTTTACTCTTTTTGATTTTATCTTTGCCAAAAACAATACCCATGGAACCAAAGAACCCTAAAGATTCTTTTACAATTATCACAGACCTTGTACTGCCAAGCGAGACCAATCCTATTGGTAATATGTTTGGTGGAGAACTCTTAGCTCGTATGGATCGTGCAGCAAGCATTGCGGCAAGAAGACATAGCCGTAGAATTGTAGTAACCGCATCGGTAAATCATGTGGCTTTTAATAAGATGATTCCCCTGGGAAGCGTGGTGACTGTTGAAGCAAAAGTTTCTAGGGCCTTTAAAAGCTCTATGGAGGTGTTTATGGACGTATGGATAGAGGATCGAGAGAGTGGCATTAGAAGCAAGGCAAATGAAGGAATCTACACCTTTGTTGCGGTTAACGAAATGGGAAATCCAATGCCAGTACCGCCAATTGAGCCAGAAACTAAAATAGAAAAGCAACGCTTTGATGCTGCCCTTAGAAGAAAACAACTAAGCCTATTATTGGCTGGTAAAATAAATCCTCAAGATGCTACAGAATTAAAAGCATTGTTTGAATAGCCCTATTACATTTTATACACCCAGTCTGCAGGGTTCATCTCTGTATCGTTTCTGTACACCATAAACTTAATGACTGTTTGCTTTGTAACGGGATGTGTAAACACCTTCCCAATTGGGTCTTTTGTGGATACCTTATCTCCTTTTTTTACGCTTATAGTAGCCAAATTATAATATATAGTGATGTAATCTCCGTGCTGTATCATGACCGCTTTATTTGCGTTTTTTAACTGTTGTATTTGTAGTATTTCTCCATTAAATACTGCGCGGGCCTGAGCGTTGGCATTGGTAGCAATTTCTACCCCATGAAAGGTTTGTGTTACGTTTGGAAACTGAGGGTGTTGCCTGGTTCCATATTTGTTAATAACAAGGCCTTGTTTAACGGGCCAAATTAATTTCCCTTTATTGTTTTTAAAATCTTTTGCGATTGCTGCTGCCTCTGGTGTTAAAGCAAATTTTGTGGCAGATGCAGTGGTGGTTTTAGATTTATTTTCTCTTGCCTTTTTATTTGCCGCAGCAATGGCATCACGAATCAACTTTTTAATTTGACCGTTAATTTTATTGGCCTTTTGTTGTTTGGCGCGTATTTGTTTGGTGAAGGTGCTCTCTTCTTTTTTTAGGGATGCAATAAGGGTTTGTTGTAATTCCTTCTCTTTTTTAAGTGTAGCTTTGGCCGCCGTATTTTCTATAATTAACAGGTCTTTTTCCTTGCGCTGAGCAATTAAATCTATATTTAACTGTTGTAATAATACGGTCTTTTTTTTAATACTTTCCCCTTGTTTTTTTCTGTGATTGGCATATTGTTTCATGTATTGAACACGTTTATATGCTTGCAAAAAATCTTTGCTAGACAATAAAAATAACACCCTACTTTGTTGTGATTTGCTTTTGTAGGATTTCTGTACCATGGCGGCATACTCCTCTTTTAGCTTTTGAAGCTCATTTCTCAATAAAGAAATTTGGGTTAAATTTTCGTTGATTTTCCGAGTAAGTAAATTAGCCTGCTGGTTGGTTACCCGTATCAATTTTTGCTGGGCTTTGATGCGCTGGTTTATATCTTCAACCTCAGAGAGCACTGTTTTTTTTACCCCACGAGTTTTAAATAGCAAGGTGTTTATTTTCTTGATATCATTTAAAATACTTTCGCGCTGCTGTTCTAATTGCTGTTGTTTGTTTCCGGGTTGAGCTATGGCGCTAAAATTTCCGAATAATAGCACTGAGAAAACCAATATGTAAAAATGTTTTTTCATTTATTTAAAAGATCTCTGAGTATAGCCCTTTGGAATGGTGAAAGGGAAACCTATCGATACGTTAAGATCTATTTTTTTATAGCGTATAAAAATACTTGTTTTTTGTTGCCCATCAAGGGCCAAAATACCCAGCGGTGTTGGGTAATAATCATCCTCAATTTTTTGATACGGGCCGTATTGCACAAGTAAATTTCTTTGAGCTTGTGGTTGTGAAATTTGCTCCTGATGCACCATAAAGTTATCTGGATTAAACAACATAGACAACATATAGTTAAGGTTTTGTTTCTTGGGCGAGATCCGATATTTTGAGGCTTGTGAGGCGTCAACAAGCACAGGGCTTGTGCTCACTGTATTGGGTTTTACATCCATAATACTCTGGCCTAAAAGCAGCCTTTGCACTTGATCAAAGTTAATTTGTGTTCCTAGCAAATCGCTAATGAGGCTAAAATCTCCCTCAAAATATGAGTTACTTAACGTTTCATAAAACCTTACCCTCTCTGGTGTAATTAAAAATTTTGCAAGGGTAACTCCCAAAATAGAGGCTTTGATCCAAATAATAGCATCTTTCTTTATTCTAAGGCTTGTTGTAATACTTTGAGACTGCTGTGGAGCCTCATACCTCACTTGCATTCTTGCTGCAAGGGTATTGAAGTCTTGGGAGGCCGCCTTATGAGCATTTAAAAGTGCCTTAGCGCTCAAGTTTTTGTCTGCAATTACAGATCCCTCAATCGATTTTGTAGACCCGCAACCAAGGGTTAGTACTAAAAGAGCAACTAAGGTAAAGTGAGTGAGTTTCATAGGGCTAATTTGTGTCTAGAATTGCCGCCGCTTTTTTGGCAAAGGTTGCTGCTTTTATAGTGTTCCCTATGCCTGTATATGCAACGGCTAATTGCTCATAAAAATCTTTCTCTAACCCGGTATTGTCAAATAAATAATCTAAACCTGTTTCTAAGGCACTGATAGCAGCCTTAAAATCTTGAAGGTTATTATTGGCCATGGCGTTTAACAAATACAATACCGGCTGGGCCGGGAAGAGCTCTAAAGATGTTTGGCTACTCTTTTTGGCCTCTTGAAAGCGGTTAAGTTCTAGTTGTAATAAAAGGGTGCTTTTAAGCAAGCTGAAATTATCTGAATCTACCTCAATCCCTTTTTGGTAAAAAATAAGCGAAAGTTCTTTATTGCCTTTAGAGAGATAGTAGGCTGCTATTTTCTCAAACACCCCGCCATTGTTGTCTTTAGAAAATACCTCAACAATACTCTCAAGCTCCATTTGGTATTGGGGGTTTTGCTGTACAAAGGTTAAAAAATCTCCCAAGACTTTGTATTGGCTTTCTTTTTCAATCACTCTTGAGTTAAACACTTTTTTCATGGACGCCATGGCGCCTTGTGTGTTGCCTTGATCCAGGTAAAACTTATACAGTGCTAAATGCACCAGGGTACTGTTTGGAAATTTGTTTTGCAATTCTAAAGCAGTTTGATATGCCTTTTTTGAGTTACCATTTTCACTATACAAATAGATAAGACTCAGGTATTCACTCTCCTTTGCAGGGTTATTTTTACGTTTTTTTTCTGCATTATTAATGGCTCCCTGTGTATTACCGGTTTGTCTATAAATTTGCTTTCTTAAAGCAATTCTGTAGGCGCTCTCCCCCCAAGACACATCAAGCTCATCGAGCAGCAATAGCGCTTTTTGGTATTGCTTGGTTCTTAGATATAAATTGGCCAAATCTTCTTTGTAATCTTGGTCAAAAGCGATAAGCTTTTCCACCAAAACTATAGCCTTGTTATACGCTCTAGTTAGATAATAAAGATCATAGAGGGTTTCTAAAACATCCTGGTTTTCGGGCTCTTGGCGCAGCACCTTTTGAAGGTTTATTTCTGCTTGATTATATTGCTGGAGCTTTATCTGGTTTTTGGCAAACTCAAAAAACACAATAGCATCTGCCTGGAGATTTCCACCACTTTCTTTTTGAGCTCTTTCTAGAGCAGTAATTGCCAAGGTGTAATTCTCTATTGATTTTTGTTTTAAAGCCTCATAAAAGCTTTCTAAAAAGGCGTCTGAAACCTCTTGAGATTCCCCTAGAGCGGTTGCCGTAATTTCTTGGGCAACTAGTGTTCTTGGAGCAAAAAAGCCTCCTAGTATCAATAAAACTGTTACTGTCTGTTTAAAATTCAATAGCAATAAATTTAACCTTTCTAACCCCTTAGGGCAGCATTATTTTAATTGAGAGTAATCTCCAATACTTACATTGGTAAAATCACCATTAAAATGGGCGTTATTTCCAATCATAGCATTATCTAAAGAAGCATTTTCTATAACCGTATTGGTTTGAATGATGCTGTTTTTTATAGTGCTATTTTCAATTACCGTGCCCTTCCCTATGGATACAAAAGGACCTACGGTGCTATTTTTAAGCACAACCCCTTCACCTATAAAGCAAGGTTCAATAATAGTAGCGTTGTCTAAAGTAGCTGTTTTTGAAACCAAAGCAGCCCCATCCTGGTGCAAAAACCCTAACATGCGGCGGTTGGTTTGTACTGTAATTTCTTTATTACCACAATCCATCCACTGCGAAACGGTGCCTGGCTTAAAGACCCTTCCCTGATCCATCATTCTTTTTATACCATCATTAATTTGGTATTCTCCGCCATTAATAATGTTATTATCAAGCACAAACTGAAGCTCTTTTTTAAGCATCCCTACCTCTTTAAAATAGTAAATCCCAATCACTGCTTGGTCACTAACAAAGTTGGCTGGTTTTTCTACCAGCTCTATAATTTCTTGATTGTCGTTTAAATTTACAACTCCATATGCTTCTGGATTGTCTACCTTTTTTGTCCAGATTACGGCATCTGCCTCTTTGTCTAAATCAAAATCTGCTCTAATTAATGTGTCTGCGTAGGCAATAACAGCAGGGCCGCTAAGTGATGGCTCTGCGCACATAATGGCATGTCCTGTCCCTTTTGGGTCTAGTTGTCTATAAATAGTTGGTTTGGCGCCCAAACTCACTGCCAATTCTTTTAAGCTTTCTATTACATCATCTCCAAACCAAGCAGGATCTCCTAAAATAAAAGCAATTTCTTCTATGGGTGTGTTTAAAACTCCAGCAATGTCTGCAACCAATCTGTGTACAATGGGTGTCCCTGCAACAGGAATTAAAGGTTTTGGAACGGTTAAACTATGTGGGCGAAGACGGCTACCGCGACCTGCCATTGGAACTATTATTTTCATCTATATTTTAATTTATTGCTGTTGTAATAAACAACGGCTAGGTTTGTTGTTTATTTTATTACTTAACACCTGTGCTGCCAAATCCTCCCTCACCGCGATCAGTATCGCTTAGCTGGCTTACTTGTTGCCAATCAGCCCGCTGATGACTGGCAAGCACTAATTGAGCAATACGCGCTCCGTTTTCTACCTCAAAATCTTCATTACTCAGGTTTACTAAAATAACTCCCACTTCACCTCGGTAATCTGCGTCAATGGTTCCGGGGCTATTTAATACTGTGATGCCTTTTTTTGCTGCAAGACCGCTTCTGGGTCTTACCTGGGCTTCTGTTCCTATTGGTAATTCTAGATATAATCCTGTTTTTATAATAGCCCGTTGCATTGGTTTTAAAACAACTGGCTGAGCTATATAGGCTCTAATATCCATCCCGGCGCTTGCTATGGTCTCATAACTTGGCAGTGGGTGGCTTGATTTGTTTATAATTTTTACAGTCATAAGGTGTGATTTATTTTGTACTTATATAAGGCAGCTAAGGCTGATTATTCTTGGGCAAAAATAACACGCTATTTTTTAATGATGCGTTGTATTTCTTGGCGCTCTAAAAAGAATACTAGCAACAAAAATACCAATAATAATGCAGTTCCAATCCAAAGGTTTCTCTCAAAAATATAGAATGATACTCCCCCAAAACCAATAGCAATAACAAGGTATGCACCAATGCGCATAACATCATAAGGAACCCTGTAGTATTTGCGGCCAAGAAAGTAAGACAAAAACATCATAGCACTGTAAGCCGCTAATGTTGCAACGGCAGCTCCCATGTAGCCTATCTCAGGAATTAATATAAAGTTTAAAACCAGTGTAATGCAAGCTCCTATTACAGATATATAAGCGCCATATCTTGTGCGGTCTGTAACTTTGTACCACACAGATAAATTGTGATAGATCCCTAAACATAAATTAGCAAGTAAAATAAGTGGCACAATAGAGAGGGCTACCCAATAGGCTTCATTTTTTATTAAAAGGGTTTTAAAAAAGTCTATGTATACGATCACAAACAATAGAATGGCGCTACCGCAAATGGCAAAATATTTAGTGATTATAGCATACGTATTTTTGGCATTTGCCTTATTGGCGTGGTTAAAGAAAAAAGGCTCTATCCCAAGTCTAAAGGCTGTTGCAAATAGCGTCATAAAAACGCCCAGTTTATAACAGGCTGCGTACACCCCTACTTCATTGGAAGCAATATCTGGAGGCAATAAATAGTTAAGCAAAATTTTATCAAATGCTTCATTGACAGAAAATGCAATGCCTGCAATGAGCACTGGAAATGAATACTTGAGCATTTTTTTCCAGATAGACACGCTAAAATGAAACCCAATTTTGATGTACACGCCCAAAAGCATAACTAGGGTAGCCCCGCTTGCAATTACATTAGAGATAAAGACATACAAAACAGTATTGTCTTGGGTATATAAAGAGTGCCAAAATGTATTAGGGTCATCCTTGACAAGCAATGGCAGGGCAAGTAAAAAAAATAGGTTGCAGCCTAAGTTTATACATACGTTTATGATTTTTATTAGGGCGTATTTAAGTGGTTTTTCATTGGCGCGAAACCATACAAAAGGAATAATAACAAGCGCATCAAGCACTAAAATTAAAAGTGCATAGGTTACAAATTGGGTGTTAAAATCAATAAAGTTTGCCAGTTGTTCTCGAAACAAAAAAGCCACTAGAAAAAAAGAAAGTGACGAAATCCCTATAGAAACCAAGGCGGTAGATTGTACCGTCTTTTTTTGGGAAGGTTCTTTATTTATAAACCTAAAAAAAGCAGTCTCCATACCATAGCTTAATACCACGTTCCCTAGAATTATGTATGACATTAACGTAGCATAAAGACCAAAATCTGAGGGCTTAAGCACACTGGTATATAATGGCACAAGTACAATAGCTAGGGCGCGAGGCAATACCGTTGCTAGGCCATAAATAAATGTTTGTTGAAATAGTTTTTTAAAAATACGCAATGCTCCAGGTGTTTGGATTTATAAAGGTAGCCAAATTAATTCTTGTGGTGTGCTGGTCTCTGGGCCAAGAATCGTGAAAAATTGCTAGCAAGCTGCCACTTTATAGTAAGGCATTAAACCAAAAAAGTCTATTGCGTTTTAAGGCAACAGACTCTATGGGTATATAAAAAGATTTTACTATTATCCAGCCAATGCCTCTGCACCACCAACAATTTCTAGAATTTCATTGGTAATAGCAGCTTGACGGGCCTTGTTGTACTGCAGTTTTAAAGCATCTCTAAGTTCTGTAGCATTATCTGTTGCTTTGTGCATGGCTGTCATTCTAGCTCCATGCTCACTAGCAACACTATCTCTAATGGCCTTAAACAATTGTGTTTTTAAACTCTTAGGAATTAATCCCTCAACAATCTCTGGTTTTGTTGGCTCAAAAATATAATCTGCAGTATTAGTATCCTGAGTTTCTTCGGGCGGTAAAATTGGCAAAAATTGTTCTTTCATAACAATTTGTGTCGCTGCATTTTTGAAGTGATTGTACACCAAAACAATTTTATCGTAAGTGCCTTGTTCAAATTTTTCCATTAGCATTTCTGCAATCACTGAAGAGGCTTTAAAATTTAAATCATCAAATATGGCTGCGTTAAATTCTATAACATCCCCGTCTTTGCTGATGATGTCATTTCCTTTTTTACCAATGGTTATAAAATCAACCTGCTTGCCAGAGTAGGTTTCTTGTTTAAGTGCCTTGCTTGCTTTAATAATGTTGGTGTTAAAAGCTCCTGCCAAACCACGGTTTGAAGTAATGGCAACAACCAATACTTTGTTTACCTCACGCTGTTGAGAAAAACTACTTCCACTATCAGCGTCTAGCGTTGCACTTAAGTTTTGTAATAACTCAGTTAATTTCTCAGAATAGGGACGCATTGCTGTAATAGCGTCTTGCGCTTTTTTCAGTTTTGCTGCAGACACCATTTTCATGGCACTGGTGATTTGCATGGTTGATCCAACCGATGCTATTCTGTTTCTAATTTCTTTTAAGTTTGCCATTTTTTAAAGTTATTATTAATAACAGGTAGGCTTAATACTCTTTTACCCCCTAAAGGGGATAAAAGAATATAAAATTTATGCTCTGTATTTTGCAGATAAATCTGCAGCTACGCTTGTTAGGGTTGCAATTACCTCATCTGTTAATTTTCCAGACTTTAATGTATCTAACATACCTCTGTGTTGTGCGTTTAAAAGCTCTATGTAATCTCTTTCAAACTCTTTTACTTTCTCTACAGGTACATCACGCAACAAGTTCTTAGAACCTGCATATATAATTGCAATTTGATCTTCTACCGTAAAAGGCGTGTTTTCATTTTGCTTTAATATCTCTACGTTACGCTTTCCTTTTTCAATTACATTTAATGTGGCAGCATCTAGATCTGAACCAAACTTTGCAAATGCTTCCAGTTCACGGTACGCAGCTTGATCAAGCTTTAGTGTACCAGATACCTTCTTCATGGATTTAATCTGCGCGTTACCTCCTACACGAGATACCGAGATACCTACGTTAATAGCTGGACGTACACCAGAGTTAAATAAATCTCCATCTAAGAAGATTTGACCATCTGTAATAGAAATTACGTTGGTTGGTATGTAAGCAGATACATCACCTGCTTGAGTTTCAATAATTGGTAGGGCTGTTAAAGAACCTCCACCTTTTACAATTGGTCTTAATGATTCTGGAAGGTCATTCATCTCTGAAGCAATCTTATCATCATTAATTACTTTGGCAGCACGCTCTAGAAGTCTTGAGTGTAAGAAAAATACATCTCCAGGGTATGCCTCACGTCCCGGTGGGCGACGTAATAATAGTGATACCTCACGGTAAGCTACAGCCTGTTTAGATAAATCGTCAAACACAATAAGTGCAGGACGACCTGTATCTCTAAAGTACTCTCCAATGGCTGCTCCTGCAAAAGGTGCATATACTTGCATTGGTGCTGGATCACTTGCGTTTGCAGCAACAATAGTAGTATAAGCCAAAGCTCCTGCCTGATCTAATACCTTTGCAATGTTTGCAACAGTTGAGGCCTTTTGCCCAATAGCTACATATATACAGTATACTGGCTGGCCAGCATCATAAAATTCTTTTTGGTTTAATATAGTGTCAATACAAACAGTAGACTTCCCTGTTTGACGGTCACCAATTACCAATTCACGCTGTCCTCTTCCTACTGGAATCATAGCATCAATTGATTTTATCCCTGTTTGTAGTGGCTCTGTTACAGGCTCACGGTAGATTACCCCTGGCGCTTTACGCTCTAGTGGCATCTCATATGTTTTACCCTCGATAGCTCCTTTACCGTCTATAGGTTCACCTAGTGTATTTACAACACGACCCACAACACCTTCACCTACATTAATCGAGGCAATACGTTGTGTGCGTTTTACGGTAGCTCCTTCAGAAACTCCTCTAGAGGGTCCCAGTAGTACAACCCCTACGTTATCTTCTTCAAGATTCAAAACAATACCTTCCATACCGTTTTCAAAGGCTACTAATTCACCGTATTGAACATTTGTAAGCCCGTACACACGAGCAATACCATCACCTACAGTTAATACAGTTCCTACCTCATCAAGTGAAGCGCTTGCCTGAAATCCGGTAAGTTGTTGTTTTAAGATTGCTGAAACTTCAGCTGGTTTAACTTCTGCCATTTTTATTTAGATTTTACCCTTTCATGTGTAAGGGTGACTTCAGAAAATTTTCTGAAGGCGTTAAAAAATTATAATGATTTACTAAATTCTCTTTTTAAATTCCCTAGTTGGTTTGCAATACTTGCGTTGTATTGCAAATCTCCTACGCGGAGTATAAAACCACCAATGATGCTATGATCAATAGTATTATCAATAGTGACATTTTCACTACCTGTCATTTCTTTTACTTTGCTGAGCACAGTTGCCTGAATCTCTGGGGTAATAGCAACTGCTGTTATTACAGTAGCTACTTTTACTCCTTTAGAGTTGTTGTACAAATCTACATACGCCCCTGCAACGCCACCCAAAAGGTTGATGCGTTTGTTACTGCTTAAAATTTGAATAAGCCCTTTGGTTACATCACTGTTTTTTTCAAAGATTTGTAGTAAAGCCTGTTTTTTGTCTTCTGCTTTAACAACAGGGCTTTGTAACACAACACGTAGCTCTTTACTTCCCGCTAGGGTTTCTTGTATAAAGTTCATGTCACCAAAAACAACCTCACTAATCTTGGCGTGGTTGGCTTGGTCTAAAACTGCTTTTGCGTATCTTATGGCTGCTCTGGTACTCATCCTGCTTGTTAGTTTACGTTTGCGTCTTTCAACATCGTTTCAACCAATTCCAATTGCTTGTCTTTGTTTGATAACTCACTCTTCACTATTTTCTCTGCAATATCTATAGATAGGCTCGCTACTGTTTGCTTTAATTCTGCAACAGCTGCTTTTTTCTCTGCCTCTATGGTTGCTTGAGCGCCTGCGATAGCTTTGCTCGCTTCTGCCTGAGCCTCATCCTTAGCTCCTGCAATCATGCTAGCTTTAATCTCACGGGCTTCTTTAAGCATCGTTTCACGCTCTGCTCTTGCCTCTTGCAGCAGTTTTTCATTGTCTGCCTGGAGGTTTGTCATTTCTAGCTTTGCCTTTTGGGCAGCATCTAAGGCATCTTTAATACCTTGCTCACGCTCATTTACAGCATTTAAAATTGGTCCCCAAGCAAATTTTTTCAGCAAAAAAAGCAATAGAATAAATACAACCGCTTGCCAAAAGAAAAGACCTACTGAAAATTCGTTTATTAATTTTTCCATTATTGTTATGTTTTGAAAGCCGCAAAAAAACGCCTTTCTTAATGATCCTTTAAAGTAATAGAAACATATCGCTGTAACCAACCGTTACAGCAATATGTTGTCTTTTTTGATTATCCTGCGAAAATCGCTGCGAAACCAATACCTTCAATAAGCGCTGCTGCAATTAGCATAGCTGTTTGAATTTTTCCGTAAGCCTCTGGCTGACGTGCAATAGCTTCCATAGCTTTTCCACCAATCATACCGATACCGATACCGGCACCAATTACTGCTAAACCTGCTCCTATAATAGAAGGGATTGCTGGTGCTGCTTCTGCAGTAGTTTGAATTAACATTGGAACTGTCATAAAATATATATTTAAAGGTTAAAACTCAATTTTGACCCATTGCCTTTAAAGCTCAGGGTATGTAATTATTTATAAATGTGCAATCTCTCCGTCGTGCTCTTGATCATGCTCGTGGGTCTCACTTGCAAAACCAAAGTACAATGCAGCCAACATCGTGAAGATGTATGCCTGTAATAATGCTACTAATATTTCAATTAATGAAATGGCAAATGCCAATCCAAAAGATAAGGTTCCGCCAATCCAGTTTTGGAAAATGTAAATTAGTCCAAGCAAACTACCAAGTACAACGTGACCTGCGGTCATGTTAGCATACAAACGGATTAAAAGTGCAAATGGCTTAATAAACAATCCTAAAATTTCGATAGGAACTAAAATAATATAAATAAAAATCTTTCCTGCCCAAGGCATACCATCTCCTAGTGGATCAAAAATATGCTTCCAGTAATCTTTGGTTCCCGTAAAGGTAGTAATGATAAAAACAATAAGCGCTAAGGCGGTAGTTACTGCTATATTTCCTGTAACGTTTACGCCAAGTGGCGTGAGGCCAAACATATTTAAAAACCATATAAAGAAAAACACGGTTAGTAAAAACGGCATGTATTTTTTATACTTACCCTCCCCAATATTTGCAATAGCAATATCATCACGGATATAGGTTATAATAGGCTCAAAAAACCTTCCAGCGCCGGTGGCAATACCTGCGTTATTTCCATAACTTTTTGCTAAAGATTTAAACAAAAAGAACATTAAAAAAGCAGTAATTAATATCATAAAGACCCCTTTGGTTATAGAGAAGTCTAGTGGTGCTATATTGGTTGGGTGATTGGCAGAGTCATAGGTAATGGTTCCTGCGGCATCCGTCTTGTAGATTTTTGCATGTTCTATTTTGTAATAATTGCCATCTACCTGTGCAACTGTCTCACCGTGATGAAACTTTGAAGAAGAAAATACCTTCAGGCCACCATCCCATAAAATTATTGGTAAAGGAAACCCAACGTGGTGTTTTTCTTGGGTCGCATCATCTGTAT
>CBFHMO010000002.1:33679-71003 GCA_965656925.1 Patiriisocius sp.
ATTTAAAGGCGTCCTTAAAATCGGGGCAAAAATACATCTAATCCCTAAAAAGAAAAAATTATTTTCTTTCTTTTTTTATTCTTGGTTTTACCCGTGGTTTGAATTGCAAGTTTTCTATCAATAAGACTGGTTATTAAGCTCTTTAGAGAGAAAGATAACCTCAAGGGTAAGACAGGTTGCATAGGGTACAAAAAAAGCAGCAAACTCATTGGTTTGCATCTGAGAATCTGCGCTGTAGTGAGGGTAAAAAAGAACGAAAAATATGACAAATTTTATACCACTGCCTAACAGAAAAATAAAGGCAGTGTTTGAAGCTTGTTTATTGAAGTTTGAAGCTACAAAATACAAAAGCCCTGAAGCGAGCAAATAATTAACAATGTAAGAGAGAATAATTCTGTTTTTAAAAAGGGGAGCTTCTAAAAAATATAAAACCCCTATGTGGGCAATAAAAAAAAGCAGCAGTGTGGCAAAAAGAAAGCCTAAAAAACGAGCGTTTGAAGTTCTCATAAAAGTACTTATTTGTTAAGCCTGTTGGTTTGTTTTAAAACACCAAAAAGAGAAAGTGCTACACCAGAGAGGGTACAGATAATTAAAAATACCTTGCTATCTGTGTAGTTGGCATCCAACCACTTGCCTAGTTGTACAAAAAGGTAAATTATCACGCCCATCTGTATGGCTATAGCAGAAAGCGCGGCCCATCTTCTGATGCCATTAATTGGTTTTTTTGACATGCCTTTGTATTAGTTGAGTTGCTCGGCGGCCTTTACACTAGAGCGCTCGGGGCGGTCATAAACAGTACTTTGAGTTGCCTTTGATTGTGGGGTGTCTCCTGGCTGCATGCTGCAAGTAGCATTAAAAATAGCTCCTGGTTCTACAGAAAGTTTTCCGACCACTACCTCGCCTTTTATATTGGCAGAGCTGCGCAGGGTTAGTAATTGAGACACATTAAGATTTCCGCTAAAGCTACCTGCTATATCTGCATTTTCACATGAAAGAGTTCCTTTAACAACACCGTTTTTTCCAAGCACAACCTTGGAGGGTGTTGAGACAGTTCCTTCAACAAAACCATCTATTCTAAAAAAACCATTGGAAGTAATATCTCCACTGATGTGAGTTCCTTCATTGATTCTGTTTTGACTAGCTCCCGGTTCTAAGCCAGTAGTATTGGCGTTCTTTTTATCTGAAAACATATCTTTAAGGTGTTTCTTTCTTACTATCGCCTTCTATTTTTTGGCGTTTTAATTTCTCAATAAGCGCTTTCTTTTTTATGGGGTCTGGCTTCTTGTTACCTTTTGGTTTTTTTTCTGCTGTTTTTGTAGCGGGAGGCGTTAGGTTGGCAGGTGCTTGTTTTGGATTTAACCTGTAGGCTTCAAGATTCTTGTGTATCTGCACAATCTCATAGTTTTCTGAAGAGATACCTAAAAAGTCTTTCGTGATGCTTGTAATTTTATCTTTCCTGGCCTGTTTTTGGGGTTTAGACAATACCTCTCCAAGCCCCTGGGCTCCTAGTTTTGAGTCTAGCCCGTGAACCATCACTAAGGTTGTTGAGGGGTTGTAGTAATCTACAGAAACAAACATTGTTTCTTGGTAGTTGTAGTATGTAATAGCGTCGTTTAGTTGTTTTTTAATGGCTGAAATCTCTTCTTCTTGTTTTTGATCAAAGGTGTATAAAAGCTTAAAATTAGCGCCTTGATTGTCTGGAACAAACTGCTTAAACTCTAGCCTTGGAATCGTGGTAGAGTACAACTGCTGTGCTCTCTTTCCTTGAGGTGAATTTGGATAGGTAAGAGAAACAAAGTTTAATGCTTTTTTATAAGCCTGAAACCCATCTTGTCTTGCAATTGCGGTTGCTTTTAAAAGCTCAAATTTTGGTACAATTTCAGTTCCGTTGTACAGGGTGATGTATCCATCACTTTTTTTGATAACCTCAGCATACTGAGATGCCTCAAATGCTTTGTAAAGATCATTGTACTTAAATTCTGGACTTGAGGCATCAGAGGCCAGTTGAGCATTTGGGTTTCTTAAAATTTCAGCATACCTAGAATCACTGTGGTTGTTTAAAATGTCATCTTTGTATTTTTGGGCCGATGTTTGGTTTTCAAGCAGTCCATATATTTTATACAAATTATATTTTGCTGGCAACACCAGGCGCTCCTGAGGATTGTAGGCTAATAGCTTTTCCAATCTGTTTGTAGCCAAATCATACTCTTTAAACTTCTCTTTGTAAATAAGACCCAGTTGATAGTATGCAAAATCTCGATCTATTGTCAAGCTGTCTAACACCTTAGGGTCTGAGGGGATTTCATCTATATAGGTTTGTGGGTTAAATATTTCAAGCTCGGCAATGGGAGTTGTATCCATTATAATTTCTTGATCTTGATCAAAACCGTTTGATTTTTTCTCTGACCTTCTCCAATTATCCTCAAGTTTTCTATCTCCCCAAAGTTTTCTAAATTCTACTTTTCCGTAGGCAACAGTAGCGGGGGTGTAGAAATAAAACTTTCCGCCAGAGGCGCTTGGCCCACCTACAGATTTTTTAGCAAATTCGTTATTAACAATTCCTGGGCCTTTATTTGAGAGTTTTGCAGCAGCCGTAGAATCTGCAATTGCCTTGGCCTTCAAGTCATCTGTGTAAGCTTTAAAAAAAGTGAGTTTGTCACTATCACTCATTTTGGCAATGCGCAAAATACTATCGTTTATTGAGGCTATGTCTTCATACTTAATAACATCGTCTAAGTTTTCACGCTTCTTTTTAATACGGCGCCACTGTTTTGAGTTTTCTGCAAGATTTGTAAGAGTGCTATCATAATAGGCTCCTGCTTGCTTGTACTCGGCCTTGTCAAAATTCATTTCGGCCAAGGTCTGGTAATTGATAGATTGCAATGTTTGATCTTCCTTGAAAGACTGGATAGATTTGTTGTAGTACACAATAGCTAAGCTATCACGAGTTGTATTTCTGTGGTAGTCTGCCAAGGCATTATAAATCTTATCCAAAAACGGGCGGTTTTCTCTGTCTTTCTCTAAATCATGCAACAACTCTAAAAGCATTACTTGATCTTCCTGATTGTAATTAAAGTTTTTTGTTTTTGCCATATGGGCATTAATCATGTACACCCTAGGGGTCTTTCTTTTAAAAGCTATTACTTGATCAAAGGCGATGTTTGCGCTGTCTTTATAATTAAGGCTGTTGTATAATTGCCCGGTAATAAAAGTAAAACGGCCTTTGAGCTCGTAGTTTTTTTCAAACTGGGTGGCAATCTTCATGTAAGGAAGCGCCTGGGGTATAGAGTCTAGGTTAATCATTGCCTGAGCAATCATTGCGTTGGCATCTGCAACAACAGCATCTTCTAGATTTTCTTCTTTAAGCATTTTTTGAAGATTCTCTATGGCATAGTCTTCATTGTTTAACCGTATGTTCGTTTTAGCTTTCCATATTTTAGCATTGTTAACATTGTTACTGGTTGCAGATTTATTTAAAATAAAATTAAATGCATCTAAGGCCGGTATAAAACGGTTGTCATAATACCGTGCCTTTCCTAAAAGCATGTAGGCCTCATCTATTTGAGGGTTGTATTCTTTCCCGCCAATATACATGGAGTGTTTTTGGATGGCTTTTACTGCTTTTTCTTCCGCTGTGTTAAAGTTTGGGTCTTTTGAGTCTGTGTCAAACCCATCTGGATCAACAGCTTCAATACGCTCTACAGGAAGAATTTGATAGAAATCATCGCGGTAGGTTTGAGCCAGAGCTTCTTTTCCTTGTAAAAAAGCATTGTTCCCGTTAAACAAAGTGTTGTACTCTGTAGAAACTGCATGGAATTTTTTATTTAAAAAAGTGTCTTTTTTTCTTGAACACGCCGTTAGAGCGATCATAGCCAATAAAAAAAGAGAGGTATATTGTATGGGCTTCAAAATGTGTTTCTTTTGTTAGTTATAATAACTTAAAACGTTTGTTTTTAGTATCTAAACGGGTAATAGAGTGGTAAAAATACGTTTCTTTTTCGTTTTTGGTTGAAATTTTACTTAAAAATGAGGTTTTAGCCACTATATATACAGCGTTTTGATTGATAAATTTGTACTATTTTTGTGAAATAAATTTATGTACACAATGGAAGTTTTCAATTACCTCAATGGTCAAGGCGGTTTTATGATTTTAGCCTTTTTTGTAGTATTGATTGTTTTGTATAAAAAATATAAAAGCTATCGCTACTTTAAAGACATAAAAAAAGCCAGAAAAAATAAGCAAAAGTAACCTATCTTTGCCCTATGAGTTCTATACGTATTACCAAGCAATTTTCTTTTGAAACCGGCCATGCACTTTATGGGTATGACGGAAAATGTCGTAATGTTCACGGCCACAGCTATAAGCTTTCTGTCACCGTTATTGGAGAGCCAATTGCAGATGCTTCTCATGTCAAGTTTGGGATGGTCATAGATTTTAGCGATCTAAAAAAAATTGTGAAAGAGGAAATTGTAGATGTCTTTGATCACGCTACTGTCTTTAACAAAAACACTCCTCACGTTGAGCTTGCAAAAGAACTCAGTGATCGAGGACACAGTGTTTTACTGGCAGATTACCAACCAACAAGCGAAATGATGGTGATTGATTTTGCCGAAAAAATAAAAAAACGCCTCCCAAAACAAACACAATTATTCTCTTTAAAATTACAAGAAACTGCCACAAGCTATGCAGAGTGGTACGCCAGTGACAATTAAAAGTTACCTTTTGTTTTGCCAGGGTAGCCCTTGTGTAGAGCTCGAGAGTGGCAATTCGTAAATTTCCAACTATATTTGAACCATGCAAATTCCTCCAGGAAAAAAAATATATTTTTCTAGCGACAATCATCTTGGTGCTCCTACAGCTGCAGAGAGCCTCCCTAGAGAGCAAAAATTTGTGCGCTGGCTTGACACGGTTAAAAAAGACGCAGCTGCCATCTTTTTACTAGGAGATTTGTTTGATTTTTGGTTTGAGTACAAAACTGTGGTGCCTAAGGGTTTTGTTCGTGTATTGGGCAAACTAGCCGAAATTAGTGACAGTGGTATTCCTATTTACTTTTTTGTTGGAAACCATGATCTATGGATGGGAGATTATTTTGAAAAAGAACTCAACATACCAACCTATAGAGATGTAAAAGAGTTTACCTTTAATGACAAAGTTTTTCTCATTGGCCATGGAGATGGAAAAGGTCCTAGTGACATGGGCTACAAACGAATGAAAAAGGTGTTTACAAATCCTGTCTTTAAATGGCTCTTTAGGTGGTTTCATCCAGAGCTAGGAATGCGTTTAGCGCAATACCTGTCTGTAAAAAACAAGCTTATTTCTGGTGATGATGACAAAATATTTTTAGGAGATGAGCAAGAGTGGTTGGCCCAGTACGCTAAAAGAAAGTTAAAAACAAAACACTATGACTACTTTATATTTGGGCACCGTCATTTAGCCATGAAAATAAATCTTAGCGACACAAGTACCTATCACAATCTAGGTGATTGGATTACCCAATACACCTATGGTGTTTTTGATGGCCAGGAGTTTTCTCTCCAAGAATTTGAAGCCGCAAAAACTAACTAGGCTGTATATCTTTTATTCTTAATTGCAAACTTACATTTCCTTGCCATTGGTTTTCATCAATACAATACACTGCCTTAAAAGGAATGTTTGCACATGCGATGTCTTTTTTATCTCCAAGGCCAAAGCCAATACCTACAATAGCGCCTGAGTTTACTTGTTTTACCGTGAGGCGTAAATGGCTTTTATCTGCCCCAACACACTTTCCATACCCTGTATCTTTTAGGTTCTGAGTCAAAAAAACGGGCTGTCTATTTCCAGGGCCAAAAGGTGCAAATTGTTTTAAAATTCTATGAAATTTTGGGCTAATGTCTGCCAAATCTAGTTGGGCATCAATATTGATTTCTGGACTTAGTAGCTTTGGGTCTATGGTTTGAGAAACTACCTTTTCAAACTGGGCCTTAAAATCTGGATAGTCTTTTTCTTGTAGGGTTAGCCCCGCTGCATATTTATGGCCTCCAAACTGCTCAATGTATTGAGCGCAGCCCTCTAAGGCATTATAAACGTCAAATCCTTTTACAGAGCGTGCAGAGGCCGCTAAGGTGTCTCCACTTTTTGTAAAAACTAAAGTGGGGCGATAGTACGTTTCTATTAACCTAGAGGCTACAATCCCTATAACCCCTTTGTGCCAATTTTCTTTATAGACAACCGTTGTATTGTTTTCCTGTTCGTTGGCTTTAATGATTTGCGCTAAAGCCTCTTTGGTGATTTGTTTGTCTGCGTCTTTTCTATCTGCATTAAAGAGTTCTATTTCACTGGCCCATTGAGCAGCGCTTTGTGGGTCTGTCTCAACCAGAAGGCTAACGGCATGATTTCCGTGCTTCATCCTGCCGGCAGCATTAATTCTTGGTGCAATAATAAAAACAACATCTGTAATGGTCAAGGCGGTTTTGTTGACCTGTTTTAATATAGCTTGGTATCCTACCCTGGGATTGCTGTTAATGACCTGAAGGCCATAATAGGCCAACACTCTATTTTCTCCCGTAACAGGAACAATATCTGCGCCAATGGCAGTGGCAACAAGGTCTAGATACAATAATAAATCTTCTATGGCTTGCCCGCGCTTAGACCCAAGGGCTTGAATGAGTTTAAACCCCACACCACAACCACACAGCTCTTTATAGGGGTATAAGCAGTCATCTCTTTTTGGGTCTAAAACTGCAACTGCTTTAGGGAGCTTAGCTCCAGGACGGTGGTGATCGCAAATAATAAAATCAATTCCTTTTTTTGAAGCATAGGCAACTTTGTCTATCGCTTTAATCCCGCAATCCAGGGCAATAATTAGAGTGATATCATTATCTTGAGCATAATCAATCCCCTTGTAAGAAACTCCATATCCCTCTGCGTAGCGATCTGGAATATAGGTGGCTACCTTTGGGTAATACGATTTTAAATAACTACTCAGCAGCGCAACACTAGTGGTGCCATCTACGTCATAATCTCCATAGACTAAAATATTTTCTTGGGCCTTTATGGCCTCTTGTATTCGAGCCACTGCAAGATCCATGTCTTGCATTAGAAAAGGGTCATGAAGCTCCTCAAGGCTAGGTCTAAAAAAACGCTTGGCTTGATCGAAGGTGGTAATACCTCGTTGCACCAAAAGAGAACTCAGTAAAGGATCAATCCCCAGGGCTTGTGATAAATGAGTAACGGTTTCTAAATTTTGTTTGGGGGCTAGGTTCCAGCGCATAGATTTGAAAATTACAAAAATATAAAACGATACGCCCTATGTCTTTGAATTTATACCTTCAAATTCAAGAATTCTAAGCTGTTTTTGTGTTTCTGAAACGTTAGCCCCTCCCTTTGTTTTCAAAGCTCAATAATCTAGATAATGATTTTGTAAGGCATTATATATTTCTATTTTTACGAGATATATTATAATTTAAAAAATACACCATGGCATTAGTAACTCCATTATCCCCAGATCACGATGACACCACAAAAGAACTTGCAGATTTTTTTAATGAAACGCTAGGGTTTTGCCCAAATAGCGTGCTTACCATGCAAAGAAGACCCGCCATAAGTCAGGCCTTTATAAACCTCAACAAAGCAGTAATGGCCAACGATGGCCGTGTTAGTTCATCTCTAAAGCGCATGATTGCTTGGGTGAGTAGTAATGCCACAGGATGCAGGTACTGTCAAGCCCATGCTATAAGAGCCGCAGAGCGCTATGGGGCAGAAAAAGAACAACTAGATAATATTTGGGACTATAGAACACACGAGGCTTTTAGTGAGGCCGAACGAGCTGCGCTTGATTTTTCATTGCAAGCATCTCAGGTTCCTAACCAAGTAGATACACAAATTAAAGAGCGGTTATACACCTACTGGGATGAGGGTGAGATTGTAGAAATGTTAGGGGTCATCTCTTTGTTTGGATACCTAAACCGTTGGAATGACTCTATGGGTACCTCTATTGAAAATGGCGCTGTAGAAAGTGGGAATCAATACCTGGGTAAACACGGTTGGGAAAAAGGAAAGCATCTCTAGTTTTAAAAAGAGCTTACTTTTTTGCCCCAACAATTAATACTATTTCTCCTTTTGGAGGTTTTGCCTGAAAATGAGCTAAAACCTCCCGAGCTGAACCCCTTATTGTTTCTTCGTGAAGCTTAGTGATTTCTCTAGAAACAGACACAGGGCGATCTTCTCCAAAATACTCAATTATTTGTGATAAGGTTTTTAAAAGCTTGTGTGGTGACTCATAAAAAATAATGGTGCGTGTTTCTTGAGCTAGCAACTTTAATCTAGTTTGACGGCCTTTTTTTGGGGGCAGAAACCCTTCAAAAACGAATTTATCATTAGGCAAGCCGCTATTTACAAGCGCCGGGACAAAGGCTGTGGCACCTGGCAGGCAATCAACTTGGATACCTGCCTCTACACAGGCGCGGGTTAATAAAAATCCTGGGTCACTAATGGCGGGAGTTCCTGCATCACTAATGAGTGCAACGCTTTGCCCACTTTTAATGCGTGCTACAACAGTAGCTGTAGTTTTATGCTCATTGTGCATATGGTGAGAATGCATCTGGGTAGTAATTTCAAAATGTTTTAATAACTTCCCGCTGGTTCTAGTATCCTCGGCTAGTATTAAATCAACTTCTTGCAATACTTCTATGGCGCGAAAAGTGATGTCTTTTAAATTGCCAATAGGCGTAGGTACTAAATATAGTTTTGACATATCTTTAGGATAAAAAAGGTGTGGTTAAATACCTGAGAGCAATATAAGAATTCCTACACTCAATAGGGGTTTTCTTGTCTGTGGTTTTTTTAGGGAAAGGGTTTTTTAAAATTTGGGAGATAAATTTATGATTTATATTGTATGCTCTGTTTTTGTTTTTATAAATTTACCCAACCGAAGTCTAAAACGGAAACTTTTATGTTTTCCTGTAATACCTAACTATGTTTTTAGAAAACACCGTAAATCAAAAAGAGCAATTTGGCTGGATCGAAGTCATTAGTGGCTCTATGTTTTCTGGTAAAACCGAAGAACTTATTAGGCGCCTAAAGCGCGCGCAATTTGCGCGTCAGAAGGTTGAGATTTTTAAGCCCGCAGTAGATACTCGCTATGATGACAACCAAGTGGTGTCTCATGATAAAAACCATATTCGGTCTACAGCAGTGCCCGCAGCGGCAAATATTCCTATTTTGGCAGATAATTGTGATGTGGTAGGGATAGATGAAGCTCAATTTTTTGATGATGAAATTGTCAAGGTCTGCAACGATCTTGCCAACCGCGGAGTACGTGTTATTGTAGCTGGTTTAGACATGGATTTTAAAGGCAATCCTTTTGGGCCTATGCCTTCCCTGATGGCCACAGCAGAGTATGTGACCAAAGTACATGCTGTATGCCCTCGTACTGGTAATCTCGCTAATTATAGTTTTAGAAAATCTCAAAGTGATGACCTGGTACTCCTTGGAGAAACCGAAGAGTATGAGCCGCTAAGCCGTGCTGCTTTTTACAAGGCAAGATTACAAGAAAAACTACGCACTCTTGATGTACAAGAGCCAGAAGAGGTTACTCCAAAAAATAAATAAGCGCACCTATAAAAATGCCAAAAGCAACACAAACTATTTTAGAGATTGACCTTACGGCTCTGGGTCATAACTACCGGTATATCCAATCACAACTTAAACAAGGCAGCCGTATTATGGCCGTTGTAAAGGCCTTTGGCTATGGGTCTCAAGACATTGCTGTTGCCAAGGAGTTGGAGGCTCTAGGGGTCACTTACTTTGCAGTTGCCTATGCTCAAGAAGGTGTGCGCCTTAGAGAGGGCGGTATACAGACGCCCATTTTAGTGCTGCACCCACAGGCGGTTAATTTTGACATTATACTTGATAAATGCCTAGAACCCTGCATGTACAGCTTAAATATACTTAAAGAATTTATTGGCTTTGCAGAAAAGAAAAAACAAAAACTGTATCCTGTTCACCTAAAGTTTAATACTGGATTAAACAGGTTGGGCTTTGCTCAAAGCGATCTTAAACACATTATAGACTCCCTTGCAAATTCAAGCGCAGTTAAAGCCTATTCTGTTTTTTCGCATCTAGCCGCTAGTGAAGATTTGCAACAAAGAGAATTTACTTTAAAACAGTTGGATGCCTTTGCTGAAATTTCTCAGGAATTAAAAAAGGCCCTGCCCAACACCCCTTTTTTACACACTTTAAACACTTCTGGAATTTTAAACTATCCAAAAGCGCACTATGATATGGTGAGATGCGGTATAGGGCTCTATGGCTTTGCCAATGATGCGCAGCAAACTGCAAAGCTAAAACCCGTAGCTACACTTAAAACTATTATTTCTCAAATTCACACCCTTGAAAAAGGAGAGACTCTAGGATACAACAGAGCGTTTACAGCTCAAAAAAAGATGAAAACCGCTACCCTTCCTCTTGGCCATGCAGATGGTATTTCAAGAGCCTATGGAAATGGGGTGGGGTGGGTGCGCATTAATGGCCACAAAGCCCCTATCTGCGGAAATGTATGCATGGATATGATTATGGTAGAAATAACAGATATTGAGTGTAAAGAAGGAGACCAAGTGATTGTCTTTGGAGACCAAACAACTGCAGAAACACTCTCGGGAGCAATTCACACAATACCCTATGAAATTCTTACAGCAATCTCCCAACGTGTCACGAGAGTTATTACAAGAACATAAGGGGTGTGTTTAATTTAAAGACTTGAAAAAATTTAAACAATAGTGTACCTTTAAAAAAAATAATCCTATGAAAATAGCCGTTATAGGTGCCACAGGAATGGTTGGCACAGTGATGCTTACACTTCTTGAAGCTCGCAATTTTCCTGTTACAGAACTGCTGCTTGTGGCTTCAAAAAAATCTGTAGGGAAATCGCTTTTATTTAAAAACAAGGCCCATAAAATAATAGCTATTCAAGAGGCTGTAGATGCTAAACCTGCTATAGCCATTTTCTCTGCTGGAGGTGAAGCTTCCTTGGAGTGGGCTCCAAAATTTGCGCAAGTTGGTACAACGGTTATAGACAACTCATCTGTTTGGCGCATGGATACAAATAAAAAATTAATTGTCCCAGAAATCAACGCAAGTACACTTACAAAAGAAGATAAAATAATTGCCAATCCAAACTGCTCTACCATACAACTAGTTATGGCCTTAGCTCCCTTGCATGAAAAATACAAGATAAGGCGGGTGGTCGTGTCTACCTACCAGTCTGTATCTGGAACGGGAGCCAAGGCGGTCAAACAAATGGAAGGTGAAGAAAATCATCTTGAGACGCCCATGGCCTACCCCTATCAAATTCATAGAAATGTAATCCCACATTGTGATGATTTTCAAGACAATGGATATACCAAAGAAGAAATGAAATTGGCTCTTGAGCCTCAAAAAATATTAAACGACCGGAGTTTTTCTATCACCGCAACAGCCGTGAGGGTGCCTACCTCTGGAGGGCACAGTGAGGCTGTTAATGTTTCTTTTGTTAACGATTTCACTTTAGATCAGGTGCGTACTATAATTGAAAAAACACCTGGGGTTACCCTGCAGGACAATCCAAAAACCAATACCTATCCAATGCCTATTTTAGCTCACAATAAAGATGCCGTTTTTGTAGGTCGGCTCCGTAGAGATTTTTCTCAACAAAACACCCTAAACATGTGGATTGTAAGTGATAATTTAAGAAAGGGAGCTGCCACAAATGCTATTCAAATTGCAGAGTATTTGGTTGTTAAGGGTCTTGTGTAGTGCCCATAAGTGTGCTGGGGATTTGCTGGGAAAGTCAACAAACAACAGCCTCTCCAAAGTGTTAAATTTCTAATAATTGTCTCATTCACTGCTATATAAACAAACATAAGTCATTACATTGCCTATAATATCTAATTTAAAGCCTTATTTTTAGGTTTTTTTAGGACTAGGTTTAAATAATGGCGAGAGTTTTATATTTAGTATTTGCAATGCTTGTAATCACATCCTGTGGTTCAGATGATGATACAGATATTTTTGTTCCTTTAGAAATACAAACACAGGAAGATTTTGTGCAAGTTTCTACGCTACAAACAATTAGCATTGCTATTTTCTCTAACGATACAAATATTCCAGCATCTGGACTTTTATCTATAACATCGCCAAGCAATGGTGAGGTTTTGATAAACAACAATAACACACCACAAGATATTAGCGATGATGTTTTAGAATATGATCCCGCCTTGAATTTTGTAGGTACAGATACTATGCAATATACTATTTGCCTACAAGACGGGACCAATTGCAAAACAGAAACAATTTCTATTATTGTTTTTCAAGATACAAGCGTGACCCTGGACTTAGATAAATTTCCTTACGACACACTTTCTGAATACAATTTTTTTAATGGGGCTCTAAATGCCATCGATCCAGCTTACGGAGTTCTTCCTTACGAGCCTATAAGTCCATTATTTACAGATTATGCTGTTAAACAAAGATTTGTTTGGGTGCCTTTGGGAGAAAAAGCAAGCTTTGACCAAAACAATAAATCATTAGATTTTCCGACAGGTAGTGCGCTTATAAAAATGTTTTATTACAACAACGTGCTTCCAGAAAACACAACAAGAATTATTGAAACCAGGGTAATGGTAAAAACCCAAAATGGTTGGGATTTTGCTGAATACGTCTGGAATGATGCCCAAACAGAGGCTTTTTTAGAAACCACAGAAGATGGTGGTTATACAGAGGTTAACTGGTTGCAAGATGGGCAGCAAAAGTTTGTTAACTACAGAATTCCAGCAAAACAACAATGCGTTATCTGCCATACCAATGATTTTGAAGCTGTACCCCTTGGTATAAAGCCTCAAAACATTAATTCTTTCCTAACCTATGATGATGGCCCAAGCAATCAATTACAGAAACTAATTGATTTTGGATACCTTGAAGATGCCCTTCCTGAAAATATCACAACAGTGGTAGACTGGACAGATACTTCAAAATCTTTAGATCAAAGAGCTAAATCATACCTAGATATCAACTGTGCCAATTGTCACATAGATGGAGGACAGGGAGATTACAGGGTAATACGGCTTGGGTATACAGATACCTTAAACAACGATGAAAATGCAGGTGTATGTGTTGATGCAGACACCCCAATTCCTGGATTAATGGGTCAAAAACATATTGCACCCGGTGATCCAGAAAACTCAATAATATACTATAGGATGTCTGTCACTGGAGACGAACCCTATAAAATGCCTCAATTTGGGCAAAGTCTAGTTCATACAGAAGCCTTAGTGCTTATGGAAGACTGGATAAATTCTATTAACCAATCTTGTGATTAATTAAAACAATTATTATGAAAAAATTATTCCTTTTTACTTGTCTTTTTGCTGTTGCACAATACAGTGTTGCTCAAGTGACTTTTACACCTCAATCTGCAGGTACAAACTACACAGATAGAGGATTTGTAGACATGAATGGAGACGGACTGGACGATATCCTTTCTGTTTCAAATACTAATATTCAAGTTTTATACCAACAACAAGACGGCTCTTTTATAGAGTCAACAGTTGCCACAGAATTTGCTGACAATTCTCCGTCTTGGAGTTTGGCAGCTGCAGATTATGACCGCAACGGCTACACAGATTTGCTGTATGGTGGAGGTAATGGTGTTACCTTTATGAGAGCAAACGATGACGGAACAGCATATACTGAAATATCTGGTCCTGAATATGTATTCTCGCAACGTTCTAACTTTGTAGATATTAATAACGATGGGCATTTAGATGCTTATGTTTGTCATGATGTTGAGCCAAGTGTTTTTTATATCAATGACGGAGAAGGAAATCTAGAATACTTCCAAGGTGGTTTGGGAGATTACCCATCTGGTGGGCATTATGGATCTGTATGGTTAGACTTTGACAACGATAGAGATGTAGATATGTTTATTGCTAAATGTGGTGGAGAGTCTGAAAGAAGAGACAACGAAATGCACGTAAATAATGGAGATGGTACTTTTACAGAAAGTGGCGCGTCTCTTAACCTAGAAGATGACATGCAAACCTGGTCTAGTGCTTGGGCAGATTATGACAATGATGGAGATCTAGACGGATGGATAGGAGCTAGTACCTTTAACTCTGGATTTCATAGACTTATGAGAAACAACGGTAACGGAACGTTCACTGATGTAATTAATGCCTCTGGACTTACAGAGTTTAATGTTACAAGTATCGAAAATCAAACCTATGATTTTGATAATGACGGGAATGCAGATATTGTATCTGGCGGCGTTATTTTATACGGAAATGGGGATCTTACCTTTAACATCTCTAGTACAAATATTGGTAATGGCGGTTTTGGAGATGTCAACGAAGATGGATTTGTGGATGCTATTTCTAACGGACAACTTATTATAAACAACACAAATAACAACAACTGGCTTAAAATTAACACCGTTGGTGTAGAGAGTAATGTTGGAGGTATTGGAGCAAGAGTAGAATTAGCATCCGCTTCGGGAACTCAAATTAGAGAAGTAAGAAGTGGTGAAGGGTTCAGAAACATGAGTACTTTAAACACGCACTTTGGTCTTGGTCAAGACACAGAGGCAACATCAGTAACTAATAACTGGCCTTCAGGGATTATAGATATTTTTGAAGACTTAGATATCAACACGACTCACAAACTTGTAGAAGGAAATAGCGCACTGAGCACTGGAGATTTCTTAACTAGCGATCTTTCTGTCTTTCCTGTTCCAGCCCTTGACAACTTAACTGTGTCAAACATTCAAGATATCGAAGACCCTATCTATACTGTTTTTGACATCACCGGAAGAAAGGTAATGCACGGTAGACTCCTCAACAACAACATTGATGTGTCTCAATTAACTTCTGGACAATACATCCTGCGTATATCAGGACAAAAATTTAGAAGAAATAACGTAAAAGCAGCCAAGTTCACAAAAAGATAATTTTTTAATTCTCATAAAACACCATTGAGTGAATTCTCGATGGTGTTTTTATTTATACTATGCTAAAACGGTTCCTTTATTTCGGTCTAATGTGTGTTTTATTAACTAGCTGCTCCAATGAGGATGACGCTGGATACATTGACATTGAACCCGTCTCTCAAGTTACTGTAGATTTACTGCAGGTGCCCTACCTAAAACTTTCTGAGTATCATTTTTTTGATGATAGCCTTCGTGAGCTAGCTCCCTCATATGGAGTACTCCCTTATGAGCCAATTAGTTCTTTGTTTTCAAACTATGCGAAAAAATCGCGTTTTGTTTGGCTTCCCAGCGGCACAATTAGCACTTACAATGGAGACGCTAATAACATAGAGCTGCCCGTGGGTAGCGTTATTATTAAAAACTTTTATTACGATAATGTGCTCCCAGATAACACGCGGGTGATTATTGAAACAAGGCTCATGATTAGAAAAGAAGAAGGTTGGACTTTTGCAGAATATTTCTGGAATGAGCAGCAAACAGAAGCTTTCCTAGACACACAAGGAGATGGAGGGTTTAAATATGTCTCTTGGATGCAAGATGGACAGCAGCGTGAAATAAACTACAGAATGCCCTCTGGAAGTGAATGCTTTACCTGCCACAAAAGCAATACCACAAATGAGCCCATTGGTATAAAGCCTCAAAGCCTTAATGGTGCTTTTGCTTTTGCTGATGGCATACAAAACCAACTCCAAAAATGGATTGAGGTTGGTTATCTTGAAGACAACTTACCCACAAATATTAATACCGTTGTGGATTATACAGACACCTCACAAGATCTTGAAACTAGAGTGCGCTCCTATGTAGATATTAATTGTGCTAGCTGCCATAGAGATGAGGGCCATTGTAACTACAGACCCATGAGGTTTGCCTTTTCTGAAAATAATCTTTTAGAAAACCTAGGGCTTTGTGTAACTCCAGATCAACTTTTAGAAAATCTTTCTTCAGACCAAAAACTAATTAAACCAGGAGACCCAGAAAACTCGGTTATTTATTACCGCCTCAACGTTACCGCAGAGGAGGAGCGCATGCCACTACTTGGCAGAAGCATCGTTCACGGTGATGGAGTGGCTTTGCTAAGAGACTGGATTAACTCGCTAGAGACTTCCTGCGACTAAGGCTTTTTAAATAGTATAAACACCGCTTTTGCATGTACTTGCAGATGAGGTATTTATTTTTTGTTATCTTTAAGTGACAATAACGCTAAACCAATCGCCATTATGAATTCAACCTTCACCACTATTTTACGTATCTTACTGGGTGCTTCTTTACTAATATTTGGTATAAATAAGTTCTTTGCATTCATCCCAATTTTTGACATGGCACCAGCGGCAGCAAATTTTATGGAATCTTTAAACAGCACAGGGTATGTGTTATATGTTGTTGCCTGTTTGGAGCTACTTATCGGAGGGCTACTATTGTTTAAAAAATGGGTTCCGTTTGCCCTTGTTTTACTTGCCCCTATTGTTGTTAACATTCTATTGTTTCATCTTTTCTTAGACGTATCTGGAATATTAGTTGCTGTTTTCATGGTAGCAATTACCGCGGTGCTTATATACAAATACTGGAAATCTTACAGCTCTTTGTTTCAATAACCACAACAAAAAACTTATTAAAACACAAGCAGGCCTTTTAAGCTTTATTAAGGCCTGTTTTTTTGTGTATTTTTATAAAAAATAAACTCATGAAAAGATTAATGCTCTTAATTATTACAGCCCTGGTTCTTGTAGGGTGTAACAGTAGTACTATTTCAAAAAACCAAAACAATACCGTGACCTACCCTAGCACCAAAAAAGTTGACACTATTACTAATTATTTTGGAATACAGGTGAAAGATCCTTACAGATGGCTAGAGGATGATATGAGTCAACAAACAGCTCAGTGGGTTGAAGAACAAAACAAAACCACCTTTGATTATTTAGACAATATTCCATTTAGAGAAGCGCTAAAACAGCGACTAACAAAACTCTGGAATTACGAGAAGGTAGGCGCTCCTTTTAAAGAAGGAGACTACTCTTACTTTTATAAAAATGATGGGTTGCAAAACCAATATGTAATTTACCGTTACAAAACAGGGCAAGATCCAAAGAGCGCAGAAGTTTTTTTAGACCCTAACACATTCACTGAAGACGGAACCATTTCTCTAGGAGGACTCAGTTTTAGCGAAAACGGATCATTGGCAGCCTATAGCATAAGCGAGGGAGGAAGTGACTGGAGAAAAGTGTTAGTGATGAATACCCAAACTAAGCAAATCATAGAAGACACTATTGTAGATGTTAAATTTAGCGGCATTTCCTGGTTAAAAAATGATGGTTTTTATTATTCTAGTTATGACAAACCAAAAGGGAGTGAGCTTTCTGCCAAAACAGATCAACACAAGCTTTATTACCACAAACTTGGAAGTTCTCAAAAAGAAGATAGGCTTATTTTTGGGGGTACACCAAAGCAAAAGCATCGCTATGTTGGGGGTCGTACCACAGAAGATAATAGGTATCTAATTGTTTCTGCTAGTGTTTCAACCTCAGGAAACAAACTCTTTATCAAAGATCTTAGCGACCCAAAAAGCTCCTTTATTACCATACAAAAAGATACAGATAGTGACACCTCTGTTATAGAAAATGTGGGCAGCACGCTTTATCTTGTTACAAACAGAAATGCTCCAAACAAAAAAGTAGTTACTGTAGATGCCTTGAGTCCAGGACCAGAAAACTGGAAAGATCTTATTAAAGAGACTCAAAATGTTTTAAGAGCCAGTACAGGTGGCGGGTATATTTTTGCAAATTACATGGAAGATGCCGTGAGCGCCATTAAACAGTACACCTATCAAGGAGCTCTAGTAAGAGAGGTTGCCTTGCCAGGAGTTGGCTCTGCGGGTGGCTTTGGCGCCAAAAAGCAAGAGGCTAATCTGTATTATTCTTTTACAAATTACCTCACTCCAGGTAGTATTTATTCTTTTGACATTGCAACTGGAGTCTCTAAGTTATACAAAAAACCAAACATTGATTTTGACTCAAATGAGTATCAAAGCAAACAAATATTCTACACCTCAAAAGACGGCACGCAGGTCCCTATGATTATTACCCACAAAAAAGGGATGGTGTTGGATGGCACAAACCCCACAATTTTATATGGCTATGGTGGGTTTAATATTAGCTTAACTCCAAGTTTTAGCATCACAAATGCTGTATGGATGGAGCAAGGTGGTGTTTATGCTGTTGCTAATCTAAGAGGTGGCGGAGAGTATGGTAAAAAATGGCATGATGCAGGAACTAAGTTGCAAAAGCAAAATGTTTTTGACGACTTTATAGGCGCCGCAGAATATTTGATTGCCGAAAAATACACCTCCAGTGACTACCTAGCCATTAGAGGAGGATCTAATGGAGGGCTTTTAGTGGGCGCTACTATGACCCAACGACCAGAGTTAATAAAAGTAGCACTTCCTGCCGTTGGTGTTTTAGATATGTTGCGGTATCATACCTTTACAGCTGGAGCTGGATGGGCCTATGATTATGGGACCTCACAGGACAGCAAAGAAATGTTTGAATACCTAAAGGCATACTCCCCCGTACACAATGTAACCCCTGGCACAAAGTACCCTGCAACAATGATTACCACGGGAGATCATGACGATAGAGTAGTGCCTGCACATAGTTTTAAATTTGCAGCACAATTGCAAGAAAAACAAGGTGGTCAGGCCCCTGTTTTGATTAGAATTGAAACAGATGCTGGTCATGGTGCCGGAACTCCAGTGAGCAAAACCATAGCGCAATATGCAGACATATATGGCTTCACTTTATACAACATGGGCTACAAAGTATTACCAAATCAAATTAATGACGGCGTAAAACAATAAGCTATTTAAACACTACTAAGGCCATATATCACTAGTAAAACACTCTTGGGATATATAGCTTTTTACCATACTATTTTTTATGTTAAACGTAACTATTAAAGAATTTTCATACCCAAATACTCCTGAAGTTTTAATACTACAAGACATTGTGTTTTCCTTAAAAGAAGGAGAACATTTAGTAGTTTTAGGAGAGAGTGGCTGCGGAAAATCTACCTTACTGCATTTAATATATGGGTTGCTACATCTAGAAAATGGGCTGTTGTTTTGGAAAGAAAAGCAGCTATTAGGGCCCCAACACAATCTAGTGCCTGGGGAGCTTGCTATGAAATTAGTAGCGCAAGAGTTTAATGTAATGCCATATATTTCTGTTGCAGAAAATATCGCCACACACTTAAAACGAAATAACAAAGATCAAGATGCTGCTCGTGTAGATGAGCTTCTTGAGGTTGTGGAGCTACAAGACCATAAAAATACAAAGGTAAAAAACCTCAGCGGTGGTCAAAAGCAGCGAGTTGCACTGGCAAAAGCCCTTGCAAATACCCCAGAGGTGATTCTTTTAGACGAGCCGTTTAGTAATATAGATAGCTTCAGAAAAAACAAATTACGCCGTAATTTGTATGGCTATTTAAAAGACAATAATATTACCTGTATCACCGCCACCCATGATAGTGATCAGGCGCTGGGTTTTGCAGACACCATTCTTATGCTACAAGATGGTAAAAAAGAAATGATGGGAAGCCCACAAGAAATTATTTCAAATCTTAAAACACCTTACCAAGCAGGTTTTTTTGGTTCTGGATCTGTAATTGACACCCGTGTTTTTAAAGGGGTTAAAAAGGCAGGGGTGCGCACTGTGTTGCCTCATGAGTTAAAAATATCAAAAACACCCACAGCTGTTTTTGGTGTGGTTTTAAAACAATACTTTAAAGGGCATTACTATGAGGTGCAGGTGGAAACGCCACAGGGTGTTCTGTTTTTAAACCATCCTGTATTACTAGAAGAAAAAACAAAGGTGTATATAGGTTTGGTATAAACCCTAGGGGTTGATCACTTTTTGTTTTTAAAATAAGCCCCACAAAATTTTTAATGAAAAAATTATTATCAGCGCAGAGCTTGCTATGATAATATGATCGTGCTTTAGTTTTTTAAAACAAAAAACTGCCGCCTCAATAGTAGCCAGAAATACACCCACAATTAGCAATTGACCAAACTCAATGCCTAGATTAAAACCTACCAAAGAAGCAAGTAAATTATCATCTTCAAAAAAGGCCATTTTCAGAAAATTTGAAAATGCCAAACCGTGTATACACCCAAAAAACAGCACCATAGCGTATAGTAGTTGGTAATTAATTTGAGTGGGTTTATACACTTTAAAAAAGTTGTTTACACAGGTTATAATTATTGTAAGGGGTATCAGCTGCTCTATAATATCACGCTTCAGGGTAATAACATCATACACAGAAAGCACTAGAGTAATGCTATGGCCTATGGTAAAGGCTGTTATAAGCAGCGCTAGTTTTTTCCAATGGGAGCGGTTAAAAAAAACAGTAATGGCTAAAATAAAAAGCATATGATCAATGCCGTCTATATCTAAAATATGCGATAGTCCTTGTTTAAAAAAAAGCACAAATGTCTCCATTACTCAATTGCTTTAATTTGATAGGTTGCCTCCCTAAAACAAAAGGTGTCACCAACTTGCTTTCCAAATAATAATTTGCCTATTGGTGTTTGAAGCCCAATACAATAGTAGGGGGTGTTTTGGTGGGTCACAACACCCAGGGAGATACTTAAAAAAAACAGGCCATTATTGGTGCTTACCAAGCTTCCTAAATGAGCGTGGGGTGCTGTTTTTGTAAAATTAATTTTATGGAGTATTTCAAGGGTTTTCTCAATTTCTGCCAATCGCTCACCAGCCTGTTCTCTGTCGAGTTGCAACATAGCCCTTGCGGTCTGGTGCTTATCTCCCGCGCTACTTTTTGTGTCATCATCTAGAGAGGCAACAATGCCCTTAATTTTATCTTGAACAATAGTGTACTTCTGCATTGTTTGCTGTTCACAAGATAAGAGTAGGTGTTCTTTGATTTTTTTTGAGCTCATTGGTATTAATTTAAACAACTAATGTGCTCCTTTTTTTGATGAAAGCGCGGCCAATTCTTTGCCAATACTACTTCCTATGGCAACGCCCATTCCTCCTAAACGAACACCGCAGCAAACATTAGGATGAATTTGTTTTATTATGGGTTTTTTTTGGCTTCCGACCCCCATAATGCCACTCCAACGAGTGTCTATCTCGAAGGGGGTTTGAGGCAATATCGTGCTTTTTAAAAGCTGTTCTAGCTTGTCTTGTATAATTGGAGTAAGTCCTGTTTGAGAAGTGTTTTCTGCCTCGAAGTCAAGATTTCTAGCGCCGCCAAACAAAATTCTATCATCAATATTTCTAAAATAATAATAGCCGCAATCAAGATGAAAGGTGCCTTTAATGGCTAAGTTTTTAATGGGCTTTGTGATAAGCACCTGCGCTCTGGCTGGTGTTACATCTTCTTGCAGTAGTTCTCTAGCAAATCCGTTGGTGGCAATACATATGTTTTTTGCTTCAACAATTAGAGAGCCAATGGTGAAAGCTGGCAATGTGCCCTCTTGAGAGATGGCCTTTACTGGCGCATTGTTTAATATCAAAATCCCTTTTGAAGTGGCTTTTTCTAGTAATTCTGTCATCATCTTGCCGGTGTCAAGTTGCCCTTCAAATTTGTTAAAAATAGCTTTAGAGGCTACCTTTTCAAAGCCAAAGGGGGTGTCAACCAAAGAAAACACATTGGCATTAAAAATGGGGTATAGCAGCTCATTAATAAGGTCTAGGTTTTTGACACACCTATCGAAAACTGCGCTGTCTGTCTCTGGAAAAAGCTCATATCCTCCCAATTGGCTGTAGGCAATTCTTTGGTCTGTTAGAGCAGCTCTAAGGGTAGAAAGCCCCTTAAGGCGCTCAGAAATAAGGGCAACCACCTCACTTGGAGTATGTGTTGTAAGGTCCTGTAGTATTTCGGACATGCTGCCAAAGCAAGCAAATCCTGCATTTTTAGTGCTAGCGCCACTGGGCAACATTCCTTTTTCAAACACCACAATTTTAGCCTCTGGATGAAGCTCCCTTAATTCTAAGGCGCAGCTAAGACCTACAATCCCGCTACCAATAATGGCAAAGTCTATGTTTGTAAACCATGAGGTGTGTTCCCAGTAGGATAAATTCATAAATAGTATTATATTTAAGCCTATTTGCTTTTATAAATTTAATTACATTCTGATGAAAATCAACTACAGACTATTACTTGTTTTTATTTTATTTTCTTTTATCTCATTTTCTCAACAACCTGGAGATGAAATTGAAATTCAAACCATAGAATTTGATGGCTATCCTGTAGGAGAGGGTTGGCTCTCTCCAAGAGAGGGATATTTTGATTTTACTTCTTTAGAAGGGCTTGATTTTGAAAAAGTGTACATTAAATACAAGCTAAAGTGTGACCCAACTCAAAACCCAAATTGTGGTGAGTGGGATTACCTGTCTTACCTGAAAGTTATTGAGCATACAGGAAAAGGGCTTCATCCCAACTATTATATTGGTGGCAGCGGAGGCTTAACCCCAGATACTTTTTCGTACATGAACAACACTGCTTGGAGCTACACCCCTAGGTATGAGCAAAGCATTGTTTTTGATGACCCCTCTTCACTATCTGCCTATCAAGTGGGTGCTGGAGTACAAGAAATTCAAAACCCATTTAACGCCTCTTTGGAAGACTCTCAAATGCAGTATTTGTTTAGACAGTCTGAGCTTGTGGCCGCTGGCTTAACTCCTGGAGATATTACAGGTATGCAGTTTAATATTCTTGATACTGGAGGAGAAATGCAACATCTTAGAATTGGCATAAAGGCCACTACACAAAATGAAATACAAGAAAATGAGATAATAACAGATTTTGTAGAGGTCTTTGCTAAGGATTATGCCTTTAGCGATACCGGCTGGCAGCATATTGATTTTCCTTCTTTTTTTAGCTGGGATGGGTTTTCAAACATCATAGTAGAGGTTGCCTTCACGGGTAAAGATGGCGCAAGTTCGGTGTCACTAAGTGGTGAGGCCTACCCTTGGGGTTGTGCTACACAGGCGGCAACTACAGACGCTTATTTTAATTTTAATGGGCCAGATAAAATAGCGGTACCAACCACAAACCTCCTTGAGATAGAAAATGAAGTGACCATTTCTTTTTGGCTAAACGGAAATGGAGAGCAACCGCAAAACGATAGTGTTTTTGATGTCCATGATGAAGATGGAAACAGAGTGCTAAACATTCATCTGCCATGGAGTAATCAAAGAGTGTATTGGGATGCAGGAGATGCATCTGGGTATGACCGTATAGATAAAGAAGTGGATGATATTAACCAGTATAAAGATGTTTGGAACCATTGGGCTTTTACTAAAAATGCAACTACTGGGGTGATGAATATTTACCTCAACGCAGAACTATGGCACACCGGCACAGGTCTTAATAGGGCTATAGGTACCATCGCAGATTTTAACCTTGGAAGAGGGCAATGGAATGCAGATAATTTTTATGATGGCAAACTCGATGATTTCCAAATTTGGTCTACAGAGCTAGACCCTGTAACTATTGCAAATTGGATGCATAAAGAGGTTGATGCCTCACATCCAAACTATTCTGCGCTCAAAGCAAACTACACCTTTGATCAAATCACTCCAGATTATACAACTCTTGAAGAGGTTTTAGGTCAGCAAACACCACTTTATGGGGTTCCGCAGTTAAAAAGTTATACCGGTGCCCACTTTAAAAACTTTACCGCCTCATCGACAAGACCAAATGTTAAGTTTAATAGAAATGGCTCAACATACTCTGTAAGCTCTGAGCTAGTGATAGACTCCATCGCTAAAGGGAAAGTAATGGTAGAAAAATACGTGCAAGAAGTGGTTGGTGAAATTCCTGTTTTGGACGAAACTCTCTACGTGAATCCAACCTATTACAACAACTACCAATACGATACCAATTTGGTTGCCACAGATTCTACGGCTGTAGCTGCAGATAATACTCTTATATTAGAACAAATTGAGTACAACACCACGGTCCCTGGAGAGGAAGTGCTTGTGCCTTGGGAGATTGGACGTTATATAACCCCCTACGGAAATGGACTTTCTTTGGGAGATGATGGCTGGACCTGGGTTTTTGATGTTACAGACTTTCAGCATCTTTTTCAAGGAGATGATGTACATATTAGGGCGGGTAACTTTCAAGAATTACTTGATATGAAGGTGGTTTTTAAAGTAGGTACCCCTGCTAGAGAATTGCTGGGTATTAAAAGTCTATATTCTGGAAATTATAGCCTGAGCAACTTTGATGATGTGGTGGTAAACACTACCGTGGAGTTAAATCCAGAGGCAGAAATGTTTTCTGTAAAATCTACCTTAACGGGGCATGATTTTGGAGCTGGTAATAACTGTGGTGAGTTTTGTAACAACACCCATAAAGTCCTTGTAAATGGTGTTGAGCAATATAGTTGGGAAATTATGCAAGAATGTGGTGAAAACCCGCTTTATCCTCAAGGAGGAACTTGGATGTATGACAGGGCTGGATGGTGTCCGGGAGCTCCTGCAACAGTTCAAAATTTGGATGTCACTCCGTTTATTAATGTTGGGGTAGACACCACAACAGACATAGATTACAACATAGAAGAAGATCCTTACGGAAATTATGTGACAGAAATATTCTTTGTAGAATATGGTGCTCCAAATTTCACCAATGACGCCTCGCTAGAGGAGATTATTGCCCCAAACATTTTTAAGCTAAACACTAGATTTAACCCAACGTGTGGAGAACCTGTTATTAGAATTAAAAACAACGGAGAAAACACCCTAGAGGCAGTAACTATAACCTATGGAGTGTCTGGCGAAACGCCTTATACTTATACCTGGGAAGGGTCTTTAGACTTTTTAGAAGAAACTGTGATTACACTTCCCGCTATCGAGGTTGGCAATTACTATCAAGGAGCTACCACTTTTGAGGCAACGCTAAGCGAGCCAAACGGCACACAAGACCTATACGAGTTTAATAATAGTCTTACCTCAGAGTTTGAGCCTGCTCCAGTCCACCAGGAGCAGATGGTGATACAGTTTAAAACCAATAACCGCCCCTTTGAAAACAGCTATAAGGTGTTTGATACCGCTGGAACTATAATGTTCGAAAGAGATTTTGACGACTCAAACACAACCTATACAGATCTAATTAATCTACCTCCAGGATGTTATGAACTTGTGGTGTATGATACGGGCGGCGATGGTATGAATAACTGGCCTTCAAACCATGGTAATGGATTGATTCGTCTAAAGAACTTAAGCGGGTCAACCATCACCTTTTTAGAAAGGTGGTTTGGAGAAACTATAAAGTACCGTTTTAGAAACGATGCAGCCCTTAGCACACCAGAGCAGGCAAATAGTTTGTTTTCTGTGCACCCTAATCCTACAGATAGCGCCTTTACAGTGTCTCTTATTAACTCCACGGAGTCATTTTCTATGGAGATTTTTAATATCACAGGAAGCTCAATCTATAAAGAGAAAGACATGGACCCATCAAACAACACTATAGATGTCTCTAGCTATAGCAGTGGCGTGTATTTAATTTACTTAAAAACACAAAGCGGCATCACCCAGGTTAGAAAGCTAATTGTCAATTAACAAGAAGGCTGTTGATGTTATAAAAAAAGTGCTATCTAAAACTAGATAGCACTTTTTTATTTGAGTGTAATTGGATTATTCTTCCTCTTGGGGTTCATTCATTTTCCAGGTGTTCATAAATGCCGTGGTATAATTACCAGAGACATAATCTGGATGATCCATGAGTTGTCTGTGAAATGGAATAGTTGTCTTAATACCTTCAATAACAAATTCATCTAAGGCGCGCTTCATTTTATTAATCGCTTCCTCGCGTGATTGAGCCGTAGTAATCAACTTGGCAATCATAGAATCATAATTTGGCGGTATAGAATACCCTGCATACACATGAGTATCTAGCCTAACTCCATGACCTCCTGGAGCATGTAGCGTGGTTATTCTTCCCGGAGAAGGTCTAAAGTCATTGTAGGGGTCTTCTGCGTTAATACGACACTCTATTGAGTGTAATGATGGAAAGTAGTTTTTCCCAGAAATAAGCACACCTGCAGCCACTAAAATTTGCTCACGAATTAAGTCAAAATCAACTACTTGTTCTGTAATAGGGTGCTCCACTTGAATACGCGTATTCATCTCCATGAAGTAGAAATTTCTGTGCTTGTCTACTAAAAACTCTACGGTTCCTGCTCCTTCGTATTTTATGTATTTGGCGGCTTTTACAGCAGCTTCACCCATTTTCTCTCTGAGAGCATCTGTCATAAAAGGACTCGGGGTTTCTTCGGTAAGTTTTTGATGACGGCGCTGTACAGAGCAATCACGCTCACTTAGGTGACATGCATTTCCTTTACTATCTCCAATAATTTGTATTTCTATATGGCGCGGCTCTTCTATAAGCTTTTCCATGTACATGTCGTCGTTTCCAAAGGCTGCTTTGCTTTCTTGTCTGGCAGACTCCCAAGCATCTTGAAGCTCTTCTGCTTTCCAAACGGCACGCATTCCTTTTCCACCACCACCGGCACTTGCTTTAAGCATTACTGGATAGCCTGTTTTTTTGGCAACCTTAATACATGTTTTAAAATCTGGAATAACGCCTTCACTTCCTGGCACACAAGGTACTCCTGCAGCAATCATGGTTGATTTTGCATTTGCCTTATCACCCATTCTGTCAATCATCTCTGGAGAAGCTCCAATGAACTTGATGTTGTGTTCTTCACAAATTTTTGAAAATTTTGCGTTTTCAGAAAGAAACCCGTATCCTGGATGAATCGCATCTGCATTTGTAATTTCTGCCGCGGCAATAATGTTACTTACTTTTAAGTAACTCTCACTACTTGGCGCTGGGCCAATACATACTGCTTCGTCTGCAAACTTTACGTGCAAACTTTCTTCATCTGCTTTGCTGTAAACGGCCACTGTTTTAATGCCCATTTCCTTACAAGTACGTATGATACGAAGTGCTATTTCACCCCTATTGGCAATTAATATTTTTTTAAACATATCTCTTTTATTTAAACTTATAACTCACGGCTTTGTTTTCACAAAGGTTGTTAAAACTCTATCTAAGATTTAAAATATAAATTATGATGGGTCTACTAAAAATAGTGGTTGGTCAAACTCTACAGGAGAGGCGTCATCTACCAATATCTTTACAATTTTACCAGAGACTTCACTCTCTATTTCATTGAAGAGTTTCATGGCTTCAATAACACATAAAACATCTCCTTCTCCAATAACAGTACCTACCTCAACAAACATAGGCTTGTCTGGTGATGGCTTACGGTAAAAAGTTCCGATAATTGGTGATTTTACAGTAATAAGGTTAGATTCTTCCTTAGTTTCTACTGGGGCCTGATCGGCAGGTGCAGCAGCAACAGGTGCTGGAGCACTAGAGGCCATCTGCGGCATTTGCTGTATAAAGGTTGTTTCTCCCTTGTTGTGATCTCCGGTTCTAATGGTAATTTTAACGTCTTCCATTTCAAGTTTTACCTCACTAGCGCCAGACTTAGTTACGAACTTGATTAAACTTTGAATGTCTTTTAATTCCATAATATACTTGTTTTTAAATAGGTATTAGTTTTATTGTTTTGAATCATAGGCCCATTTTACATACATGGAGCCCCAGGTAAAGCCACCTCCAAAAGCGGCAAAGACGATATTATCTCCTTTTTTTAGTTGGTTTTCATAATCAAATAAACATAGGGGTAATGTTGCTGATGTGGTATTACCGTATCTATGAATGTTTAACATCACTTTATCTTGTGGCAAATTCATTCTTCTTGAAGTTGCGTCAATTATTCGTTTATTAGCCTGGTGTGGCACTAGCCAGCTTACATCCTCACCCTTTAAGTTGTTTCGCTGCATTATTTTTTCTGAAACATCTGCCATTTTAGAAACAGCAAATTTAAATACTGTTTTCCCGTCTTGGTGCACAAAGTGCTGTTTGTCTGCAATGGTTTGGTTTGATGGAGGCAATATAGAACCACCTGCGTCAATTTTAAGACTTGGTCTTCCCACCCCATCAGAGCGTAATATTTCGTCTTGCACACCAAGCCCTTCCAGGTTGGGTTCAAACAAAACAGCTCCGGCACCATCTCCAAAGATAATACATGTGGTGCGATCTGTATAATCTACGATAGAGGACATTTTATCTGCTCCAATGAGTAATACTTTTTTATACCTGCCAGATTCTATGTATTTGGCAGCAGTAGACATTCCAAAAAGGAAACTTGAACAAGCAGCCACTAAATCATAAGAAAAAGCATTTACTGCGCCTATTTGAGTGGCCACATAAACTCCTGTTGAGGCTACGGGCATATCTGGTGTGGCAGTTGCCATGATCACCATATCTATATCTTCTGGATTGATGTTGTTTTTTGAAAGCAGTTGCTCTGCTGCTTTTATGGCCATAAAGGAAGTTCCTTGGCCTTTTTCTTTTAGGATGCGACGCTCTTTGATTCCTGTTCTGGAGGTAATCCACTGATCGTTGGTGTCTACCATTGTTGCCAGTATATCGTTTGTTAAAACATACTCAGGAACATAGCCTCCAACAGCAGTAATTGCAGCAGTAATGGTACTCATAGAATTTGTTTAAATTCAGTAAAAAGAGTCAAAATCTCTCTAAAAATCCCGAAAAATAGTGAAATTTAACCAAAAACAAGCCTTTTTGGACTTTTTTGATTCTTACTAATAGTTCAGAAAACAAAAAACTCTCACAGGTTGTGAGAGTTGTCTGTATATAAATTTTAAAGCCTTAGGCTTCTACCTCTTCTACTGCATCAATAACAATTTGACCACGGTAGTATAATTTACCCTCATGCCAGTGCGCTCTATGGTATAGGTGCGATTCTCCGGTTGTAGGATCTGTAGCAATTTGCGGTGCAACTGCTTTGTAATGTGTTCTTCTTTTATCTCTTCTGGTTTTGGAGATTTTTCTCTTAGGATGTGCCATTACGCTCTATTATTTATCGTTTAATAATTTTTTTAATGAATCCCATCTTGGATCTGTTGGTCCTTGTTGGGGTTGTTCTATATCTTGTGTGGGTGCCTTTGGGCTTAACTGTTCAAGTTTGTCGAGAATATCACTTTGCAATGTTCCGTCTTCTATCCCTGGATGTATTCTTCTGCTAGGTAAATTTAAAATTATAGACTCGTAAACAAATTGTTGAATATTAACCTCATAACTCCCGTGAGGAATTAATAGTAAATCTTCATTTTCATTGTTAAAATCATCTGCAAACTTTACTATAAAATGATAGTTTCCGGATACAGGCTCTTTAAAGGGCTCGTTGGTAACATCACAATTTACATCTACATCACCGCCGTAGGTTAATGTAAATTCCATAAAGGTTGTTTTTTTATCTAGCAGTACATCAAGAGAAATGGCTACTGCATTAAACTCGTCATACTCAAAATGCTCAAAGAACGTATTATCTATTTTAAAATCAAAGTGATGCTCTCCAAGTTTCAACCCAACAAAAGGGATTGTAAATTCTTTCAAATCTCTCATAATCACACCAAATTGTAAAATACGCCTTACGCATAAAGCGGGTGCAAAGATAAAAAATTATTTCATTTGCAAATTATTTTATCACTACTTTTTTACAAAGGGTTTGCGCTTGCTAATTTTTAATGGATTTTCTGCAGAAATCTGATACGCTGTTCTGGTTTTAAAAATAGTTATGGCGCTAAAAACCGCTGCCCTAAAAGAGGTAAAATCTGCTTTGTTTTTGCCGGCAATATCATAGGCTGTTCCATGGTCTGGAGAGGTTCTTATCTCGCTAAGACCAGCCGTGTAATTTACCCCCGAGCCAAATGCTAATGTTTTAAAAGGCACAAGACCTTGGTCATGGTAGGAGGCAATGATCACATCAAAGTTTTTATAGTTTTCTGTGCCAAAAAAGCTGTCTGCGGCATAAGGACCAAAAACTGTTTTGCCATTATTGCGTAAATTATCAAGTGTTGGGCGCATAATTGTGTCGTCCTCATTTCCAATAACACCGTTGTCTCCCGTGTGAGGGTTTATGCCTAAAACGGCTATTTTGGGCTTGGCAATACCAAAATCTTGAATTAGTGTTTTATGTATGGTGTTGATCTTTTTTTCTATGACCTCTCTAGTGATGCTTGCCGAAATATCTTTTACCGCTACATGGTCTGTCAAAAGACCTACCCTTAAGGACTCTGAAATCATCAACATCAAGCTATCTCCCTCTAATTCTTGTTGCAAATAATCTGTATGGCCAGGAAAACTAAAGGTCTGGGATTGGATGTTTGCTTTGTTTATTGGCGCCGTCACAAGGGCATCTATTTTTTTTTGCCTAAGAGCCAATACTGCCGCCTCTAATGACTTTACCGCATACTGGCCAATGGTGTTGTCTTGTTTGCCAAAATCAATAACTATGGGTTCTTTCCAGAGATTGAGTACATTGATTTTTTTGGGTATTATTTTATCTATCGAGTCTATACCGTGGAGGTTTACCTCTATATTGTAGTGTTTTTTTAAAAAAGACATGACCTTAACAGAGGCAAAAATAACAGGAGTACAAAATTCTAGCATTCTTGTATCTTGAAACGTTTTAAGAATAATCTCACTACCAATGCCGTTTAGATCGCCAATTGAGATTCCTACTATTATTTTATCTTGATTACTCATATAGGTCGTTTCTTTATCGTTATTTTTGTAGTACAAATGTAACCAAATTACTCATGTTTACAGGAATAATTGAATCCTTAGGTAAAATAAAATCTCTCACCAAAGAGGGAGATAACTTGCACATAGAGGTAGCCAGCGAGCTGGCTCCATTGTTAAAAATTGACCAAAGTGTCTCGCACAACGGCGTGTGTCTTACAGTGGTTTCTTTAACAGAAACCAGTTATGTTGTTACGGCTATTAAAGAAACCCTTGATAAAACCAATATTGGACACTTAAAAACAGACGCTGTTGTAAATTTAGAACGGGCCATGAAACTAGGAGATAGGCTAGACGGGCATATTGTGCAGGGGCATGTAGATCAAACCGCTGTTTGCCAAGAGGTAAAAAAGCAAAACGGTAGTTGGGTGTTTACCTTTTCTTATGATAGCTCTTTAAACAACATCACCATAGAAAAAGGTTCTGTTACGGTAAACGGAGTAAGTCTTACGGTGGTTGACTCAAAACCAAATGGTTTTAGTGTTGCCATCATACCCTACACCTATGCGCACACAAATTTTAACACTTTTATAAAAGATACGGTAGTAAATTTAGAGTTTGATGTTATCGGTAAATACGTGAAGCGAATTACACAGGGGTACTTATAAAAATATATGCCATAAAAAAAGCCTCGCAGTAGCGAGGCTTTTTTAGTTGTAACACAAAAGGGGGTTACTCTTGCATAATTTCTTTGGCTTCGTCTTTGGCTTCCTCCTCTGGAAGAAGAACTCTTTCGTTTACAGTAAACAGCTTGATTTTACCATCAACAACAAGAGCGTCATGCACTTGGTTGACTTTTACTTCTTTCCCTTCAACAGTAAGGGTAACATCATGCCCTGAGGTAATCCACTGCTGCACCTTTCCTTCTTTATCTGTGTACATGTTTGTGATTAGAAACTTAGTAGTCCAGGTTGGGTTTGCTTCTTTAAACCAAGTGGTTAAAAACGCCATATGCGCCTGAGTCCCTTTTATGGCTTCTCCGTTAGGGCCATAAGCCACGAAATCTTTTTCTGCATTTAAAGCTGCAATCGTTTCAAGGTCTCTTTCATTATGTGCTTTTATGTAAGTTTCCCAAAGAGAAACAGCGGCCATATCACCTCCGTATAGGGCAATTTTTTCTCCTTTATCAGAGATTTGTACTCCAATTTCTTGTGGGGCGGGCTCTTGGTTTGAATCTGTTGGTGGTACGCAAGCGTAAAATAATACGACACTTAAAGTTGCTAAAATTACTTTTTTCATTTTGTTTTCATTTGATTGTTAAGGACCAAATGTATTGTTTATTTAGATTAATTGCAACGCGGGTTTAATTTCTTTAACAAATTACTTTACTAAGAAAAGTAATTTGTTAAATTTGAAGCTTAACCTTTAAACATAAAATCATGAAAAAATTACTTATTACAATTATTGTTGCGGTTTTTACGCTTCAATTATCTGCCCAAACAGAAGCTTACAGCGTTATAGAGTTTAAGGCAAAGCCACACACACAAAAAAAACTTATGGAAATCTTTAGCAGAACTTTTGATTCTGTAGTCTTTAACAATGCAGGTGTTTCATTGGAGCGAATAGGAAACGGAAGAACCAACGGAGCCACCCATCGTATGGTTTGGTTTTGGACAATGGGAGAAGAGATGATGGGAGATGATGCCATGAGTGACGACAAAGCAGATTTGTTATGGTCAAGAATGGGAAATTACATAGAGGAGTGGCAAACATCTTACTCTGGAAGAGTTTCTAGCTGGAAACCAGGAAAAAAAGAGAACAATACTGTACACATTTGGGATATTAAAATTGAAGACCCTAATGTATTTAAGGCAGGGCACGACAAAATTGTTGAGACCTTTAAAGATGATTTTAAAGATAGAAGCGTTGGTTTTGGAACCTACGATTTTGGGAGACCAAACGGGGCCACTCACTGGATTGCCTTGTCTGGTAAGAACAAGGAAGATCACATGATGCTCTATGAGAAGTTTTGGAATGACAAGACCTTTGTAAAATTAATAAAAGAAAGAGGGCCTGTAGAGAACGTAAAAGATTATGAGGTTCGCGTATTAAAGCAGTTTCAATAAACCGAAATACTCTTATATTTAAATCAAAACCCTCCACACGGAGGGTTTTTTTATCTAGCATTAGCACGGTTAGCAGGTTTTTAAAAGGTATTATTTTTTACTGATCGTCTACAGATGAAGAGGGTTGCTCACCAAAAATAGCATAAAGAAGAATAGCCGTTACTATTGCAGCGGCGGGAACACCAACAGATTTACCCACAGAAAGCTCACTGCCCTTAACGCCAGAGATGTCTTTAACCGGTGTTTTCACGACCTGTTTTGTTTTGCTTGCAGTTATATTGTAATTTGATCTTTATTGGCAGAGAGCACCTTGCCTTTAAGTTCTGTGCCGGTATTTTTGTAAATCTTTACTTTTTGCTTTTCTACAACTGCGCCTGCTTTGAAATCTAAAGCACGGGTATAGCTAAAACAGCTTTGAAATAAAAGCTAACTATGCCCTAGATTTCACTTTTTATTGGTGTTGATCGGCTATTTCTTTTTTAATTAACTTTTCGATATAGGCGTTTCTTTTAAGTTCATAACTAGTTTGGTCTACATAGTACTGATGAAAACGCAGCTTTTGCTCAATGTTTTGGATAACAGATTGAGGGATTGTAAAATCTCCAGTGTAGGTTCTATCTATGGCGTAACCAAGAGTGTTCTTTTTTTCACTAAGATACCTTGTGTTTGCATATAAATACTGGGCGTTATTTTTTATATGGTCTGTAATAAATTCTTCCATTTTAGTGATTACAATGCGTTGTGCGTGTTTATTTTGTAATGCCGAGACCAAGCTGTCATTTTCTATAAGTTCTATAAGTCCAGAATTTTTTAGGCCCCTATACTCTTCTGTGTTGTCGACAAAAAAAGTGTTTCCGCTAATAGCAAAACCAAGGTGGTATCCAATAGAGTCTCTAGAAAAGAGGGGTAGTTTTTTTTTGTTTTTTAAAACCCAATAGCAAGATTTTACAAAGTCTTGGTGTGCCTCTAAGTTAAACTCAAAGTCTCGGTTGTCTGTTTTCGAGTTGTTTAAAATTCTATTTAAGGACTGGTTTTTAATAGTCTCTTTATATTTTAAAGCGTTTTGCTTTTCAATATAGAAGGAGATAGAAACCCCGAGTATGATCACTACAAACTCTAAAAGATATCTAATTACAAGCGGTTTTGTTTTCATGTGTTTTTAGGTTGATTCCACATTTATTAATGATGTTACAGAAAGCTCTATTTAAGGACATAAAAATATACCAATCTAAAGACAACATAGCCTATGGTGGCTATCAAAATTTTTTTTCTGTGTTTAAGGTACCACTCCATTTGCTACTTATTTAATTTTAATACTTACAATGTACTAAAATTAGTTTTACACAAGCCCACTAGAGAATCAAAATGTATGCGGCAGGACGTGCCCATGATTTAGTTTTTCTTTTTTGAATAAACTTGGGTAGCTAATAATATCATTAAAAGAAATAAGACTGAATTTATATACTCGGGGTAGTTTGTCTGTTTCCATAAGTCTATGAAAAATGAGACAAAAACATTGGCTATGATAAGAATTACAGTAGTTGTTAATCGTAGTTTGTATTTTTTTATGTTATAAATTTTAAGCTATATTCCTCTAATTTAAGAGGTTTATTACTGCCTCTTGAACACTATCGGAAAAAAATCATAAAAAAAGCCCTACATTTCTGTAAGGCTTTGATTGTGAAGTGGTCCCACATGGACTCGAACCATGGACCACCTGATTATGAGTCAGGTGCTCTAACCAACTGAGCTATAGGACACTCAACAACTTAAGAACAGATAATATAAATGTCTGTCAAAAGTCTGTCAATTATGAGTGTAAAATACCCAAAAATCAAGTTCGACAATAAGCAACGTGTCTTTGTTGTTTTTTATCACAATAACAAAAGGTATCGCCTATCTAATGGAAGTAAATTCAATATAGATATTTACCCTAATTCTTATCCCATTGGTAAACGTGAAGAAGTAGCTAACCTATTAGCAGCAGAAGTATTTAAGTATATATCAAGTGGTTTAAATATAAATGAAGCTAAAAAGAAACTTCTTTATAAAACAGACTTACAATACTTGGAGGTAGCCTTAATTAACAAATTAAAAGGCAACTTTTCAGATAAATATAAAACAATGTTGAGGTTTATATATGATAGGTTTGTTGCTCAATTAGAAGCTACAGAACTTACCTCTAACGATGTTAAATACTTCTTGAACAACTATGAGTTAGAAGTATCTTACAACACCATTAAAAGACACCTCAACGTGCTTATAAATGAAGCAAGAAGTTTGGGTATGCAGAGTAATCCTATGGTGTCTATTAAGGCTAAAAAGAGTAAAGCTAAACTTCATAAACCTTATCCTAACATTAAAGAAATACTGGATGAGGTAAAGCTGTTTAACAGCAATCTTTATTTGTGTTGTTTAATGACTTATGGTTGTCTTTTAAGACCACATAGAGAAATAAGAGAACTTACTTGGAAAGACTTTTCTGATGATTTAAGTTTTATTCATTTGTCTGGTAATAGAAATAAATCTGGAAGAAATAGAATAGTTCCAGTTCCCTCTTACATAAGAGATATACTCGTAAAAGGAGAAAGAGATAATAATATCTTTTCTGGTAAACCTAAACCATTAAATCAAGACTATTTTAAGACACTTTGGGGACGTTTTAAGAGACAATCTAACTTGCTTGAACAAGACCAAACATTGTACTCTTTTAGGCACTCTGGTGCTATAGAAATATTTAAGAGAACTGGTTCTATAACCAAGCTACAGAAAGCTATGGGACATTCATCTATCAATGTTAGTTTAACCTACTTACGAGGTTTAGAAATAGCTGAACTGAAAGAAGAGGATATGCCTATGGTTTCATTGTAAAGTTAGGCTTAGGTAATGTCCATTGAGGTGTGTTATAATCAAAAGAATTAAAACTAGTGACATTACTCACATTCCAAGAGCTCAAATTTTGATTAAAAGCTGTAGTTCGCTCAAACATATAAGACATATCAATTACATTGCTTGTATTCCAATCTCCAATGGGTTGATTAAAAGCTGAAGCACTATAAAACATAGCAGACATATTAGTTACATTACTGGTGTCCCAAGAATTCAGATTTTGATTAAAAGCTGAAGCACTATAAAACATATAAGACATATCAATTACATTGCTGGTGTCCCAAGAACTCAGATTTTGATTAAAAGCGAAAGCTCCAGAAAACATTCGATACATATCAATTACATTGCTTGTATTCCAATTGGCTATTGACTGATTAAAACTGTTAGCAACCAAAAACATTTGAGACATATTAGTCAAACTACTAGTATTCCAGGCATATATATAACCATTAAAGTCGGAACTCTCAAACATATTTGACATATCAGCTACTTTTGATACATCCCATAAATTTAATTCATGATTTACACCAATAGTACAGTTCTCAAACATTGAACTCATATTAGTTACACTGCTAGTGTCCCAACTGGATATATCATAATTTTTATTTCTGCCACCAAAAACATCAGACATATCTGTAATTAAAGAAGTACAAACCGCTGAGTAATCCATTCCTTGACGAACCATTGATTTTAAAGTTTCTCTATCAGCAACAACATATTCTTTTCCATTAATAGTTCCAACATCTCCAAAACTTGCCCAAGAGTGTGCCTTAACTGTAGTGCCATTTGCTGATAAATAGACAGGAGAAAAACTGTCTGTGCCATCACAGTTTTGGTCAATGCCATCGTCTTGGATTTCAAACGCAGAAGGGTTTATGCTAAAGTCAAGGTCATTACAATCTCCATCTGCAACACTATATCCATCTCCATCATTGTCATCTGTAGAACTCATTGTTTGAAATGAATAAGTAGAGCCATATACTGTTCTGTTAGAATTAGTAGCATATGCTCTGTAATAATAAGTGGTTGATTCAGTAAGGTTAGTTAATTCACTTGTAAAAACTCCAGATCCTGCGCCATCCGTGGTTTTATCACCATCAATTATTGGGTCTGGGTCAACACTCCATACAACGCCTCTTACAATTACACTAGATCCTCCATCGGCAATGATTTCACCCCCAGAACTAGCAGAATTATTTGAATAATAGTTTATTTGTGCGGATCTAATTTCAAAAGCATTATTTGCTGAGTTAGTATTTGAACTAACCTCCCATGAACTGCTAGACGCATTCCATTTGAGCGTGTCCCCATTACTTACTCCTTGTGGAAATCCCCCAGCGTTCTCAGCATAGAGCGCATAAGGCACACTTAGAAGTTGTGAGGTTCCCATAGGCTCAAATCCGTTGCCTGTATCTAGTTCAATTGCCAAATAATAGTTTCCAAGAGACCAGTCAACCTCAGAAAATACCCCAGCTGTTGGAGATCCTTGACCTATTACAAGAGATACTTGTCCTAAATCATCTGTTAGTAGTGCGTGGTCTTCAGAGTAAGCTGGGTCGGCAGTTTGTGAGCCCTGTATAATATTAAAACTAAAACGAACACTTTCATTTAATACTAAATTTCCACTAGAATTTCTTACAGTAGCTTGGTAATTGAATCCTTGAGGGGCTT
>CBFHMO010000003.1:0-49295 GCA_965656925.1 Patiriisocius sp.
CATATACCCAAAACCATGTTTAATTCGTATGTGTTTTCCATAGCCTGATGCTCTATTATCTGCCCTAGAAACGCTACCATCACCACTTGCATATACGGGGGTTCCGCGAGGTGCTGTAAAGTCCATACCGAAGTGAAACTTTCTAGCCTTTGTAAAGGGGTCTGTTCTATACCCATATCCAGATGCCATACGAGTTAAATCCTCGTTTTTTACGGGTTGTATGGCTGGAATACTTTTTAAAAGTGCTTCTTTTTCTGTGGCTAAAGCTGCAATTTCATCCAAAGATTTTGACTGCACAACAATTTGTTTGGTAAGTATGTCGATGCGCTTGTTTGAAGAGATAATTAATTTTGAGTTATCAAAGCCCTCCAAGTCTTTGTATCTATTTATACCTCCAAAACCAGCTTTTCTTTGCTCCTGGGGGATAGGATTGGCTTCAAAATAAATACGGTATAGATTGTTGTCACGCTCTGCAATTTCTGTTAATACCGTTTCTGCCTCAATCATTTTTTTGTTCAGCAGCTTTACTTGAAATTCTAGATTGGTTAACTCCCTGTTAAGTTCTTTTTCTTTTGGGGTTTCGAAGTTTGGAAGGTTTAGAAATAGCAGCATCAATAAAAACCCACTGAGTAAAACACCCATAAAGCTCAAAATAAAAAGCCCAGTTTTGCGCCCTTTCTTATGCTCTATTTTCCGGTATGATAATGTTTCACTATCATAGTAATATTTTACCTTACTCATAAATTAAAAAAACTTATTTTTGTTGTTAAATTGCTAACCTTGGTATTGCTAAGGTTATACAAATATAGAAATTGTTTTTGGCATAGCCTTTTCAATTAAAATTTCAGTACAAAAGACACCTATGAAATCTCAAGAAATTCGCGCTACTTTTTTAAACTTCTTTGAAAGTAAAAAACACAGTATTGTTGCTTCAGCACCAATGGTGTTAAAGAACGACCCTACCCTTATGTTTGTCAACAGCGGAATGGCTCCTTTTAAAGAGTACTTCCTTGAAAATGCCATCCCAAAAAACAATCGTGTTGCAGACTCTCAAAAATGTTTACGTGTAAGCGGTAAACACAATGATTTGGAAGAGGTAGGGTATGATACCTATCACCATACTTTATTTGAAATGCTAGGCAACTGGAGTTTTGGAGATTACTTTAAAAAAGAGGCTATTGCATGGGCTTGGGAGCTGTTAACAGAGGTTTATAAGATAGACAAAGACATATTATATGTTACGGTTTTCCAGGGAAGTGATGATGCAGATAATCTAGATATGGATACCCAGGCCTATGATATCTGGAAAGAGTTTATCTCTGAAGATAGAATACTGATGGGTAACAAGGACGATAATTTCTGGGAAATGGGCGCTCAAGGACCCTGCGGCCCTTGTAGTGAAATTCATGTAGATATAAGATCACCACAGGAGAAAGCTGCTGTAGATGGCAAGACCCTTGTTAATATGGACCACCCACAAGTGGTTGAAATATGGAATCTGGTGTTTATGCAATATAACCGTAAGGCAGATGCATCTCTAGAGATATTACCCAATCAACACATAGATACCGGTATGGGCTTTGAGCGTTTGTGCATGGTGTTACAAGGAGTAAACAGCAATTACGATACCGATGTTTTTAAACCCATTATTAGAGAAATAGAAGCGGTAACCAGATGTGTAGCCTATGGCACAGATCAAAAGGTAGATATTGCGGTGCGTGTTATTAGTGATCACCTAAGGGCGGTTGCATTTTCTATTGCAGATGGGCAATTGCCAAGTAATACAGGTGCTGGATATGTAATTAGAAGAATTTTACGCCGAGCGGTACGCTATGGTTTTACGTTTTTAAACACCAAAGAGCCTTTTATCTATAAGCTGGTAGACACCCTTATTAAACAAATGGGCGGCGCTTTCCCAGAATTAAAAAAAGAAAAGAATTTAATAACCAATGTTATTAAAGAAGAAGAAACTTCTTTTTTGCGCACCCTAGATCAAGGCCTGGTGCTACTTGATACCGTTATAGAAAATGCAGATAGCAAAACAATCTCTGGGGTAAAAGCCTTTGAACTATATGATACCTTTGGTTTTCCTATAGATTTAACAGCCCTTATACTCAGAGAACGCGGGTATGATTTAGACGAAAAGGGATTTGAGGCTGCGCTAAAAAAGCAAAAGGATAGATCACGCTCTGCTACCAAAATAGCAACTGGAGATTGGGTAGAACTTGCCCAAGATACCCAAGAAGAATTTGTTGGTTATGACACCCTGCAAACCACTGTAAAAATTGTAAAATACCGCAAGGTAGCCAGCAAGAAAGATGGAGAAATGTACCAACTAGTATTTAATCTTACTCCTTTTTATCCAGAGGGTGGAGGCCAGGTTGGAGACAAAGGATATCTTGAGCCTAGCAATGGAGAGGTTGTTTATATTGTAGATACCAAGAAAGAAAACAACTTAATTGTTCATTTTTCAAAAAACCTGCCAAGAAAGCCCCAAGAGAGCTTTAAGGCCGTTGTAGATAACAAACAACGTTCTAGATCTGCATCCAATCATTCTGCAACCCACCTGTTGCACCAAGGCCTGCGTAAAGTTCTTGGAGCCCATGTAGAGCAAAAAGGATCGATGGTGCATAGTGGTTCTTTACGTTTTGATTTTTCGCATTTCAGTAAACTAACCGATCAAGAAATTCTTGAGGTTCAAGATTTTGTAAATGCACGTATTAAAGAAGAATTGCCTTTAGAAGAAAAAAGAAACATTCCATACCAACAAGCCATAGAACAGGGTGCTATTGCACTCTTTGGAGAGAAATATGCAGACACAGTTCGTACCATTAAATTTGGAAACTCTATGGAATTGTGCGGGGGTACACATGTATCTAACACCAGTAGTATTTGGCATTTTATAATTACTAGTGAGGGTGCTGTTGCCAGTGGTATACGCCGTATTGAGGCAATTACCGGCGATGCTGCCAAACAATACTTTATTGATAGAAGTACTGCATACTCTGCCCTTCAAAAATCATTAAATAATGCGCAAGATCCTGTAAAAGCTGTAACAAGTATGCAGCAGCAAAATAGTGCACTTCAAAAACAGGTGGCTCAACTCTTAAAAGAAAAGGCCAAAAATATAAAGGGAGATTTAAAAAATGAAGTTGTTGAGTTAAACGGTGTACACTTTTTAACCAAAGAACTAGATCTTGACGCTGCTGGACTTAAAGACCTAGCCTTTGAGCTTGGAGGAGAGATTGATAATTTATTTATCCTCTTTGGTAGTAAGGCAAATAATAAAGCATTACTTACCTGTTATATAGACAAACAACTAGTTTCAAGCAAAGGATTAGATGCTGGTAAAATTGTACGCGAACTAGGGAAACACATCCAAGGTGGAGGGGGTGGGCAACCATTTTTTGCCACTGCAGGTGGTACAAAACCAGAGGGTATTGCCATAGCCTTAGCACAAGTGAAAGATTATATCCTATAAGATGAAACTCACAACTCCAATAAAACTAGCAAAGCAAAACCCACCTATAAATTATAGCTCTAAGGTGCTTTTGTTGGGGAGTTGTTTTGCTCAAAACATAGGAGCAAAACTACAGTATTATAAATTCCAGCAGTGCACCAATCCTTTTGGTATTTTATTTCACCCTGTAGCCATAGAGAAATTGATTGCTAGAGCGATAGATCAAAAATGGTTTAGCGCCTCAGATGTTTTTTTTCAAAACGAGCAGTGGCATTGTTTTTTGGCACACTCAAAATTATCTAATACCTCTCAAGAAGAATTAATTGCTGCTTTAAACTTGGCCCTTGAAAAACTTAGAACTTCACTTGTAGAGGCTTCTCATGTTGTTTTTACATTTGGTACCGCCTGGGTGTATAGACACCTGCAGAGAGATACTGTGGTAGCAAATTGCCATAAAGTACCTCAAAAAGAGTTTGTGAAGCAGCTGCTATCTCCAGATGATGTAAGCGATGTTTTACTTGGTATTGAAACCAAATTAAGGACAATAAACCCAACATGCAGTATTATAAACACGGTCTCTCCCGTGCGCCACATCAAAGATGGCCTTTTAGCAAATAGTAGGAGTAAGGCCCATTTAATTGCTGGGGTGCAAGAAATTGTGGCCCCAGAGAAATTAAATCATTATTTCCCGTCATATGAGATTATGATGGATGAGTTGAGAGATTACCGCTTTTATAAAGAAGATTTAATTCATCCAAACCAAACGGCCATTGCTATTATTTGGAATGCCTTTAACGGCTCTTGGATATGCCCAGAAACTGCAGCCATGCAAAACAAAATAGCTGCCATACAATCAGGGAAACTCCACAAGCCTTTCAATGAGCAATCAAAGGCACACAGGTTGTTTAAAAAAGAGCTGGAATTTAAGATTTCACAGGTACAAGAAAAACTACCTTGGGCTACTTTTTTATAAGTAGATGAATCTATTTTTAATGTTTTTACCTCAGGGAGATACTCTCTATAAGTAACTCAAAGTTTTCTGTCTTTTTATTGCCTATTAAAAATGTGATTTCTTGTAAAACAGTACCAGAGAAGTTTGGCATATTTAAAGAGCGCCCCCTAAAAGATGGGTAGAGTGAATTAAGAGGTATGACAATCTCTTGCCAGGAGCCATCAGTGCTAAATGTGGTAACGTAAGAATATCTTTTCCCAATTTGGTCTGTAACTCTAAATTGATACTCTTTACCATCTGCTTTAATCTTGAGCACCACTTTTGTAGCGCCTTTTATATCCATAGGCTCAGGTAAACGATACCTAAGGGAAGAAAACCCGCCATTATTTTCAAGTGAAATACTGCCAGCAAACACACCATGACCTTCTTTGTCTTGTCTCATGCTCCCCTCAGAGCGTCCTCCCATAACACCGTCATCAACAACATACCAGTTGTTTAGTTGGGCATTTTTAGAGAAATTAAAAATGGTTTGTGCTTCCATGCTAGTGGCTAGAAATAAAGTTATAAAAAGTAAGATGCGCATTTTTTTATTTTAAAGATACGTCCCTCTTTTTTTTAAGCAACACACTTTAACATTACCCCAACATTTTTTTCAAACAACTACTTTTTTATTGCTACTCTTTTACATAAAAAAAACACTACCATCTGTACCTTGGTAGTGTTTAGTGTTTTAATAATGTTTGTGTTTATAAAGAAAATGCGTCTTTAACTTTTTGCACATAATCTAGTTTTTCCCAGGTAAATAATTCTACCTCCATAGTTTTGGGAGCTGTATTTGGTATGGTGAAGGTTTTGGTAACAACTTTATTTTCTCGCCCCATATGCCCATATGCAGCTGTTTCGCTGTACATTGGTTGGCGCAATTTTAAACGCTGTTCTATAAAATAAGGGCGCATGTCAAAAAGCCCTTCAACAACTTCACTAATCTCCCCGTCTGTTAATTTTACATTAGATGTTCCATAGGTGTCTACATAAATACTGGTTGGCTCTGCAACACCGATGGCGTAGGATACTTGAACCAAAACTTCCTTACAAAGCCCTGCAGCAACTAAGTTTTTAGCAATATGCCTTGTAGCATATGCCCCAGATCTGTCTACCTTACTTGGGTCTTTTCCAGAAAAAGCGCCACCACCATGGGCTCCTTTGCCACCATAGGTGTCTACAATGATTTTACGACCTGTTAAACCTGTATCACCATGAGGACCTCCAATTACAAATTTTCCGGTCGGGTTGATGTGGTAGGTAATAGCATCATTAAATAAAGCCTGTATGTTTGGTTTTAATTTTGCTTTAACCCTAGGAATTAAAATAGCAACAATATCTTTTTTTATTTTCTCCAGCATGCGCGTATCGTTGCTGTCAAAATCATCATGTTGGGTAGAAATTACAATAGCATCTATTTTTTGCGGGATGTTATCGTCAGAATATTCTATGGTTACCTGAGATTTTGCATCAGGTCTTAGGTAGGGTATCTCCTTGTTTTCTCTTCTGAGTTGTGCCAGTTCAATAAGGAGTCTGTGAGATAGTTCTAGTGCTAAAGGCATGTAGTTTTCAGTCTCATCTGTAGCATATCCAAACATCATTCCTTGGTCACCGGCACCCTGCTTTTCAGGATTTGTTTTATCTACACCTCGGTTAATATCACTAGATTGCTCATGTATTGCAGAAAGTACTCCGCAAGAGTTTCCGTCAAACTGATATGCACTTTTGGTATAGCCAATTTTATTGATAACATCGCGAGCAATTTTTTGTACATCTAGGTATACACTACTTTTTACTTCTCCTGCCAATATAACTTGCCCCGTAGTTACAAGGGTTTCACAAGCTACTTTAGCCTTAGTGTCAAAGGCTAAAAAATTGTCAATTAGTGCATCACTTATTTGATCTGCAACTTTGTCTGGGTGTCCTTCAGAAACACTCTCTGAGGTAAATAAATACGCCATATAAATGGGGTTTAATGATTTTAGTAAAATAGGGTAGATTTGACCTAGGGTCCACAGAAGATTGCAAAAAAAATGCAATTCACTGATTTAGCATTTAAACTCTAAAGGTAATTTAGAATTTTTTTTCTGAAATATATATTTCAGAAAGAGGTTGCAAGCAGTCAAATCTTTCCTCTCAATTATAAGACAAAGGTACAGGTTTGTTTAAGATTAAAAAACTTTATTGAAAATTGCCTCCGGAGTTTGCAGTAACATCCTTTGAATAAGAATTTTATTTGCAATATTTGTAGCAACATACACCAACGCATTATGAAAGTTACTCTAGAGAGAAAAGACGACGCCTACCTATTTCAAGCAAAAGGCAGCTCTGGCGTGCCTATTATGATAGATAACACCTCCAAAGAAGGCGCTCAAGGTGCAAGCCCCATGGAGTTATTACTTATGGGTGTTGGGAGTTGTAGCGCCATTGATGTAATTTATATACTAGAGAAACAAAAGCAAAAAATAGACTCTTATAAAATTGAGGTGACCGGTGCAAGAAAACAACTAAAACAAGCAAAGCCCTTTGAGCGTATTGATGTGCATATTATTATAGAGGCAGACATCGCTCCCCAAAAAGTTATAAAAGCAGCAGCTTTGAGTTTTGAGAAGTATTGCTCTGTGTCTATCACTTTTGAGAGTTCAGTGAAGATACACTATACCATTACTTTAAATAATACTATTTTAACAGTCTAACCAAGCTAATTACTTCTGCAATGATACCAAGCCAGAGAGATGTTCAACTAGCGTTTGAGAGGGTAACCCCTCATGTGCATCAAACCCCAGTTTTAACCTCTAGATTACTAGATGAGCTAAGTGGAGCAACTATATTTTTTAAGTGCGAAAATTTTCAAAAAATGGGCGCTTTTAAGATGCGAGGCGCCATCAATGCTATTTTGCAGATACCTCATGCAGACAGAGCAAAAGGGGTGGTTACTCATAGTTCTGGTAATTTTGCGCAGGCTGTTTCTTTGGCTGCAAAAAACTTAGGCATTCCAGCATATATAGTAATGCCAAATAATGCGCCACAGGTTAAAAAAGATGCTGTTATTAGCTATGGCGGTCTTATTACAATCTCTGAGGCTACTATTGCAGCACGAGAAGAGACGGCTGCTCAAATACAAGATAAAACGGGCGCCACTTTTTTGCACCCATCAAACCACATAGATGTAATTTTAGGGCAGGGTACCGCTGCTATAGAACTGTTACAGGAGCAGCCATCACTGCAATGTATTATTACTCCAGTTGGTGGAGGCGGGCTTCTTGCCGGAAGCGCCTTGGCTTCCAAATATTACGGATCATCTACTAGTATATACGCTGGAGAACCCTTTAACGCAGATGATGCCTACAGATCTCTGCAGTCAGGAAAAATTGAATATAACACGCAGGTAAACACCATCGCAGATGGCTTAAGGACACATCTTGGAGATAAAAATTTTCCTATTATTAAAACCTTAGTTACAGACATTATACGAGTAGAGGAGCAGGAAATAATTGCAGCCATGAAACTGCTGTGGGAGCGCCTTAAAATTATAATTGAACCCTCTTGCGCTGTCCCTTTTGCAGCACTTCTGAAAGACAAAAAAACATTTGCCGGTAAGAAGGTGGGTATTATTTTATCTGGCGGAAATGTTGATTTAACAAATTTACCTTTTTAAAACCCCACGGTTTCTTTTAATTTGCAGTGTGAAAAAAATACTAGTTGGTGTCGTTTTGTTATGTTCTATGGCTATGCAAGGCCAAGAGAAGGAGTCTGTTTTTATAGACGCGAACTATTTTTATGGTAGTATTTTAAGACATAATAAAGACATAGAGCACCTAATTAAAGGGCACCCAAAGGGGTTTATCTTAGGATACAATGTAAAAACTTTTGGTAAATCGCGTTGGCAACAGGCCTATAATTATCCAGATTTTGGGGTGTCTATGGTCTATCAAAACCCTCAAAACGATGTCTTGGGTAGTACCATAGGTATACATGGACACTATAATTTTTATTTTCTGAAAAGAAACCTGTTTTTGCGAGTTGCAACCGGTATTGCATACGCAGAAAACCCTTATGATATTGATACAAACCCAAATAATAATGCCTACGGCACTCACTTGCTAGGATCTTCTTATTTTATGCTTGGGTATCATAAAAAAGACATTTTCAAAGGTGTTGGCCTTAAGGCAGGCCTGGCTTTGATTCATTACTCAAATTCAAGTGTAAAATCTCCCAACTCAAGCGCCAATACTTTTGCTGCTACCCTTGGGGTTAGCTATCAAATGGATGCAGACAAACAACCTACCTTCACTAAAACAGCTGGGTTTGATAAAATAAAACAACCCATACATTTTAATATGGTGGTTCGTGGCGGTATTCAAGAGGGACGTGTCATTGGCCTTGGTCAAAAACCATTTGTTGTTATCTCTGGATATGCAGATAAAAGGCTTAGTTTTAAAAGCTCTATCCAGGTGGGCGTAGATGCTATTTTTGCTAAATTTTTAGAAACAGAAATTGCCTACAGTGCTGCTGCTTTTCCAGCAAACGGTGTTACCGGTGATGAAGACTACAAAAGAGTTGGTGTTTTTGTAGGCTATGAGTTGCATATAAATAAATTATCTCTTATTGGCCAGGTTGGATATTATGCCTACTACCCTTATAAGTTTGAAGCACGGGTTTATTTAAGGCCGGGATTAAAATATTACATTACAGAAAAGATTTTTACCGTAGTTACCTTAAAATCTCACTGGGCAAGTGCAGAAAACGTGGCATTTGGTGTTGGTTTTAGAATTTAAAATAATGAAAAAAATAAGACTCTTAGCATTTAAAAAAATACCAGTACTCGTTTTACTTGCGCTATTATGCTCTTGTAATTCTGACGCTATTGGAGATTGTTTTCAAGCTGCTGGAGATAGCGTCTCGATGATAGTTGAGGCACCTCCTTTTGTAAGAGTACGCTCAGAGGGAGAGGTTACTTTAGTTATAAAACAAGGAGATGTGCAACAGGTTAGTCTTACCACCGCAGAGAATGTGCTTACAGATGTTTCTGTATATGTTTTTGATGACACTTTGATTGTTAGAGATACCAATGCATGTAATTTTGTGAGAGATTACGGGCTTACTGTAGTAACAATAACCACCCCAAATCTTACCCACATTAGAAACTCCTCTAACTATGATATTACAAGTATAGGTACACTTGTGTTTCCAGAGTTAACACTAACTAGTAACACTGGGGCAGGTCCTGGAGGTATTGTGTCCTTAAAAAAAGCAGGAGATTTTTACCTAAATGTTGTTTGTGACACTTTAAATATCAGTGCCAATGGGCAAAGTGTTTTTTATATAAGTGGCGCTGCCAATGCGGCAAGGGTGGTCTTTAATGATGAGAATCCGCGTTTTGAGGGTAGAGATTTCTTGGTAAATGAGTTTGATTTTTTTCATAGAAGCGCTAATAAAATGATTGTACATCCTATAGACAAACTCTCAGGGCAACTGGTAAGCACTGGAGATGTAATTAGCGTAAACCGCCCAGATATAGTTGAGGTAGAGACGCTTTTTACAGGCCAATTAATTTTTGAATAAATTAATCAAAGCAAACCTCAATGATTTGTTGTTTGTTTTTTAGGTAGAATTTCTAAAGCAGTATTAGGCAAAATAGGGCCTGTATCAATAAAAAAATTCACTTACAAATAGCCTCCATTTCTTGCATGATGTGTGTAGAGCATAGATTTGCTAATAGTTTCATAAATAATTTTTAAACCCTACTAGAATAACTACTTTTGTTTAGGGTACAATATAAAGCAACACCCTGTTACTAAAGGTATGGTGGTTTCCACTACAAAACTCCAATTAAAGTTGGATTATTGTATTTTAATACACCCAAAAGGCCTCAATAGAGGCTCTTTTTTTTGATTTAAAGTATGAAAAATAATAAAGAATTAGGTGCTTGGTTAAAAAACATGCAGCTTTCACATCCACTGTTAATTGCAGGGCCTTGTAGTGCAGAAACACAACAGCAGGTCCTAGAAATTGCTCATCAATTAAAAGACACAGACGCTACGGTGCTAAGAGCCGGTATTTGGAAACCAAGAACACGTCCAGGTAATTTTGAAGGTGTTGGAGAAATAGGTCTTAAATGGCTGCAAAGAGCCAAACAAGAGACAGGTCTATTAACTACAACAGAGGTTGCCAATGCCGCTCATGTTGAGCTGGCTTTAAAACATGATGTTGATATATTATGGGTTGGAGCCCGTACAACGGTGTCTCCATTTATAGTACAGGAAATAGCAGAAGCTTTAAAAGGTACTCAAAAAACGGTGTTGATAAAGAATCCTGTAAATCCAGACTTAAGCTTGTGGCTTGGAGCAGTAGAGCGGTTTTACAAAGCAGGATTAAAAAACTTAGGTGTTGTGCATAGAGGTTTTTCTTCTTATGAAAAGCATACGTATCGCAATAACCCTGAGTGGCAAATACCGATTGATCTTCAAAATAGATTTCCAGACCTACCCCTTATCCTTGACCCCTCACATATAGCAGGTAATAGAGCGCTTATTTTTGATCTATGCCAAACAGCCTTAGATCTTAACTATGATGGTATTATGGTAGAAACCCACCATGATCCAGACAATGCCTGGAGTGATGCCCAGCAGCAAATCACACCAACTACCTTAAAACAAATGACTAAAGATTTGCGGATACCTCTTAAGGATGGTGATGCATTGGAGTATAAAAATAAACTCAATACCCTGCGTACTAAAATTGATGTTTTAGATCATCAATTGGTAGATACTCTAGGAAAGCGTATGGGCATTGCAGATGAAATAGGAATTCTGAAAAAATCAAATAATGTTGCTATTCTTCAAACCAAACGTTGGAATGAGATTTTAAACAGAATGATTCTAGAGGGAGAAGAATATAAGCTGAGTGAAGACTTTATTTTAAAAATTTACAAAGCCATTCATCAAGAATCAATACACCATCAAAATAAGGTGAAGACCAAAAAATAAACAATAAAAAAAGCCTGTATGTTACATACAGGCTTTTTTTTGAAATGCAGTATCGCTTTACTTTGCTTTTTTGAAAATATAACGAGTTACAAAAATACCTTTTCCGTCATCTTTACCAGCATCACTTTCTATACCACTGTTTACAAAGGCTAATTCCCAACCTTCTTCTGCCATGGTGTTGATTTTAGAAGTTACAAGAGCGTCATTGGTTGCAATGTTTTGAAAACGAATTCCACCAAGGTTAAAGAAGTTTAATAGTTTGGTTTCATCATACCCTTTTACACGAAGTTCTCCACGGTCTGTCTTGTTCCTTTTGTCTTTTTCTCCTGTTTTTGTTGAGGTTGCCATTTTGTAGTCTCGAGTTTCATTGGCAGAGATCATACGAGACCTACCCAAACCATTAGGGATGATAGATTCTATTACTGTTACTGTTTGGTACTCATATACTTGTGCCTTTACATCAAAAGAAAATAAAGCCACTAGTGCTAATACTAGAATAAGTTTTTTCATAATTATTTTATTAAATTAATTTTTCGCAAATCTATATAAAATGTATGCCATCCCATTAAAATTTCAGAGTTTTGTAATTAATGAAAGGAGTTGTCTATAAATCTACAGGGAGTTGGTATACCGTTAAGGCTACCGACGGAGTTTTCTATGAATGTAAAATAAAGGGAAAGTTTAGAATAGAAGGTATAAAAAGCACCAATCCAGTTGCTGCTGGAGATCATGTAGCATTTGAAGTAGAAACCAAAGGAGATGAAACCATTGGTATCATTAACAAGATTGCGCCTCGTAATAACTACATCATTCGTAAATCTGTAAACCTATCTAAGCAAACACATATTATTGCTGCTAATGTAGACATAGCTTTTTTACTAGTTACCCTAAATAACCCGCCTACCTTTACGCCTTTTATAGACCGTTTTTTGGTAACCGCAGAAGCCTATCAAATAAAAGCTGTGCTGCTTTTTAATAAAATAGACACCTATAACGAAGATCAAACCCTAGAGATTAAATACTTGGCAGCCCTATACAGATCTATTGGATATGAATGCATTGGTATTTCAGCCAAAACAGGAAAAAACATAGATAAGGTAAAACAAATGATGCAAGGTAAAGTATCCATGTTTTCTGGACATAGTGGGGTAGGAAAATCAACCCTAGTGAATGCCTTAGAGCCTACCTTAGAGTTAAAGACTTCTGAAATTTCTACCCAACACAGCCAAGGACAGCATACCACTACTTTTGCTGAAATGTATGACCTCTCTTTTGGTGCTCAAATTATAGATACCCCTGGTATTAAAGGATTTGGAGTAGTTGAGGTAGAAAAACAAGAACTGGGTAATTATTTCCCTGAGTTCTTTGAACTTAAGGATCAGTGCAAATTTAACAACTGCCTGCATAAAGAAGAGCCTAAATGCGCCGTAAAAGACGCTTTAGAAAATGATTCATTATCTTGGTCTAGGTATAAGAGTTACTTACAGATTTTAGAAGGGGAGCAAGAACATTTCAGAAAAGATATTTATAACAAAAAAGAATAATTTGAGCAGCACTCATATTGTTTGAGGGCTATTACTATTACATTTGTGTATGAGAGTAGTGATACAAAGAGTAAAACAAGCTTCTGTTAGCGTGCAAGGGGTTAAAATTTCAGAAATACAAAAAGGCTTGCTTATTTTGCTAGGTGTTGAAACTCAAGATACCCAGCAAGATATAGATTGGTTGGTGGCAAAAGTGGCAAAGCTTCGTATTTTTGAAGATCTAGATGGGGCCATGAATGTATCGCTTCAAGATTTGCAAGCAGATGTTATTGTGGTAAGCCAATTTACACTCCACGCCAGCACCAAAAAAGGGAATCGCCCCTCTTTTATAAAAGCTGCCAGGCCAGAAGTTGCAATACCATTATACCAGGGTTTTATTGATGGTCTAGAAAAGCAGCTTGACAAGAAAGTACAAACAGGACAATTTGGAGCTATGATGGATGTAGCCCTTGTAAATGATGGCCCAGTAACGATCACTATAGACACAAAAAATAAAGAGTAATGGATATTAAAAACGCACAAAAACAGGTTGACACATGGATTAAAACCCATGGGGTTCGTTATTTTAATGAACTTACAAACATGGCACAACTCACAGAGGAGGTAGGCGAGGTAGCCCGTATTATTGCCAGGCGCTATGGAGAACAAAGTGAGAAAGAAAGTGATAAAAACAAAGATCTTGGAGAAGAACTGGCAGATGTACTGTTTGTAGTTTTGTGCCTTGCCAACCAGACAGGTGTAGATTTACAAGATGCTTTTGATAAAAAATTAGATATTAAAACCAAGCGTGACCATGACAGGCATCACAGCAATGAAAAACTACGCTAATGTTTAAACAAGTGATACACCATAAAGGATTTTGGAAATCTGTGGCGAGCCTTACATTGGCCTTTGCTGTTGTTTTCTTTTTTGTACAATGGGCCTTTGTTGGCTTTAGTGCAGGGTTTTTAAATGTGAGTTTAAGAACCGTTATTGCTCTTCTACTTGGAGGTTTTGTTTATGGTTTTTCAATGACCTACGGAAAGTTTTGGGGAAAATTAAAAGAGAAAGCCACTAAAAATAAATGATTGCAAAACTCTCAAAATATAAAGATATACCCAAGGCTTCCATTTTTTTGTCTGGTTCTAAAAGTGAGAGTAATAGACTGTTAATTCTGCAAGCCTTATATCCAGATATTGAGATAGAGAATATAGCCTTCTGTGATGACACCCTTGTGCTGCAAAAAGCCCTCGCTAGCCAAGATAATACCCTAGATGTTCACCATGCAGGAACGGCAATGCGTTTTTTAACCGCTTACCTAGCTGCAACTACCCAAAAAGAAATTACACTCACAGGAAGCCCTGCAATGCAAAGGCGGCCTATTGGCCATTTGGTAGCCGCTTTAAAGGATATGGGAGCTAATATAACCTATACAGGTTTTCAAGGGTATCCACCTCTTAAAATAAAACCTGCCTTGCTCAGTGGTAGTGTCACAATAGATGCCAGTGTGAGTAGTCAATACATTTCTGCATTAGCGCTTATTGGCCCTTATTTAAAAAAAGGGCTTACCCTAACCCTTAAGGGCAACATTACCTCAAAACCCTATATTGATATGACCTTGTCTTTACTGTCCCAAATTGGAGTAGGGCATACTTTTAAAGGTCAAGAGATTAGGATACTTCCCTTAAAAAAAAGCAATAAGGTTAAGATTGCTGTTGAGGGAGATTGGAGTTCGGCATCTTACTTTTATAGTTTAGTGGCCCTGTCCAAAAACCAAAGTGTACACCTTAGTAGTTTTAAAACAACTAGTTTGCAAGCAGACGCCGCATTGGTCTCTATGTATAAAAACTTAGGGGTCACAACCACAGCTATAGATTCCCAAACCATAGCCCTTTCAAAAAATGATGTCCCGCTACCCTCAGTGTTTAAGGCAGATTTAACTCCAAGCCCAGATTTGGCCCAAACCATTGCTGTTACTTGTTTTGGTTTAGGGATAGCCTGCCATCTTACAGGATTACATACCCTTAAAATAAAAGAGACTGATAGGCTAGTGGCGCTGCAAATTGAATTAATCAAATTAGGCGCACAGGTAAAGGTTACCCAAGACTCATTGCTTTTAGAGCCTCATAAAATAGCCTTTAAAAATAGGGACCTAGGCATAGAAATAGCTACCTATGAAGATCATAGAATGGCTATGGCTTTTGGGGTGTTGGCTGAGTTGTTTTGTATTACAATCCAAGACCCTATGGTGGTCACAAAATCATACCCAAATTTTTATTCTGATTTAAAAAAGGTGGGGATACGCGCAGACTTTTGTTAGCAATAGCTAGACCCTAAAATTCTCATATTAAAATACTTTCAATAATAAATGGCCATTTACTTGACAAGGCCTATCCTCAGATTGTATATTTGCAGCTTTTGAATTTAAAGCCAACAAAAGCACATGAAGTTATCACATTTTCATTTTGATTTACCACCAGAGTTGTTAGCAGAATATCCAGCCGAAAACAGAGACGAATCTCGCCTCATGGTTTTAAACAGGAAAGAGCAAACCATCGAGCACAAGATGTTTAAAGATCTTATCGATTATTTTGACCAGGATGATGTTTTGGTCATGAATAACACCAAGGTGTTTCCTGCACGTTTGTATGGTAACAAAGAAAAAACTGGAGCAAGAATAGAAGTATTCTTGTTGCGTGAATTAAACCCAGAAACACGCCTTTGGGATGTGCTAGTTGATCCAGCACGTAAAATACGAATTGGAAACAAGTTGTATTTCGGAGATGATGAAACTCTAGTGGCAGAGGTTATAGATAACACCACCTCTAGAGGAAGAACCCTTCGTTTTTTGTTTGATGGCTCTTACCAAGAGTTTAGAAACAAGCTAACAGAACTGGGTGAAACGCCGCTTCCAAAATATATTAAAAGAGACGTAGAGCCCCAAGACGCAGAGCGTTACCAAACTATTTTCGCAAAAGAAGAAGGAGCTGTAGCGGCTCCAACAGCTGGATTACACTTCTCTAAGCATCTATTGAAACGCTTAGAAATTAAAGGGGTTGATTTTGCAGAGGTTACTCTTCATGTTGGTCTAGGAACCTTCAGCGCCGTTGAGGTTGAAGATTTATCTAAACATAAAATGGATAGTGAAGAGATGCGTATAGACCAAAGCACTGTTGATGTGATTAACAATGCCATTGTTGAGAAAAGACGTATTTGCGCCATCGGGACCACTGCAATGAGAGCCTTAGAGAGTTCTGTTTCTTCTCAGCATACCCTAAACCCTTATGCAGGTTGGACAAATAAGTTTGTTTTCCCTCCTCATGATTTCAGTATTGCAAATGCAATGGTAACTAACTTTCATACACCAAAATCTACCCTTTTAATGATGGTTTCTGCCTTTGCAGGATATGATTTCACTAAAAGAGCCTACCAAGAGGCCATTAAAGAAAAGTATAATTTCTTTTCATACGGTGATGCGATGTTAATTATCTAACACCACTATTGTATAAAAACAAAAAGCGCTAATGTGTAATGCATTAGTGCTTTTTGTTTTTCTAGGGTTTAGTGCTGCTATTTGCTTGAAATGATGTATTTTAGTTCCACTAATTCTTGTTTTGATAAAAAAACTCACATACTTATTCGTTTTTCTAGTTGCTGTGCTGCCTATGTGCTCACAGGAGCCCCTTAGCTGGGATTTAAATTTAGACTCACCGGCTAAAATAATTTCGTTGCCGCCTCTAGATCTTGAGGCTATTGTGGCAGAAGACGCCCTGAATGACATTTATAAAAATCAACCTTGGCGGTATGGTATTTCAAGACCACTTGATATAGATATAGACACTCAAGGTTCTTGGACAACCCTCCCAAATGAGCAAGGAAGGGTATGGGTTGTAGGTGTTAGATCTCCAGATGCTGTAAATTTAAGTGTAAATTTTAATGATATTTTTATACCAAACGGTGCTCGTTTGCAACTCTTTAATGGAGATAGAACAGACGTTTCACGTACCTACGGCTCCCAAGAAAACACTCCTAATGGTAAACTAGGTTCTTGGTTTGTCTCTGGTGATGTGATTTGGATAGAATACTTTGAACCTCCGGGTATAAATCAAATCTCTAGATTAAAAATAGGAAGTATTATTCATGGCTATAGAATGGGTAAGGTAACCCAGTTTGTGGCCAAAAACAAAGATTTTAACGATAGCGGCGCATGCAACTATGATGTAAACTGCCCAGTTGGTGATGATTTCGAAAGTCATAAAAATAGCATTAAAAAAGCGGTGGCATTACTCACCCTAGGTAACGGGTATTTATGCTCTGCATCTATGCTCAATAACACTGCGGGAGATAAAAAACCATTTTTGTTAACAGCAAATCACTGTTTGCAAAATAGTGATCCTACTTATTGGAGCGTTCGTTTTAACTGGATGAGCCCAGGGCCTGTTTGTGCTCAAGAAGAGCCAAGTATAGATATTCAAACAAATTTCACTATTAGTGGTGCTACCCTTAGGGCTAGTAACGCGCTCAGTGATTTTGCATTGGTAGAACTTGTCAACCCAATTCCTGCTTCCTGGGACATTGTTTTTGCAGGCTGGGATAGAAGCGACACAGATCCACTTTTTGAGGTAGGTATTCATCATCCTAATGGAGATATCATGAAGATATCCAGAGACGATGATGGCGCTGTAAAAGAGGACGCAAACGGAACTCAGGTTTGGCTTATTGGCGGGGTATCTGTAGGTAGTGGTGATGGTTGGGAGCTAGGAACCACCGAAAGCGGTTCTTCGGGGTCTCCTCTTTTTAGTGATACAGGAAAAATCATTGGCCAATTGTACGCAGGACTATCAAACTGTGTAGGCACACAAAACAACAACGATTATGATATTTATGGCAGGTTTGGCGTCTCTTGGGATGCTGGACAAAGCGCCTCCTCAAGGCTTAAAGATTGGCTTGATCCTTTAGGAACAGGACAAACTACAACAGCATCTGTGCAAAACATATTAGGGGTGCCAGATAACCTATTAACAGGAGTTTTAGAGATATACCCCAACCCTGCATCAAGTGTTCTTAGGGTTACAAATACAAGGTACCCTAACCTTGTTTATAATTTGTATAGTGCTACCGGGCAGCGGGTAATGGGAGGTTCTCTCTCAAATACAGATAACCTTATTAATGTTGAGAGTGTGGTTAAAGGTATTTATTTTTTGCAGCTTATTGATGGCAATACCAATGAGCAAATCACTAAAAAAATAAGTGTAGATAAGTAGTTTTTACCTCAAAGGTATCTTTGTAGTCGTTTCTTTAAAAACTAAGAAACGATTTTTTTATGCCCTAAAGTGGGGTTAAATAATAGTATTTTTGCAAAACAATGGAGCAAAGCAAAAAAGACATACGTGCATTATCAAAAGAAGAACTTCGCTCTTTTTTTGAAACTATTGGAGACAAACCCTTTAGAGGTGATCAAGTATACCAGTGGCTTTGGAGTAAAGGGGCACACACTTTTGACCAAATGACAAACCTCTCCATACAAACCAGAGATCACCTGCAGACACATTTTGTTATAAACCACATAAAGGTAGATAGCATACAAAGAAGTAAGGACGGTACCATTAAAAATGGTGTAAAGCTGCATGATGGTTTAGTTGTAGAGTCTGTACTAATACCCACAGGCACAAGAACCACCGCTTGCGTGTCTTCTCAAGTAGGCTGTAGTTTAGATTGCAGTTTTTGCGCAACTGCAAGGCTAAAACGCATGCGTAACTTAAACCCTGATGAGATTTATGATCAAGTAGTTGCCATTGATAGAGAGAGTAGATTATATCATAACAGGCCATTGTCTAATATTGTTTTTATGGGTATGGGTGAGCCCCTTATGAATTATAAAAACGTGTTGGCTGCTATAGAAAAAATAACAAGCCCGGAAGGACTTGGCATGTCACCAAAACGTATTGTGGTTTCCACATCTGGTGTTCCAAAGATGATAAAGAAAATGGCTGACGACAACGTAAAGTTTAATCTAGCGGTATCATTACACTCTGCTATTCAAGAAACCCGCGAGAAAATCATGCCTTTTGCAACATCTTTCACCTTGCCAGATCTTAAGGAATCTTTAGAGTATTGGTATGAAAAAACAGCCAAGCAAATAACCTATGAATATGTTGTATGGAATGGTATAAATGATCAAAAACAAGATGTAGCCGCGCTTATTAAATTTTGCAGTTATGTGCCTTGCAAGGTCAATATCATTGAATACAATCCTATTGATGATGGAATGTTTCAACAGGCAGATAACAAAGCCCTAGATTTGTATATATCTATGTTAGAAAAAGCAAGAATTCCTGTAACCGTAAGAAGAAGTAGAGGTAAGGATATAGATGCTGCTTGTGGGCAGTTGGCTAATAAACAATAAAAAAAGAGCGCTATTTCTAGCGCTCTTTTTTATATAAAATCTAATTTCTTAGATTACTTTACAAACTTGAAAGACTCCTCAGAACCTTCAATAGATACTCTTGCAATGTAAACTCCGGTGTTAAGACCAGCAAGGTTTACTTGTGCATTTGTACTTGTCAAGTTTTGAGCAATTACTTGTTTTCCAGTAATATCAAAAACAGCAACGCTACTCATTGTAATGTTAGCTTTAAGGTTTAATTGACCATCTGCAACAAAGTGTGCAAAACCGTTAAGGTTGTTGTCATTGTCTCCTAAAGTACCTTCATCTCCTGCAACTATTGCAGTATCTGGTGTAGCTTCAAAAGCAAATCCTTTAACAGTAATTACATCATCTGCACCTACATCTGTGTCCATACGAACCCATCCGTAGTGAGTATTTCCATTAAATTGGAAAGACACACCTAAGATTCCGTCTTCAACAAAATCACACCACTGACTGTTTGAATAAGCACAACCGTAGTAATTTAAATCTCCACGTACACCAACTGTAGTATATCCAGAAGCATCATCAATAACGTCTCCGTCTACAAGTACGAGCGGATACTCATACCCACCTGCTGTAAAACCAACTAAGGCTCCACCAGAACTTGGAAATGCTAGGGCAGCAGTACCACCGGCAAGATCTGCAGGGTTAGAAATTTGAACGTTTCCTTCAGGAACCGCTCCAGTAAAATCAATGTCAAACGTATCACCTAATTCTAGAACTAAGTCTGGGCTTACATCTGTGTAAGTTACTTGTCCAGAAGCGTCAGCTACTCCTAATACAGCAGCAGATAAAGCTCCGTATTTAGCTAACCTTTTTGCTAATTTTGTTGAAGTATTTTTTTTCATAATAAATAGGATTTTTAGCAAAACTTTCGCAGCTTTACCATGTTAAAGTTCAGTAAATATAAATAAGTTTGCCTAGAATCTCTAAATATTACCCAATTTAATGTCAGGAAAGCCCAAAAAAGTAGTATTCGATCCCAAAAAAGTCACAGTTGAAGGTTCCTTAGCCATTTTGGCTTTGGGCGATGTTGGTTTTGATGCCTGGAGAAAAGTAAAGATAGCACACAATAAATTTAGTAGTGATGAAGAAAAATAAAGTACTACTAATAGGGTGGGATGCTGCAGATTGGGACATTATTTGGCCTTTGATTGCTAAAGGTAAAATGCCCGCACTAAAGGGTTTAATACAGAGGGGTGTTTACGGAAATATGAGCACCATGAATCCTCCTTATTCTCCTATGCTCTGGACCTCTGTAGTAACCGGAAAAACTCCAGATAAACATGGTGTTTTGGGTTTTATTGAAGTAACTCCAGATGCCAAAACGGTACGTCCTGTTACAACAACATCCAGAAAAACTAGAGCTTTGTGGAATATTTTTCACAACAAAGGCCTTAAGTCAAACCTTGTAGGGTGGTGGCCAAGTTTTCCTGTTGAACCTATAAATGGTACCATTATTTCAGACCGTTTTCAAAAAACATCTAGAAATCCAAAAAAACAAACTCCAATGAGTGAGTTTGTGATACATCCCTGGGAAAAAAAGGATGAATTTAAAGATTTGCGCATGTTCCCTTTTGAGATAACACAGGCGCATCTCTATCCATTTGTTCCCAGAGCTCATGATGTAGATCAAGATATGCACAGAGGTTTGGCAGCCATCGCGAGTGTTGTTTCTCAAAACACTTCTGTGCACAATGCGGCTACAAAACTTTTAAGGACATCAGAGTGGGATTTTATGGCCGTGTACTATGATATGATAGACCATTTTTGTCATTCTTTCATGAAATACCATCCACCAAAATTACCTGGGGTAGAAAAAGAAAATTATGACATTTTTAAAGAAGCAGTAACAGGATCTTATATTTTTCAAGATATGATGTTGGAGCGTAAGCTAAAGCTCATTGATAAAGACACAACCGTTATTGTTATGTCTGATCATGGTTTCGAGTCTGGAGAAAAAAGAATACTAGAGATGCCAAAAGTACAGGCTGCTCCCTCCCTAGAGCACAGACAGTTTGGTATGTTTGTAGCTGCAGGGCCTAATATAAAAGAGAATACAAAGGTGTTTGGCATGGGCTTAATTGATGTTGCTCCAACGATATTACATCATTATGGATTGCCAATTGGTAAGGATATGGACGGTAAGGTGATCCTTGATATTTTCAAAGAGACCCAAGAGCCTGACTACATTGAAAGCTGGGATAAAGAACCTGGAGATTTTGGAGATCTTAAGGTTTCAACACAAACAGATGCGCTCTCTGATGCCGAGACAATGGAGCAACTCGTTGAGCTTGGATATGTAGACAAACTAGATGAGAAATTTGAGGTAGCTATAAAAAAGACTAGAATAGATTTAAAGCACAACTTAGCGAGAGTTTATTTGGGTAAAAAAGATTTTGCTTCATCCAAAAAATTACTGTTAGAACTTTTAGAGGAAACACCACCTACAGATTTGGCTCCTTTTTACATGAATTTGATAAGCATAGCTGTTTTAGAAAAAGAGTTTGTGTTGGCCAAAGAATATCTTCAAAAAGTGAAAGACTCGAAAACAGAAATAAATTATAATTTAGATTTAACAGAGTCTTATATTTTATCTGAAATTGGTAGACCTAAAGAAGCTCTTGCTATTTTGAATAAAAGCACGACTATTTCTGGGCAAATATTGTACAAAAAAGCAACTCTTAATTTTGTATTGGGTAATCTAGATACCGCAATACAGCAATTAGAGAAAGCAATAGAAAAAGAACCTGAAAAGGCAACCTACTATACTTTAATGGCAGAAATATTACTGCACAAACAAGAGTATGAGGAGGCAGCAGAGTATGCTTTAACAAGTATAGAGATTGTTAAGTATTTTCCGAAGGCTCATTTAATTCTTGGTCAAGCGCTTGAAAAACTTGGAGATATAGAAAATGCTAAGATTGCCTATGAGATGGCAAATTCATTAAAGCCGAAAGAATTTCATAAGGCAAAACAGTCTTTGGATAATATCATAAAAAAAGAAGCCCTTGATATCGATTACACGGCAGAGGTTTCTAATGTATATCAAGAAAATCAAGTAACGATAGTTTCTGGTTTGCCTAGATCTGGAACCTCACTTATGATGCAAATGCTTGACAAAGCAGGGATGGATATCCTTCAAGATCAACTCCGTGAGGCAGATATCTCAAACCCTAAAGGGTATTATGAGTACAAGCCAGTGATGTCATTGTACAAAGACAATAGTTGGCTCTCAAAGGGACAAGACAAGGCCCTTAAAGTTGTTGCGCCGCTGCTTAAATATTTAGACTCAACCCTTCGGTATAAAATCATTTTTATGCGCAGAGATTTAAATGAAATTATTCAGTCTCAACAAAAGATGATTGGCAAAAGTGAGCAGGAGTTCCCGGTTACTTTGTATAATAAATATCAGAAATTAGTAGCCAATGTTACTCTTTGGGATAAAAGCGAGCCAGGTGTAGAAATATTATACGTTAACTATACAGATGTTTTACAGAACCCTGCTACAGAGATAGCGCGCATCGAAAAGTTTTTAGGTGTTCCAGTAGATACACAACAAATGATAAACTGTGTTGATGTTTCTTTGTACAGAAATAGAACAAAAGCTAACAAATAGCCTGTGCTTTTTATCTACGATAAATAAGCTCTTACTATTTAACGTACTTTTGATATGCCAATGAAAACAGTAGCACAAATAAAACTCCCTATAGAGAAAGAGATGGAACTCTTTGAAAAGAAATTTTCAAATTCCATGACCTCAAAAGTTTCGCTGCTCAATAAAATCACACATTACGTTGTCAACAGAAAGGGAAAGCAAATGCGCCCCATGTTTGTGTTTCTTATCGCTAAGATGAACAATCAGGGCCAGGTTAATGAAAGAACCTACAGAGGCGCCTCAGTTATAGAGCTGATACACACGGCAACCCTTGTGCATGATGATGTGGTTGATGATAGTGATAGAAGAAGAGGTTTTTTTTCTATCAATGCACTTTGGAAAAATAAAATTGCAGTATTGGTTGGAGACTTTTTGTTGTCAAAAGGCTTACTGCTTTCTATAGATAATGATGATTTTGATTTACTAAAAATTATCTCTTTAGCAGTACGTGAAATGAGCGAGGGGGAGCTGCTTCAAATAGAAAAAGCAAGAAACCTTGATATTACCGAGGCCATTTACTTTGAAATTATACGTCAAAAAACAGCAACTCTCATTGCAGCATGTTGTGCTATGGGAGCCAAATCTGTGTATTCTCAGGAGCATCAAGTAGAAGCAATGCGAAGTTTTGGGGAACTAATAGGTATTGCATTTCAGATAAAAGATGATTTGTTTGATTATTCATCCCAAGCAATTGGAAAGCCAACGGGTATCGATATTAAAGAGCAAAAAATGACACTTCCTTTGATTTATGCCATTAATAACGCATCTTCTAAAGACAAAAGCTGGCTCATAAACTCAGTAAAAAATCACAACAAAGATAAAGATCGTGTCAAGCAAGTGATAGCCTATGTAAAAACAAATGGCGGGCTTGATTATGCCGAAAAGCAAATGAAAGACTACCAGCAAAAAGCATTGGTTATTCTTGATACCTATCCAAGCTCGCCATATAAAGATTCATTAAAGCTTATGGTAAATTACGTGATTGATAGGAAGAAGTAATCCTTCCTTTTTTTATACGTAAATGTGAGGTACATTTTATATATTGACCTATCATTTTTGTAGTTTTACAAACCGTTGCCATAACTTATGATAAGTCGTTCCACCATAGATACTGTATTTGAAACTGCTCGTGTAGAGGAGGTGATTGGTGATTTTGTACAACTCAAAAAATCTGGAAGTAATTTTAAAGGCTTAAGCCCCTTCACAGATGAGCGAAGCCCAAGTTTTATGGTGTCTCCAGTAAAGCAAATCTGGAAAGATTTTTCTAGCGGAAAAGGCGGCAATGCCGTTACTTTTTTAATGGAGCATGAACATTTCACCTATCCAGAGGCTATAAAATACCTTGCAAAAAAGTACGGTATAGAAATAGAAGAAATAGCCCAAACAGATGAGCAAAAACAACAAGCAGACGCTCGTGAGAGTCTTTATTTGGTCAATGAGTATGCTACTGGGTATTTCCATAGCAACTTATTAAAAACAGAGCCAGGAAAGGCCATAGGGCTTTCTTATTTTAAAGAACGTGGCTTTACACAACAAACAATAGAGAAATTTAAGCTAGGATACTCCCTAGATGGCTGGTCTGCCTTTACAGATCAAGCAATCAAAAAGGGATACAAGCTAGAATTTCTAGAGCAAACAGGGTTGTCTATTGTAAAGCAAGAAAAACAGTTTGACCGCTTTAAGGGACGGGTGATGTTTCCTATTTTAAGTATGAGTGGTCGTACCTTAGGTTTTGGAGGTAGAATTTTAACCAATGATAAAAAAGCCGCTAAGTATCTAAACTCTCCAGAGAGTGATGTGTATCATAAGAGCAAGGTGTTATATGGTATTTATAATGCCAAGCAAAGCATTGCCAAAGAAGATAACTGTTACCTTGTGGAGGGCTATACAGATGTAATACAATTTGCCCAGCGTGGTATTTCTAATGTGGTTTCCTCTTCAGGTACTGCCTTAACTCCAGAGCAAATACGACTGGTAAATAGATTAACCCAAAACATTACGGTCTTGTTTGATGGAGATGCAGCTGGTTTAAGAGCCTCCATAAGAGGGGTTGACCTTATTCTAGAACAAGGCATGAATGTTAAGATTTGCACCTTTCCAGAGGGAGAAGATCCAGACAGTTTTGCTAAAAACAATACCTTAGATGTCCTGCAGAGTTACCTTTTAGAAAATGCAAAAGATTTTATTTCCTTTAAAGCTTCATTGCTAGCCAAAGAAGCTGTTAATGATCCTATTAAAAAAGCCGATACTATCAGAGATATGGTAGTGAGTATCTCTAAAATACCAGATCATATAAAACGCGAAGTTTACATTAAAGAATGTGCGCGTATCATGGATATTAGCGAGCAAGTATTGTTTAATACCCTAGCTCAATTGTTACAAAAAGAAGCCAAAGATGTTTCTAAAAAAGCGGCACCCACTCAACAAGCTTTTAATGTTATTACACCCAAGAGTCAGCCAACAAAAAAAATAGATGAGCTTTTTGAATTAGAGCGTAAAATTATTGAAATTCTATTGTTGTATGGCACTTCACAGGAAGATTTTGAAGATCTTATATTAGAGGCAGATGAAAAAGGAGAGATTTCTTTTAAACCAGAAATTAGTTCAAGTAAGGTATTTGAAAAAATTTACCTAGACCTTCAAGATGATGAAATTGAGTTTACAAATGAAACATTTAAGAGTCTATATACTGAAATAATAACCCAGTTTAATCAAGGGAAAGATTTTCAAGTAGATACCTTTATAAACGAATTAGAGGCAGAAACAGCAAGTTTAGTGTCTGATATCTTAATGGATGATGAAAAACATGCCTTACATGATTGGGAGCGCATGGAGATATATGTAAAAGGTAAAAACAGTGGTGTATCCCAAATAGTAAGTGAAACCATCTTAAATCTACGTAGGTTTTTAATTACCTTAAAGATAAAGGACCTTATTGATTCTCCAGTAGAGAACGGATCTTATAAAGATAGAAGTGTGCTTGAAACAGTGAAAGATTATAACATCCTGCACGGTATTTTGTCAGAAAAATTAAGAAGAGTAGTGTAGGTTATCCAAACTGAAACATTCTAGACTGATGTATTAAATCTGCTAGGTTGTCTACTTTTAGTTTTTTAAGTAATCTTGTTTTGTAGGTGCTTACCGTTTTTTCGTTAATATCTAGCGCGTTGGCAATATCTTTATTTCTTTTGCCGCTACTTAGTAGATTAAGTACTTCAATCTCTCTTGAAGATAGTTTTTTATAACGGCTTATCGCGTTACTCTCTCCTACGTTTCTACTTGTAAATGTAGATGTTAACTCTTCATTTAAGAAAATGCCACCTTTTGCAATTTGCTTCATTGCTTTAATAAAGGTTTTGGTGGTTGCTGTTTTCGGAACATATCCCGCAGCACCAGATTTAATAGCTCGAAGTGCATAAATTTCTTCGGGGTGTGTAGAGAATATAAGTACGCGCATTTTAGGAAATTCTGTTTTAATGTTGCGTAAAGCATTAATACCGTTTATTTGAGGAATGTCAATCTCCATGACAAGAATATCTGGAGTGCTTTCTCTTAGGCTTTTATATAAATCTTCAGCATTTCCAGCCTTACCTACAATTGCAAACTTCTTATTGTTTTTAAGCATGCACGCGATACCTTTTCTGATAACAGGATGATTATCTGCAATAAATACTGTTTTCATGTGCTAGGTTTTTTGCATTTAATGCAATCTATAATAACAAATGTAACAATGCTTTATGGAAAAGCAATGGAGTTTTTGTAATACTTTTACTACATAATATTAACCATTAAACACAGGTTAAAACCCTTTTAGATTGTTGTTAAGTATGCCAGGGATGTTTATTTATATAAACTCCAATGGTATCTCACAAATTGGTATGGGTTCCATTTTGTGCTTGTTGGCTTTGTTGAGACGGGTGTATATTTTAAAGACCTCTTCTTCTCTAGAGCTAAATTTACCAGCGCTTTTACCTAATTCTTGTATTTTCATGGCCCATTCTAATTCATCATAGCTTGCACCAATTTGATCTTGGTCTGTGCGACTATCTCCAAAGAGTCCATCTGTAGGAGCTGCCTCCAAAATATCTTTGGATACCTTGAGATGTTTTGCTAGGATGTATACCTGGCTTTTTAGTAAATCTGCAATGGGGCTAAGATCTACCCCTCCATCTCCATATTTGGTATAAAACCCAACACCAAAATCTTCTACTTTGTTTCCGGTGCCAGCCACTAAATACTTATGTATACCGGCAAAATAATAGAGGGTTGTCATTCTAAGTCTTGCTCTTGTGTTGGCAAGTGAAAGCCTAAGGGTGTCTGAATTGCTAATTTCTGGCAGTTGTGTTTTAAAACCTTCAAACAGCTCAGAGAGATCTACTTGGGTGCTTGTAACTCCAGTAAATTGCTTTTTTAAACCAGCAATATGCTCCTGTGCTCTTGTTACTTGTTCTTTGCCTTGGTGTATAGGCATTTCTACACACAGCGTTTTAAGCCCTGTCATGGCGCACAGCGTTGAGGTTACGGCGCTATCTACTCCGCCGCTAACTCCAATTACAAATCCATCCATTTTTGATTCAAGGGCATATTGTTTTAGCCACCCTACTATATGAACTGTTAGTTTTTCTACCTGCATGTTGTTGGTTTAAAGCGATGAATTATTTTATGAGATCTTCAGTGTTTTACAATTTCTGAACTGATTAAGGTATTACAATGATTGTTAAAATTGTATTTTTACATTTTTAAAAAACGAATTATTTGCCTTATTTGTAAAATTAATAAAAAGGAATTTCGTTACATAGCTTAGCACCTTTAATTATATGCAAAAAATTATTTTATTTTTAGTGGCTTTATCACTCTTTGGGTGTGATAAATTAGGTGATCTTGAAAACGAAATTTCAAAAATACCTGTTGAGGTATCTATACTTAGATTTGACAAACAATTTGCTAATACCTCTATTGATTCTCTAGGGCCTTTAAAAAAAAAGTTCCCTATGTTTTTCCCTCAAAGGATTCCAGATAGTATTTGGATAGCACGGATCCAAAGTCCATTGCAGCAAGAAATGGCCGATGAAGTTTTAAAAACATTTCCTGATCAAAGATTCCTAGCAGATAAACTAGGGCCTTTGTTCCAGCACATTACCCATTACTTTCCTCGTTTTAGGGCGCCCACTACCGTTACTTTAATAAATGATGTTGATTATCAAAACAGAGTCATTGTTGCCTCTGATACCTTACTGCTGTTGTCTTTAGACAACTACCTTGGCCAAGACCATCGCTACTACTCAGACATTAAAAGATACCTTGTTAAAAACTTTAAGCCTTCTCAACTACCTATTGATGTTGCAAAGGCCTATGCTCAAAAATATATCTCACTACCCACAAAAAATACTTTTTTGGAGCAGATGATTTATTTTGGTAAACAGCTGTATTTACAGCAAATATGGTTGCCCGCTACTAGTGACGCCTCTAAAATTGGATACACAGAAAACCAGTGGCAATGGGCTGAAGAGAACCAAGTGTATATGTGGCGTTATTTTATCGAAAAAGAACTTTTATTTAGTACAGATCCTGGTCTTACCCCAAGATTTATTTCAAATGCTCCTTTTTCTAAGTTTTATCTAGAACTTGATAATGAATCCCCTCCAATGCTAGGACGCTATTTAGGGTGGAAAATAGTGCGCTCTTTTATGAAAAACAATGATATCACACCACAACAATTATTAGTCTTCGAGGCAGAAGATCTCTATAGAAAATCTAAATTCAAACCAAAGAAGTAATGGCAGTTTCAAATAAATCAAAAATTATCATTGATGTATCACTAGACGAGAACAAGGTTCCAGAAAAATTGCACTGGAGTGCAAAGGATGGCGGTGTTACTAATCAACAAGCAAAAGCAATGCTACTATCTGTTTGGGATGCTGAGGCAAAAGAATCTATGCGTATAGATTTATGGACCAAGGATATGCCCTTAGATGAAATGAAAATATTTTTTCATCAAACATTAAGCGCCATGGCAGATACATTTAATCGTGCTACAAACGATGAGAAAATGACAGCAACAATGAAAGACTTCTGTGATTATTTTGCTGAAAAATTAGAATTGAAAAAAAAATAGCGTCTCTATTCAATCCTTTCTATGAAACTTATTTTTGTATATAATGCAAGCCATACTAGGGCGGGTTCTTTATTGGCTAGTGCACATAAGTTTTTTAGTCCAAACACCTATAGGTGTGATTTGTGTAGTTTGACCTTTGGTGTGTTTTTTGAAAATAGACCCTGGAGGGCCTTCAGAAAATCCACTGATTTAGAAATGGTTTTTCTTCACAAAGACCAATTTTTAAAACGCTACAAATCTAAGTGGTTGCCAAGGTATGATTTTCCGGTAGTTCTTTCTCAAGAGAAGGATGTACTTGAGCTATTTCTAAGCAGTGCAGATATTGCAAAGATTAAAGATGCTGAGGGTTTGATAGGTGCCATTCAGTCAGCAATGTAACGCCTTTGCCTTAGGGGCTTACGGGACTATTTTAAAGGGCATCTCTTACCTGTTGATTAATGATGTCAATATTTTTTACAACAGCCTCTTTTCCGTCTTTTTTGCTAGATGAGGTGACAAAGTATGCAGGCATTTCTTCCCAGCTTTCTAGCATTTTTTTTATGTAGGCTTCCACGTTTCTAGTCAAAGCGTTTGGTTTTAGTTTGTCTGCTTTGGTGAAGATAATTTGAAACGGAATATTTGCCTCTCCAAGGTAGTGCATAAAATCGATATCAACAGGTTGTGGTTCATGCCTGCAGTCTATCAAAACAAAGGCAAGTACTAGTTGGGTTCGCTGCTCAAAATAATCTGTGATAAATTTCTGAAATGTCTTTTTTGCTTTTTTAGAAACACGCGCATACCCATAGCCAGGTAAATCTACTAGATACCAACTTTTATTGATGATAAAGTGATTTATTAGTTGTGTTTTTCCTGGTCTACCGGAGGTTTTGGCAAGGTTTTTTCTATCAACCAACATATTAATAAGCGATGATTTTCCTACGTTAGATCTGCCTATAAAAGCATACTCAGGCAAGCGCTCTTTTGGGCATTTTGCCACATCGCTATTGCTCATTACAAACTCGGCAGATTTTATTTTCATGGTATATATATTACCGGGTTACAATGGGTGTTTTGAAGAGATTTGTTTACAAAGGTACTAAAGAGAGCGTTTTTCAAGCCAAGCTATCAAGATTTCATTAAATGTGTTTGGATGCTCCATCATGGCAGCATGACCACATTTTTTGATCCAAAACAAGTCACTATTTGGAAGTTTTTCGTGAAATTCTGTACCAACTTTGGGTGGTGTGACAGCGTCATTTTCTCCCCAAATAATACAAGTAGGTGTATTCATCTTTGGAAGATCTTTACCCATGTTGTGGCGTATAGCGCTTTTTGCAATTGCTAAGGTGCGTATAAGTTTTGCTCTATCATTTACAGTTTCAAAAACTTCATCAACCAGTTCTGGAGTGGCAATTGCTGGATCATAAAAGACATCCTCTGTTTTTGCCTTGATATAGTTTCTGTCACCTCTTTTTGGATAGCTTTCTCCCATGGCGCTTTCGTAAAGCCCACTGCTTCCTGTTAATACGAGTGCTTTAACGTTTTTTGGATATTGTTTGGTGTACATAAGGCCAATGTGTCCCCCTAGAGAATTTCCAAGTAAAATAACGGAATCAAATTTTTTGTAAGTGATAAATTCTTTGAGATATTTTGCAAAAGAACTTACATTGGTTTTAAGAAGCGGAAGCTCAAATAAAGGCAACTCTGGTATGATAACTTTGTATCCTTTATCTGGAAAAAATTGTGCTACATTATCAAAGTTGCTAAGCCCTCCCATAAGACCATGCAGGATGATCATCGGGGTTCCTTCTCCAATTTCTAGGTACTTAAACCTTCCTTCTTCTTTAAGTTGATGCGCCATTAAATTTTTTGCTTATAAAAACAAAAATACACTTTTTTTATTCAATGATGTACTAAGGTTGATTAAGTATAAATCATGGTAATTTCTGGAGTTAAAATTGTTAAATCCCACAAGTGATTTCTTTTTAATGTGATTAAAATCAATGTATTGGGTATGATTTCCATCTCTTTTGATTAAAACTTATTAACAATGTGGTAAATTGTGGGAAAAAGTGGTAAATACTCTTTATATTTGACTTTTATCCAATGAAATTTTAGAAATTATATTTCAGTTCAAAAAAAGTAAATGCTCAATTTAATAGGAACATACGAGTGTAAGGCAGATGTAAAAGGAAGGCTACTGATGCCTGCACCTTTGAAAAAACAATTGGCGCCAGTGATCTCTGGTGGCTTTGTGATAAAGCGTGCTGTTTTTCAGCCTTGTCTGGAAATATATCCTATGGATCAGTGGAATGCTTTGATGGAAAAAATGAGTAAACTCAACCGGTTTAATCGTAAAAACGTTGATTTTATTCGCCGTTTTACTGCGGGTGTAAAGACCGTTGAGATGGATGCTGCTGGAAGATTAAACATCCCTAAAGATTTGGCTTTATTTGCCGGTATTACAAGCCAAGTGGTGCTTTCTTCTGCGATAAATATTGTAGAGCTTTGGGATAAAGGGGCCTACGAAAAGGCTATTAATGACGCTGCTAACGATTTTGCTGACTTGGCAGAAGATGTTATGGGTGATACGACAGCGGCCGATGGAATATCATAACCCTGTTTTACTTCACCCAACTGTAGACGGGCTAGCTATAAATCCAGATGGTGTTTATGTAGATGTTACTTTCGGAGGGGGTGGTCATGCAAGAGAGATATTAAGTAGACTTTCTGCAAAGGGTACTCTAATTGCTTTTGACCAAGACACAGATGCTTTGGCAAATACAATAGATGATCCAAGGTTTATTTTGGTGAACGAAAACTTTAGATTTTTAAAACGCTTTTTACGCTTTCATGGTATAAAGCAAGTAGATGGAATACTTGGAGATTTTGGCGTTTCCTCTCATCAATTTGATGTTGCTCAGCGTGGTTTCTCTACGCGATTTGAAGCAGATTTAGACATGAGGATGAACCAGCAGGCTGCTTTTTCTGCATTTGATGTGGTGAATAATTATGACCAGGCGCATTTAAGAAGTGTTTTATTTCAATACGGTGAGCTAAGAGCTGCAGCTGGAATGGCAAGGATAATTTGCGAGGTAAGAAAAGAGAATGAGATCAAGACCAGTGATCAGCTCAAAACGGCATTAGGTAGGTTTCTGCCCAAGCATAGAGAAAATAAAATTCTTGCTCAGATTTATCAAGCCATCAGGATTGAGGTAAACCAAGAGTTGGAGGTTTTAAAAGAGTTTTTACAACAAGCCATTGAGGTTTTAAAACCTGGCGGAAGGCTTAGTTTAATAAGCTATCATAGTTTGGAAGACAGACTGGTGAAGCGTTTTATGCGTAACGGTATGTTTGAAGGGGAGCCAGAAAAAGATGTTTTTGGAAGGGTTGAGGTTCCTTTAAAGCCAGTTGGAAAATTTATAATACCTACAGATTCAGAGATAAAAGCAAACAACAGGGCTAGAAGTGCAAAACTTAGAGTAGCTCAAAAACTATAAAAATTAACAGTAAGCTGCCCCAGTGGTATAGCAAGTGTTCGGTGCATGAAGAAAAGTTTCTACAATATTATAAAAGGTAGGTTTTTGGTAAGTGATGATACGTTCAAGAATTGGAGGTTTGTTGTTTTTTTAAGTGTATTGGCACTAGTAATGATAGCAAGCAGTCATACTGCAGATAAAAAAGTACACCGTATTGCTAGGCTAAGTAATGAGGCTAAAGAATTAAAGAGTGAATATCTAGATGTTAGAAAACAGCTCACTCAAACTAAAATGGAAAGTAAGTTAACGGCGGTAATGTCAAAAACTGGATTGCAAACCAGTACGATACCACCCCAAAAAATAAGTATCACAAAAAAACAGTAGCGCGGTGTCAAACAATCAGAAAAACATATTAAACCGCTTATATTTTGTCGCTGGAGGTATGTTTCTCTTCGGGCTACTTATTGCCTATAAATTAATTAACATACAATTTGTTGAAGGTGATATGTACCGTGAATTGGCAGCAAAAGATGCTACCAAAAATGTGGTGATACCTGCCAATAGAGGCAATTTGTATGCAGATGACGGTAGTCTTTTGGCCAGCTCTGTGCCAAAATACGATATAAGGTTTGATGCTGTTACTGTTGGTCAAAAAGATTTTTCTGAAAACTTAGTCCCGCTCTCACAGGCCCTTAGTGCTATGTTTGGTAGACCTTCTTCTTATTACCAAAATCTTTTACGCACCGCAAGATCAAACAAAAATAGATACCTATTGATTGCAAAAAAGCTAGGATACTCAGACTACGTGAAAGTTAAGAACATGCCTTTGTTTAAAAAGGGATCTAATAGAGGTGGGCTCATTGTAATACCTGCTACCGTTAGGGAGCACCCCATGGGTAAAATTGCAGAGCGATTGGTAGGAAATGAAGACAGAACCACACCCGGTAGTTATACTGTTGGGCTAGAGGGAGCTTATGATCAGGCTCTTAGTGGTAAAGAAGGTAGGCGTTTAAAACAAAAGATTTCAAAAGGCAGATGGAAACCTGTTTATGATGAAAATGAAATAGAACCTCAAGATGGCTATGATGTGATTTCTACCATTAACATAAACATACAAGATGTTGCCCATCATGCTTTATTAAAACAACTTGAAGATTACCAGGCAGATCACGGAAGTGTGATTGTAATGGAAGTTGCAACTGGAGAGATTAAAGCAGTTGCTAATTTAGGAAAAAGTAGAGATGGCGGTTATTATGAACGGTTAAATTATGCAGTTGGAGAATCCAGTGAACCTGGGTCTACTTTTAAAACAATAGCTATGACCGTAGCCCTAGAGCAAAAGGTGCTAGATACCGCAACTCTTGTTGACACTAAAAAGGGTAGGGTGAGAATGTATGGCCGCACTATTTCAGACTCAAAGAGAGGTGGTTATGGTAAGATATCTGCAGCCAAAGCCTTGGAGGTATCCTCAAATATTGGGTTTGCAACAATGATTGATAGCGCCTATAAAGACGACCCAAAAAAATTCACCGACCAAGTAAAAAAATGGAAGCTAGACCAAAAAATTGGTATTTCTATTATGGGCGAGGGCGCGCCTGTTATTCCTGAGGTAGGAGATGCCCTTTGGAGTAAAAATGCATTGCCGTCTATCTCTTATGGGTATAATTTAAAAATGACGCCACTACAAATTTTAACTTTTTACAATGCTATTGCAAATAACGGCACCATGGTTAGACCTCGTTTTGTAAAAGAAATTAGGTCGTGGAACAAGCAAATAGAGGCCTTTGATACAGAGGTTATAATAGATAAGATTGCATCAAGGGCTACCATAGGTAAGATACAAGAGGTTTTAAAGAATATTGTTGTGCGGGGTACCGGAAAAAGTTTGTACTCCAAAAACTTTTCAATGGCAGGGAAAACGGGTACTGCAAGAATAGAATATGCAGACATTGACGCATGGCTACAAGACAAAAAATATGTGTCCTCGTTTGCTGGTTACTTTCCTGCAGATCAACCAAAATACTCTTGTATAGTGGTCATACATAAGCCATCTGCAAAAAAGGGGTACTATGGAGCAGATGTTACAGGACCTGTCTTCAAGCGTATTGCCCAAAAAATATACACAGACAGTCCTTTAAAGGCAGAGATTGCCTCCAAAGATTTACTTGATGTGGCCACCCAAAAAGATTTTGATGGCTATTATCAATATACTCATGGGGACACGGCCGTAATGCCAAATGTAAAAGGAATGCCCGCCATGGATGCTATCGCGCTACTTGAAAATTTAGGGCTTGTGGTACAATTAGAAGGAAGTGGAAGGGTAAAGGGTCAGTCCCTTAAAATGGGGGTTAAAATAAAAGAAGGTCAAGAAATTATACTCAATTTATCGTGATTACATTAAAAGACATATTATATAAAGTTTCCCTTGAAAAAGTAGTGGGAAATACAGCTGTGGCTTTTCGTGAGTTACAATTTGATAGCCGTAAAGTTGGCCTAGATGATGTTTTTGTTGCTATAGAAGGTACGCAAAGTGATGGCCATCAATTTATCAAAAAAGCTATAGATCAAGGCGCTTTAGCGGTGGTTTGTCAGCAAATACCCAAAGAGATTATAAATGGCATTACCTACCTGCAGGTACAAGACACCCAGCAAGCCTTGGCAATAATGGCATCTCATTTTTATGGAAACCCTTCCAAAGATTTACAATTGGTTGGGGTAACGGGCACCAATGGCAAGACAACTATTGCAACGCTGTTGTACACCCTTTTTACATCGGCCGGGTATAAGGTGGGTCTTTTATCTACCATAAAAATTATCATGGATACAACAGAGCATCAAGCTACGCATACAACCCCAGATAGTTTGACTATAAATAAGTATTTACGCCAAATGGTTGACCGCGGCGTAGCGTATTGTTTTATGGAAGTAAGCTCTCACGGTATCGATCAAAAAAGAACAGATGGTTTGCATTTTGTTGGTGGTATTTTCACAAATCTATCTCATGATCATTTAGACTATCATACAAGTTTTAAACACTACCGCGATGTAAAAAAATCATTCTTTGACTCCTTGCCTAAAACTGCCTTTGCTTTAACAAACGCAGATGATAAAAATGGTCCTGTAATGCTGCAAAATACAAAGGCTAGAAAATACACCTACGGCTTAAAAACGATTGCAGATTATAAAGTTCAAATTTTAGAAAATCAATTGCAAGGATTGCTTTTAAAGATTAACAATCAGGAATTGTGGGTAAAGCTTATCGGAAACTTTAACGCCTATAACCTGCTTGCTATTTATGCTACTGCAGAGCAATTAGGTCTTGAGCAATTAGAGATTTTGCAGCTTTTAAGCACCCTAGAGAGTGTAGATGGTAGATTCCAATACCTAGTCTCTGAAGGTAAAATAACTGCAATTATTGATTACGCTCATACGCCAGATGCGCTAAAAAATGTATTAGAGACTATAAATGCCATAAGATCGGGTAATGAAGAGCTTATTACGGTAGTGGGTTGCGGGGGAGATAGAGATGTTGAAAAAAGACCAAAAATGGGAGCTATTGCAGCCACATTAAGTACCAAGGTAATTTTTACAAGTGACAACCCACGGTCAGAAAATCCAGATACAATTATACAGCACATAGAAGCGGGTGTGCCGCCACAGCACTTTAAAAAAACAATTGCCATTACAGATAGAAAACAAGCAATAAAGGCAGCCTGCCAAATGGCAAACGAGCATGATATCATTTTGGTGGCTGGAAAGGGTCATGAAACCTATCAAGAGATTCAAGGTGTGCGTAATGACTTTGATGACCGTAAAACCATAAGTGAATTATTAATCGCCCTAAATAAATAAAGCTATGTTATATTATTTGTTTGATTTTTTAGATAAAACCTATGATTTGCCTGGAGCAGGATTGTTCCAGTTTATCACCTTTAGAGCAGCGCTAGCGGTTATTACCTCTTTGCTGATTGCTACTGTTTGGGGTAAGAAGATTATCAAGATTTTACAAGACAAACAAATGGGTGAAACCATTAGGGATCTTGGTCTGCAGGGTCAGTCAGAGAAAGCAGGAACCCCAACAATGGGTGGTTTGATTATTATTTTAGCCACACTGGTTCCAGTGTTGTTGTTTGCTAAACTGGATAATATTTATGTGATTTTGCTGATTGTAACCACCCTTTGGATGGGCGCGATAGGCTTTTTGGATGATTATTTAAAAAAGTTTAAAAATGACAAGGATGGTTTGCCTGGAAAATTTAAAGTAATAGGCCAAGTTGGGCTGGGTGTTATCGTTGGTGCTACCATGTTTTTTCATAGCGATATTACTGTTAAAACAGAAAAGTTAGATCCAATTACAGGTCAAGAAATAGTTACTAACAGGGGTGCAAAAACATTTAATGATGCAGAGAAAACATTGTTAACCACAATGCCTTTTGTAAGCGGAAATGAGATTAACTATGAGAAATTAGTGACCTGGGCTGGAGATGGGTACGCACCTTTTGCGTGGTTGATATTTATACCTATTGTAATTTTTATTATCACCGCAGTTTCTAATGGGGCCAATCTCACAGATGGTATCGATGGTCTTGCTGCCGGTACCTCCGCTATTATAGCCGTTACTCTTGCCATTTTTGCCTGGGTTAGTGGTAACGTGATTTTTTCAGACTACCTCAATATCATGTATATCCCAAATACGGGAGAGCTCACCATTTTTATTATGGCCTTTGTTGGAGCCCTTATCGGGTTTTTATGGTATAACGCATATCCAGCACAAGTGTTTATGGGTGATACAGGGAGTTTAACCATTGGAGGTATTATCGCAGTTATTGCTATTGCCATTAGAAAAGAATGGTTGATCCCAATACTATGCGGTATTTTTTTGATGGAAAATCTATCTGTGGTATTGCAAGTGGGTTGGTTTAAATACACTAAAAAGAAATTTGGGGCAGGAAGGCGCATTTTTAAAATGTCTCCCCTGCATCATCATTACCAAAAAGGAGGTTTTCATGAAAGTAAGATTGTTACTCGTTTTTGGATTGTTGGAATTTTCTTAGCGGTATTAACCATAGTGACATTAAAAATTAGATAATAAATAAAGGGTGCCTCTAGGGGTTTAAAAAAGTATTTGAAGTCAAAAATGAAACAAAAGCTAGTCATATTAGGAGCAGGAGAAAGTGGTGTTGGCACCGCTATTTTAGGCAAGCAAAAGGGCTATGATGTTTTTGTGAGTGATTACGGGGCTATTAAAGACAACTATGCTCAAGTATTATCAAGTAATCACATTAATTGGGAAGATAAAGGACATACTGTTTCTCAGATTATATCTGCAGATATAGTAGTGAAAAGCCCAGGAATTGCAGATCTAGCGCCAATAGTATGTAGTTTAAAACAGGCTGGAGTACAGGTTATTTCAGAAATAGAATTTGCTGCGCAGTTTACAGATGCAACTATAGTGGCCATAACAGGTAGTAATGGTAAAACATCTACGGCTAGTTTAACCCATGCGCTTTTAAAACAAGATTTAAATGTAGCTCTTGGAGGAAATATTGGAGACAGCTTTGCAGCTCAGGTTGCATCACCAGACTATAAAAACTATGTCTTGGAGCTCAGTAGTTTTCAGTTAGATGGTATCGAGAAATTTGCGCCACATATTGCGGTTTTAACAAACCTAAGTCCAGATCATCTTGATAGGTATGAGAATTCATATCAAAAATACATAGCCTCAAAATTTAGAATAACCATGAATCAAACCGCGTCAGATTATTTTATCTACGACGCAGATGATGTCCAAATAAATAAATGGCTACAGAGCCATGAGATTAGCGCTATAAAATTACCCTTCTCGCTTACCAAAAGTGTTGAGCAAGGAGCTTACATAAAGGAAAATAAAATAATAATAACCATACAAAACACCCAATTCACTATGCCAATTGCAACGTTAGGACTTCAAGGTAAACACAATGTAAAAAATGCGATGGCTGCAAGTACTGTAGCTACGCTATTAAAAATTAGAAAAGCAACTATAAGAGAGTCTTTAGAGAGTTTTCAAGGTGTTGAACACCGCCTTGAAAAAGTATTAAAGATTAATAATGTGATGTATATCAATGATAGTAAAGCTACCAATGTTAATGCAACATTTTACGCCCTAGATAGTGTAAAAACCCCAACGGTTTGGATTGTTGGCGGAGTAGATAAAGGGAATGATTACAGCGAGCTTTTACCCCTTGTAAATGAAAAAGTAAAGGCTATTATCTGTTTGGGTTTAGATAATGAGAAGATCAAAGCTCAGTTTAGCAATGTTGTAGATGTATTTGTGGAGACTGCAGGTATGCAAGAGGCTGTAAAAGTTGCCTATAAATTGGCTGACAGGAACGATACTGTTTTGCTAAGCCCTGCATGTGCTAGTTTCGATTTGTTCACTAATTATGAAGACAGAGGCAGACAGTTTAAACAAGCCGTGAGACATCTTTAATTGCTAAGAGGATATACTAAAAAACATAAATTTTACACATATAAGTGAAGTCAATATTTAAAAACATACAAGGAGATAGATTTATTTGGGCCATTATTGGTGTGCTGGCTATATTTTCCTTTTTACCTGTCTATAGTGCAAGTAGTAATTTAGCCTACTTGTATGGTGATGGGAATACGTTTAAATTCTTGGCAAAACATTTTGCTCATCTTGTACTTGGCTTTGGAATCTTGTATGGGGTACATAAAATACCCTACCATTATTTTAAAGGCCTATCTATAATTGCACTACCAATTATTGTGGTTTTACTGCTATTAACTATGGCTCAAGGAACTACCATTGAAGGCGCAAATGCCAGTAGGTGGATACGGTTGCCCTTGGTTGGTGTTACCTTTCAGACTTCTACTTTGGCTGCTGTTGTGTTAATGAGCTATGTAGCGAGATACCTCTCTACAATTGATAGTTCTCTTGTTAGTTTTAAACAAACCTTAGTGCCTTTGTGGTTGCCTGTTTTTTTAGTGCTAGGATTGATATTGCCAGCAAATTTTTCTACGGCAGCAATTATTTTTGCCATGGTTGTTTTGTTGGTTTTTATTGGCGGATATCCCTTCAAGTATTTGGCAATCATTTTAACCACAGGCCTACTTTTATTAAGTCTGTTTGTTTTAACGGCAAAAGCATTTCCAGATGTATTCCCAAATAGGGTTGATACTTGGATAAGTAGGGTGGTTAGTTTTGTTGATAAAACAGATAAAGAAGCAGATTATCAAATCACAAAAGCAAAAACTGCCATTGCCTCAGGTGGTATTACGGGTCTGGGTCCAGGAAAAAGCGTGCAAAAAAATTTCTTACCCCAATCTTCCTCAGATTTTATCTATGCCATTATTGTTGAAGAATTTGGTTTGCTTGGGGCCTTAGTTGTCATGCTGGTATACCTTTTATTGCTCTTTAGGCTGGTTGTTGTAGCGCATAAATCTAGCTCTATGTTTGCAAAATTACTGGTAATTGGTGTTGGACTACCTGTTGTGTTTCAGGCGCTAGTAAATATGGCAGTTGCCGTAGAGTTGTTTCCAGTTACTGGGCAAACATTACCACTTATAAGTAGTGGAGGAACTAGTATTTGGATGACTTGTCTTGCATTGGGTATGGTGTTGAGTGTGAGTGCAAAAAGAGAAGTAGAGAAAAATCAAGAGCAAGCTATGGATAACCCACTTGATATATTAAGTCAAACCCTTTAAATAGAAATAGTATTAATACGCAAAAAACATATAAGTTTATTATCTCTGGTGGAGGAACTGGGGGCCATATCTATCCAGCAATTGCAATTGCCAATGAATTAAAACTTCGTTTTCCTGAGGCTTCATTTTTGTTTGTTGGCGCCAAAGACAGAATGGAAATGCAGAAAGTTCCTCAGGCGGATTATACTATCAAAGGTCTTTGGATTGCAGGGCTACAACGGTCATTTACCTTTAAAAATGCCTTATTTCCTTTTAAATTAATTTCTAGTTTGTGGGCCTCTAGAACCATAATCAAATCCTTTAAGCCAGATGTTGCTATTGGTACAGGAGGTTATGCAAGTGCACCTTTATTAAAAATGGCTTCTTTGAGAGGGATTCCTTGTTTAATTCAGGAGCAAAATAGCCATGCAGGTATTACCAATAAATGGTTGGGTAAGCATGTACAAAGCATTTGCACAGCCTATGATGCAATGGATCGTTTTTTTCCGGCCAATAAAATACATGTAACAGGAAATCCAGTTCGGCAAGATTTGCTAAATATCACTAGAGATACCTCTCAGGCGCTATCATTTTTTAAACTAAAGGCAAAAGCCAAAACAATTTTGGTGTTAGGAGGGTCTTTGGGGGCCAAAAAAATTAATGAATTAATAGATGCCCATTTGCCGTATTTTAATAAAAATGAGATTCAAGTATTGTGGCAATGCGGCAAAATATATTCCAGAGGCTACCAAAATAGAACCCAAAGAAACATTCAAGTTCATCCCTTTATAAACCGGATGGATTTAGCATACGCTGCGGCAGACATTATTATAAGTAGAGCGGGCGCATTGTCTGTGTCAGAGTTATGCTTGGTGGGCAAGCCTGTGATTTTTATTCCAAGTCCTAATGTGGCTGAAGACCATCAAACAAAAAACGCACTGTCCATCTCTCAAAACAATGCCGCCATTTTATTGCATGAAAAGGATGCCCAGAAGCAGTTTCAAACAATTATAGATGATTTGCTTACTGATACCAAAAAACAAAAACAATTAGGCGCAGCTATTCTAGCATTGGCAAAACCCGATGCTACGAAAGACATTGTTGATCAAATCGAAAAATTAATACACCGCAAGCTATAGATGAATCCTCTGCATAACATACACTCTATTTACTTTGTTGGCATTGGCGGGATAGGGATGAGCGCGCTAGCTCGTTTTGCTCTTAAAAAAAATCTTGCTGTCTTTGGTTATGATAAAACAGCAACAGCCTTAACCTCTACTTTAGAGAAAGAAGGGGCTGTTATAACTTTTGTAGATAGTGCGGTAGCACTGCCACAACAGGTTAAAAATAATACAAACACCCTTGTGGTGTACACTCCGGCAATTCCTGAGGATAACAAAATTATGCAGTGGTTTACTAGGCAAGATCATAAGGTTATTAAGCGCTCTGAGTTTTTAGGAGCATTAACCCAAGATACGCTTTGCTTGGCAGTGGCAGGAACTCATGGCAAAACAACTACCTCGGCAATTTTAGGACATTTATTGGCCTATTGTGATATGCCGGTAACTGTTTTTTTGGGAGGTATAGCAGAGAATTATAAATCTAATTTTATTAGTAAAGGTACTGCCATAACAGTTGTGGAGGCAGATGAGTTTGACCGCTCGTTTTTGACATTAAAACCAGATATTGCCTGTATTACCTCTATGGATGCAGATCATTTAGATATCTACGGAGACGCAGCTGCTTTGGAGGCCTCTTTTGTTGCCTTTGCAGATTTAGTAGCTAATAAAAACCAGTTCTTACATAAAAAAGGATTGCCTTTACAAGGTCAAAGTGTAGCCCTTGAAGAGCCTGCAGCCTATCAAGGTCAAAACATACGAATAGAAAATGGCGCCTACAAATTTGATTTTATAGCACCCCAACTAGTGTTGGGTGATATGTCTTTTTGTTTGCCAGGGCATCATAATTTGCATAATGCCGTTACGGCATTGTCTATGGCTATTTTGGCAGGTGCGCCAACACATTTATTGAAAGAGGCTTTATCAAAATTCAAAGGGGTAGCGCGCAGATTTTCTTACAGAATTAGAAGAGATGATTTGGTGCTTATTGATGATTATGCGCATCATCCAACAGAGCTTGATGCGTTATATCAAGGGGTGAATGAAATGTATCCTGATGATAAGAAAGTGATTGTTTTTCAGCCACATTTGTTTAGTAGAACGCGAGATTTTATTGATCAGTTTGCTGAAAGTTTAGCCAGATTTGATCAGGTGCTTCTGTTGGATATTTATCCTGCAAGAGAAACTCCAATTAATGGAGTTACTTCTCTTTGGTTGTTAGAAAAAATAAAGAAAATCGCAATAGATGTTGACAATATTTCTTTGGTTACTAAAGAATCACTTGCAGAACATTTAAAGAACGCTACCTGTAGGGTTAAATTATTGGTTGGCGCTGGAGATATTGGAGCAGAAGTTTCACACATTACTAAAATACTTGAGCATGAAAATTAATTGGAACTTTGTAGGTTTTATAGTGCTTTTAAGCTTTGTTGTGTTTCTTTTTGGTTTTACAAAGCAAAGAAATGAAGCTAGAAATTTATCAAAAATAGTGGTAAGCTTTGAGGATAAAACGCCTCCTTTTATTACTTTAAATTCGGTTAATAAATTGTTAATACAAAATTTTGAGACTGTTGCTAGCATCCCAAAAGAAGCCTTAGTTTTGAAAGAGGTGGAGGAACGATTGCTGAAAAATCAGATGATTCAACGGGCAGAAGTTTATATCACAGTTGATGGAATATTAGGGGCTAAAATAAAGCAAAGAACACCCATCGCGCGTGTTGTTGACAAACTGGATTATTACCTTGATACTGAGGGAGAAAAAATGCCTTTGTCATCGGTGTATACGGCAAGAGTTCCAATTATTACAGGAGCAGTTCAAGAACATGTAAAACCACTCACTGATTTATTGTTACAGATAAATCAAGACCATATGATAAAAAGTAGTGTTGTAGCCTTGGATGTTTTACAAGATGGAACATTTACAATGCGAATTCGCAAACAAGATTTTACAGTGCTTTTTGGAACAACAGAAAACGCGGCGTTAAAATTTCAGAATTATAAAGCATTTTATCAAAAAATAAAACAAGATAGTATGTTGACACATTACAAAACTGTTGATTTAAGATTTGGTAATCAAGTAGTGGCAACAAAAAAATAAAGGCTATGGAACAAACAAGCATTGCTGTAGGATTGGATATAGGAACAACAAAGATTGTTGCTATGGTGGGCAGGGAGAATGAGTATGGTAAGATGGAAATTTTAGGGATTGGTAAATCCAAAAGTTTGGGTGTGCACCGTGGGGTTGTAAATAATATTACCCAAACCATACAATCTATTCAACAGGCAATCACTGACGCAGAAACTTCTTCTGGAATTAAAATAGAAGATGTGGTAGTGGGTATTGCAGGACAGCACATACGTAGTCTACAGCATAGTGATTATATTACCAGGTCAGACAGTGATGAGGTTATTGACGTTGCCGATATTGACAGTTTATGCAATCAAGTACACAAGCTAGTGATGCTTCCTGGTGAAGAAATTATACATGTCTTGCCTCAAGATTTTAAAGTAGATGGGCAGGCAGAGATCAAAGAACCCATTGGGATGTATGGTGGGCGTTTGGAAGCCAATTTTCATGTAGTTGTAGGGCAAGTAGCTTCTATAAAAAACATTGGACGTTGCGTTAAAAGTGCTGGATTGGAGCTCAGTGGTATTACCCTAGAGCCACTGGCCTCTGCAAATGCGGTACTCAGTCAAGAAGAAAAAGAGGCAGGTGTTGCCCTTATTGATATAGGGGGTGGAACTACCGATTTGGCCATTTTTAAAGACGGTATTATACGCCACACTGCGGTTATTCCTTTTGGCGGAAATGTCATTACAGAAGACATCAAAGAAGGGTGTAGCATAATAGAGAAGCAAGCAGAATTGCTTAAAATAAAATTTGGTTCTGCATGGCCAGGAGAAAATAAAGACAATGAAATAGTCTCTATCCCAGGATTAAGAGGTAGAGATCCAAAAGAGATTACACTAAAAAACCTTTCAAAAATTATCCATGCTAGAGTGGTTGAGATTATAGAACAGGTGTATTTAGAAATAAAAAATTACGGCCATGAAGAGCAAAAAAAGAAATTAATTGCTGGAATTGTACTAACGGGTGGAGGCGCTCAATTACAACATTTAAAACAATTAGTGGAGTATATAACAGGTATGGATACTAGAATAGGGTATCCCAATGAGCATTTGGCTGGAGATAGTGATAGTGAAACCACCAGCCCATTATACGCAACTGCCGTTGGCCTTGTGATGAATAGCCTGGAGAGTAAGGCGCGTGCCATTAGAATTGCCAAGCCAGAAGAGAAAGGCCCTCAAGATGGAGAGCAAACACCAGATGATGGTGCCCCAACAAACGATGAGGGAGAAACCGATGATTTGCCAACAAAACCAGATAAGCAGCGTTCAAGTATTTTTGATACTTGGGCAGAGAAGTTTAAACAATTTCTTGACAACGCAGAATAAAAAATACAACAGTTAAAAAAATTTAATAACCCTCGCAAAAAAAAAGTATATGCCAGAATTTGACAACATATCGTTCGATCTGCCTAAAAACCAATCAAATGTCATTAAAGTAATTGGCGTTGGTGGTGGTGGTAGTAATGCCATAAATCACATGTTTAATCAAGGAATTAAAGGTGTAGATTTTGTGATTTGCAACACAGATGCACAAGCATTAGAGAACAGTGCTGTTCCAAACAAAATCCAGTTAGGTATAGATCTTACAGAAGGTCTTGGGGCTGGTGCCAATCCTAAAATTGGAGAACAATCTGCCGTAGAGAGTATGGCAGATATTAAAAGCATGTTAACCACCAATACAAAGATGATTTTTATCACCGCTGGTATGGGAGGAGGAACGGGTACAGGAGCTGCGCCAATAATAGCGAGAATGGCAAAAGATCTTGATATTTTAACCGTTGGTATTGTTACCATACCTTTTCACTTTGAAGGAGCAATGCGTAACGAGCAGGCGCAAATTGGTGTAGAGAATTTACGTCAAAATGTAGATAGTTTGGTGGTTATTAATAATAATAAATTACGTGATGTTTATGGAAATCTAGGTTTTAAAGCTGGCTTTTCTAAAGCAGATGAGGTCTTGGCTACAGCAGCGCGTGGTATTGCAGAGGTAATTACACATCACTACACACAAAACATTGATTTACGTGACGCTAAAACAGTGTTGTCTAATAGTGGTACTGCCATTATGGGTAGTGCAACTTCAAGTGGAGCCAATCGTGCTCAAATAGCCATCACAAAAGCATTAGATTCTCCTCTTTTAAATGACAACAAGATAGCGGGAGCTAAAAATGTACTGTTACTTATTGTATCTGGTACCGAAGAGATAACCATAGATGAAATTGGAGAAATAAGTGATCATATCCAGACCCAGGCCGGCCATGGAGCTAATATCATTATGGGTGTTGGTGATGATGAGACTCTAGATGGATCTGTTTCTATTACCGTTATAGCAACAGGATTTGATGCAGAGCAGCAAAATGAAATCACTAATACGGAAACTAAAAAAATCATTCATACCCTTGGCGATGAGGCTAAGGCGCAATTAGACCTAACTCCTAATGTAACGGCAACACAAGTAGTGCTTCCAGAGCAAAAAAATCCTGTATCAAGACCCGCACAAACTCAAACCCCTGATGAGCCTATTATTGTTCACACACTTTTTGAGGTAGATGAGCAAGAGCCAGAGATGACAACTGAGTCGGCTTTATCTAAGGAGTCTGGTGTGGAAGCATCTCAAGATTTAAATCTAGAGATGCCCCAAATTCAAGAAGAGCCATTTGAGGGGTATATAGCAACCTCAGATCTTATCAAGAATATTGATGTAGAATCTAACCTAGTTGATATTCATTTTCTTGCAGAGTTTGAGCAATTGGTTATCAATGAGATTAGCGTAAACAATTTTGAGGTAATAAGTCCAGAGATTGTCTCTCCTAAGGCTATTGAGCAGGAGGATCTTACTGAAGTTACTTCCCCTGAGCATGAGGCAGTCCAAGAGTTTGAAATCAATGACATAGAAGTAGAAGCGGATGTTATTCTTGAGAAGGAAGTTGTTCAAGAGCCTATGTTAATGTTTGACATGCCTTTGCATGATACCCAACAAGAGCAAGAAACCGTTGTGCACTCATTAGAGGAGCCAGTTATAGCACAAGAGGAAGAAGAGACAGCCCTAGAAATAGAACTGCAGCCAGAGCTTGTGGCCACTAATGTTGAAGATATCGAGGTTACAGACCATCTAGAGGTGGTCCCTGTTAGTGAGGTTTCTAAAGGTGGAGTGGTAACCCGTTATAGTCTTGATGATTACACTGCAAAAGAAGAGGAACTCACAGGAGCTACTGCAGCCCAGGCGCCTTTGGTAACAGAGCTTACTGAGGTATTGGAGGAAGAACTTGTTTTTGAAACAAAAATTGTGGAGCCGGAGCCCCAAGATCAGGAGCTTGAAAACGCACCGCTAAATCCTATGAATACTCCAATTTCTAAATTATTAAGTGATCGCACAGAGGAGCGAAAGCGTAAGATGAAAGATTTTAATTATAAATTCAGAAATAGCGCCTCAAAGATTGATGATATTGAGAAGCAGCCTGCGTACAAAAGAGCAGGAATTGAACTAGATGATGTTTCTAACAAGGTGAATCTTTCAAGAACTTCAGTGAGTGATGATGATAACGAGATAGAACTAAGATCTAATAATAGTTTTTTACATGATAATGTAGATTAGTTGTAGGGGTATTTTCCCTGAGATATACTTATATACGTAATTTTTAAAAACCCATTAATAGCTATTAATGGGTTTTTTATAGCCATGACAATTGTACTTAATTTCCTATCTTCGTGGTCTAATTTTTACAAGCATACCTATGAGTTTATCAGCAAAGATTATGGAGGCCTTAAAAACGGCTATGAAAAGTAAAGATGCCCTCTCTCTGCAGGCACTTCGTTCTGTGAAGAGTGCAATGCTATTGGCTCAAACACAAAGTGGTGCAAAACAAGATCTTAGCCCTGAGGATGAAATAAAACTACTTCAAAAACTGGTAAAACAGCGCAAAGATAGTGCTGCTATTTTCGCTACTCAAGGACGGGCAGATTTGGCAGATCCAGAACTAGCAGAAGCAGCAGTAATTGAGCAGTTTTTACCACAGCAGCTAAGTGAAGCTGAGGTGGCTGATTTGGTAGACGCAGCCATTGAGGCTACAGGCGCAAGTTCTATGGCAGATATGGGTAAGGTTATGGGCATGGTTACTAAAGAAGTATCTGGTAGGGCAGACGGAAAAACCATAAGCACACTTGTAAAGGCGCGCTTATCAAGTTAAAAAAAAATAAGTAGACCACCTATTTTATAGGTGTAATTGGCCTAGTAGTTCAACTGGATAGAATATCAGATTTCGGCTCTGACGGTTGGAGGTTCGAATCCTCTCTGGGTCACCAATAAATCAACAAAAAGTTGAAACAAAGCAAGCTCAAAATAAAAGAGCTTGCTTTTTTATTTTGGGTGTTGCTGATGTTTCTTTTGTTGATTTTCAAAGCGCCGAGCAATAAGGATCAGCGCAGCTAATCCTCTCTCGTGTATTATAAAGAAGCCTCACTTGGGTGTTTTATGGTGTTTACACCTATTATTTTTGTTATTAAATTAAAATAATTTTTATTTTTAATGATGCTTAAAATTATAATTTCTTTTTTCTTTTTTTCTTTATTGAGTTATGGACAAACATTTTCTTTGGGTCCAGAGAGTTCACTTTTTATAAATGACAACAGCTCGGTTTCTTTTGATGGGCTGGAGCTTGCTCCAAACAGTGCTCATCTTATTGCAGGGCCAAATACCATAGACCGCTCTTCGGCATCTGTTGTGGTGGGTGACAATGCAAGTGTTAGTAGGGTATATGAAATATCAAATACCATCACCAGTTATCAAGGAGTTGTCACCTTTTTGTACAAAGACAACGAGCTTAATGATATAAAGGAGTCTAATTTGATGTTAGAGTTTTTAACCTCAGACGGTATTTGGACAAATGTTGCACCTATTATAGATGATATTAACAACACTCTATCTTATAATTTTACAGATTTTACTGCAATTACAGCAAGTGATGCTTCTGCAACCCTTACCGTTATACCTTTACAACAAGACCAAAATATAGGCGTGTATCCAAACCCAACATCTGGGCTCTTACATATCGTTTCTTCAGAGCCACAATATGCTACACTGTTTAGCATTACGGGCCAAAAAATACTAGAAACTAACGCTACATTGTTACATCTTGATACGTTACCCTCTGGGGTGTATGTGCTACACTTACAAAATTCTAAAAAACAAATTTCCACATTCAAAATACTAAGAGAATAATATGAAAAAAATTACTTTAGTCTGTTTTTTGCTATCCTTAACTTGGTTTAGCTTTGCGCAAGTTGGTATAAATACCATAACTCCAGAGGCCTCATCTGCACTAGATATCGAATCTACAACTGGAGGTATTTTAATTCCTAGACTTACAGAATTTCAGCGAGATGCCATTGCATTACCTGCAACAGGACTTATGATTTACCAAACAGATAAGAATCCTGGTTTTTATTTTTATGGCGGTACATCCTGGACAAAGATTAATGGCGCAGCAGGTCCACGAGGTCCACAAGGTGTATTTGGTGGCGCTTCATTTGAATATAAATACGGTGGTGTAGGGCCACTTTTATCTGATGTTGATAATGGACTTGTAAGGTTTTTAGACAGTGATACTCAAAACTTAGCAATGCAGCTACAGTTTTCTGAATTAGACATAAATGGGAGCAGTGTTTTTAGCTTTATTGAGATGCTTAGCCAAACACAATCTTCTACAAAAGGTGTGGTAAGGCTTGTTAATAA
>CBFHMO010000004.1:0-38403 GCA_965656925.1 Patiriisocius sp.
TATGAAAAAAAGTTCCGGCTAAATTTATATTTACTGTCTTTTTCATTTCTTAGTGGTTGTATGGGTTACTTTAGAAACTGCTTTTTGTAGATTGCTCCAGGTAGTTGTCAATTCGGTTAAAAATAGGGTTCCTTTTTGTGTTAGTGCATAGTATTTTCTTGGTGGTCCACTGGTAGATTCTTCCCACCTGTAAGATAGTAACTCGGCATTTTTTAACCGAGTTAAAAGCGGGTATATAGTGCCTTCTACCACAAGTAGTTTAGCATCTTTTAGCCTGGTTAGAATATCACTGGTGTATGCCTCTCCATCTTTTAAAATAGATAGTATGCAATACTCTAATACTCCTTTGCGCATCTGCGCTTTTGTATTTTCAATATTCATTGTCTAGAATTTTTATGCAAAGTGGTGTTTTTTGTGTGTTGCCACTTATCTTGGTTCTTTTAGAATATGCTGCAGAGGTATCTTGTTCTTGCTGTAAAACAGTTACCCCTGTAATAAATAATACTAAGGCAAGTGTTAAATTAATGATGGTATTCATGGTTTATGTAGGTATGTTTTTTAGAAGCTATTAGTTTCTTATACAAGTATATGTCTAAAAACAGGTAGTATGTTACACATAGTACTGAAATTAACAATTAATTAACACTTATTAGTATCTATTTTAGGGTCCTTATTTACTTTTTATATTCAACTTCTTGGATTATCTTCGTTAAAAATCATACTACATGAAGGCAACTCCCGGGGCAATTAATACTTATATCTTTTTTAAATTACCTTCTTGCTATTTTACTGGAGTACGCGTCAAGACTATTGACGACTCTTGTTGTATCACATCTGTAAAGCATAGATGGATCAACCAAAATCCATTTAAATCTATGTTTTGGGCCGTACAGGGTATGGCTGCAGAACTCGCAACTGGAGCATTAGTAATGTCTAGTATTTCTAAAAGCGGCGTTAAAGTATCTATGCTTGTTGCAACCAACAATGCAAGATTTGATAAAAAAGCTACCGGCAGAATTACCTTTACTTGTGAAGATGGGCTGTTAATTAAAGATACCATTGCTAAAGCCATACAAACAAAACAAGGTCAAAGTTGTTGGGCCAAAGCCATCGGAAAAGACAGCCATGGCAGTGTAGTTTCTGAATTTAATTTTAAGTGGACTCTAAAGGTGAAATCCTAAACAACGCCTGCTAGCTTAGCTATACACTGTTTTGTCTTTTATTAGTTGTTGTGATTTGCCGTGTTTTGATTTATTTTTCTTATATTTAAGCAGCTAATAATTTAAAACAACTCTTTATAGGATAGAAAACTACTTAACCTTATTATAATTATTCCATATGTCTAGAGCAATGTTTGATTACACCAAAGCAGTTTTATCTAAAGTAAGCTTTGATGTCCAACTTTTTAGCAAGGAGCTTAAAAAAGCAATTACACGATTATTACCTCATGAAATAGATGAGTTAGCGATTTGGGTAGATTCTTTGATAAAACAACAACCGCAACTCATTCCATGTTTAATACTACTAAAAGCATAAAAAAAAGCACTCCTTGGAGTGCTTTTTTTTTTATGGCTTTAATGTAAGGTTATTTTAAAGGGCTTATAATCTTCACATCATTAAAACGTATGGCCCCTCTAATTACACCAGCAATCACATCATACAGGGCATCTATAATTTGCATTTTTAATTCGCTTTTATTGTAAATAAGGCTTACTTCTCTAGCAGGAGGAGGGTCTGTGAAATAACGCAATTTTTTAGTTTGTTTTTCAGAAAGGTCAAGGGTATGTAGATAGGGCAGAAGTGTCATTCCTAGCCCCTCGTTAGATAATTTAATTAGTGTTTCAAAACTTCCGCTTTGTAATTGAAAATTACTATCTAGGCTTCCTTGTTGAGATTTACAAAGATGAATCACACTGTCTTTAAAGCAGTGGCCATCTTCTAACAATAATAAATCATCAAGGGCTAGATCTTCACTGCTAATTTTCTTTTTTCCAGAAAGTGTATGTCCCTCTGGCACAAAAGCCACAAAAGGTTCGTAATACAAAACACGCTCTTTGATGTTATGCTCCAGTAAAGGTGTAGCCGCAATTGCCGCATCAAGATGACCATCACGAAGTTTTGTGATGATATCATCTGTGGTGAGTTCCTCTATTTTGAGTTGTACCTTTGGGTATTTTTTCGTGAAGTTTCTTAAAAACATAGGCAGTAGTGTAGGCATTACCGTTGGGATGATTCCTATTTTAAACACCCCCCCTATAAAGCCTTTTTCTTGATCTACCACATCTTGCATGCGCTCACTCTCATTTACAATATTTCTAGCTTGACTCACTATTTTTTTTCCAACCGGGGTAAGCTCTATTGGTTTTTTACTGCGGTCAAAAATTAAAATTTCAAGCTCTTCTTCAAGCTTTTGAATTTGCATGCTTAGGGTAGGTTGTGTAACAAACGTTTTTTGGGCTGCTTTGGTGAAATTTTTGTTTTCTGCTACTGCCAACACATATTTTAGTTGCGTAATTGTCATTGGTGGTTTGTTTGTAACAAAGATAAGAAAAACTGATAGCTTTTAAATATTTTTTAGTTTTTGACTATTGTATGCCGCTAGATACAATTATGCTGCCATTTAACAAGAAAAACAAGAGATACTCCTAATAAAGTAGCGGTTTTTTAGTTTATTTGTAGAAGCGACACTGCTACTCTTAAAAATAATGTTATGAATTTTTTATATTTTGATCCAGGGCTAGGAGCTATGATAGTTCAAGCCGTTGTTGCCGCTGCCGCAGGCGTTTTATTGTTCTCTAAAGGTGTGATGTATAAAATTAAAGGGTTTCTTGGTTTACTTAAAGAAGAGGATGACACCTATGATTCTATAGACATTGATGAGAAAGAAGATACAGATGACACAAAATAACACCCGCCCCCACCAAGCTTCTTTTAGAGATCCCTCTGGATATATGTTTTATGACGGGGATGTCTTAAGGCGCGCTATCAATCCTATATATTTTAAACAATACAACGCCCTTAAAGACGGTGGTTTTTTTAAGACTTTAATTAAAAACAAACTCTTAGTGCCTCACACACAAACCACGGTTTCTGAGCAGCAAATAGTTATTACTCCAGAGCCTATTGCGTTTATTACCAATCCATATGAGTGGAGTTTTGAGCAGTATAAACATGCCGCACTGCATACTTTAAAGGTGCACAAATATGCACTTTCAAAAGGGTTTATTTTAAAAGATGCTTCTGCATACAATGTTACCTTTGATAAAGGGAGTCCTGTTTTTATAGACACACTGTCTTTTGATTTTTATGAGAAAGACACTCCCTGGAGAGCTTATAAGCAGTTTATTACTCATTTTTTTGGACCACTAGTGTTGGCCTCTTACCATGGTACAGAGATTTTTAAAATGATGCAAACCCACATTGATGGTATACCTGTAAAATTAATAGCATCCCTACTGCCAGGAAAAAGCAAATTGAGCTCAACGATATATACCAACATACATCTGCTTGCCAAAATGGAACGTTCTCACAGTGAAGACTACAAAGCAGAAACCAAAATTGCAAAACTCTCTTTAAAGGCCCAAAATAACATCATAGACAATCTTTTTAATTTTATTAAAAAGTTATCTATTAAAGAAGAAACAGAGTGGGGAAATTATTATGATAAGACAAATTATAATGATGCCGCATTTCAAGGCAAAAAAACATTAATAGAAGATTGGGTAACTGCTTTAACCCCTCAAAAGCTTATTGATATTGGAGGTAATGACGGTACTTTTGCTCGAACGGTAGTAACCAAAGTACCTCATGTAATTGTAACAGACATTGACAGCAATGCAGTAGGCTATAATTACCGGCAAATACAACAAAATAAAGAGACAAATATGCTGGCTTTTGTGTGTGATGTGTTGCAGCCTGCCCCTGGTATAGGTTTAAACAATTTAGAGCGTAATTCTTTAGTAGAGAGGTTACAAGGCTATAGCCCAGATGTTACCATGGCATTGGCTCTTATACACCATATAACGTTAAGTGGAAATGTTCCCTTTGATAGATCAGCTCAGTTTTTTGCCGCTTTTTCAAAATATTTGATACTAGAATTTCCTACCCGAGAAGATTCTTGGGTAACCTCGCTACTGGTTAGAAAGAGAGAATTCATGAACCACTTTGATTTTTATAATCAAGAGGCTTTTGAAGCTTGCTACACGCAATATTTTGATATCCAGAAAAAAGAAACTGTTCCTGGAACCAAAAGAGTTTTATATTTATTAAAAAACAAAGTATAGATGTCTGCAAAGAACACTAGGTCTTTTGTTGCTTCTTTTTTAAAGTCTAGCAATGACTCTGTTATACTTGCCGCTATTGCTGCAGGACTTTATCCAATTCTATTTTATTATAGTAACAATTTTCAGTTAGTTAATACTTGGCAGCATTTTTTGTTTTTTGTGGCAAGCTTTATAGGGCTTCCTGCAACACTTTTTTTTGTAGTTAAAAAACTATTTTCAAAGGTGCTTTTTTTACAAAAATGGCAGCAGTATGTGATTCCTTTTTTAGGGGTATTCACCTTTTTATTTTTAATGAAAATATGTTTGTATGCAGGGATACAAAAAAAGATGACATTAGGTATTGTTTTAATAGCCGCCATGCTATCTTTTTTACTGTGGAAACAATATAAGAAAATAATTGTATTGCAATTGCTTTTAGCAATCATGGGGCTCATTACACTCATACCCGTTTTGAGCAATCAACTATTGTATGATAGTTCTTGGACACTGCAGCCAGATGCAATACAACAGGCTAGTTTTGTAAAAAAGCCCAATGTGTATTTTATACAGCCTGATGGCTACGTTAATTTTTCAGAAATTGACAAAGGCTATTACAACATAGATAACAATAGTTTTAAAAACTATTTGGATTCAAACAACTTTAAAACCTATCCAAATTTTAGGAGTAATTATGCCTCCACTCTAACATCAAATAGTGCCACTTTTATGATGAAGCATCATTATTACGGCAGCGGAAGTGATATTACAGAAAACACCAATGCCAGAGATATGATTATCTCAGATAACACGGTGCTAAACATCTTTAAAAATAACGGATATAAAAGTTATTTTTTGGCAGAGATGCCCTATTTGTTGCTTAATAAGCCTGCCTTGGGGTATGACGTTTGTAATTTCACCTCTAGTGATGTGGGCTATATAGGTACCGGATTAGGTACCTATTATGATATTCTAACTCCACTTAAGAGCTATACCAAAGAAGTGATAGCCCAACCTAAGTTTTTCTTTATTGAAATTTTTAATCCAGGACATGTCCACGGTAGAGAATCACAATCTTTGGGTGTTGACGGAGAACGCGCACTTTGGCAACAAACCCTTTTCAAGGCTAATAAAACTCTTGTCCAAACCTTAGATATTATTAAACAAAACGACCCTGATGCGCTTATAGTTATTATGGCAGATCACGGAGGCTTTGTAGGTATGGAGTATACCCTGCAAACCTATACTAAAACCCAAGATAGAGATTTAATTTATTCTATCTTTAGTAGCAACCTTTCTATACATTGGCCACAGGGTGATATACCCCCATATGATATAAATTTTAAAAGTGCTGTAAACGTTTTCAGGATTTTGGTATCTTACCTAACACAAGATACATCATATCTTGAACATCTTCAAGACGATAGTAGCTATGTTATTTTAAACAAAGAGGCTCCAGAAGGGGTTTATAAATACATTGATACCAATGGAACTATCGTTTTTGAGCCTGTTGCACAATAGCAATGCCTTTAAGGGCGTAGCACACAAATAACTTTATATTAATGTCTAATTATCGCGTAGAAAAATACACAAAACAGCACCGCCTACAGTGGGACACTTTTATTGCTGAGGCCAAAAATGCTACGTTTTTGTTTGCCCGCGATTTTATGGAGTACCACAGCGATAGATTTACAGATTATTCTTTACTAGTATATAAAGATGATGTGCTGTATGCTGTATTACCGGCAAACATTGTTGGCGAAAAACTATACTCTCATAAGGGGCTTACCTATGGAAGCTTAGTATTGAGTAAAAGCGCTAAACTGCTCTATACCTTTGAGGCTTTTAAAGCGCTGCTTTCATTTTTAAACACCAATGCTATTTCTACACTAGAGCTTCGCAACATACCAGCGTTTTACAATACAATGCCCTCAGATGAGTTGTCTTATTTTTTATTTAAGGCAAATGCTACTCTTATTAAAAGAGATGCATTAATGGTAATAGATATACCCAATAAAATAAAATTTCAGAAAAACAGGCGTGAAGGTATTAATAAAGCAAAACGAAATGGGCTTTGTGTTGAGGTAGATACAAATTTTGAGGGGTTTTGGAAGCAGATACTAATTCCAAATCTTCAAAAAAAGCACGGGATAGCTCCCGTTCATAGCCTTGAGGAAATACAAATGCTTGCCGCAAAGTTTCCAGACAATATCAAACAAGTAAATGTGTATAAAGACAATGTGATTGTAGCAGGAACCACCGTGTTTTTGACCAAAACTACGATTCATCCGCAGTATGTTTCTGGCAATAGTGATAAGAATGCCTTTGGATCTTTAGATTTAGCCTATGATTATATCATCAATCATTTTGACAGCTCTAAACGCTATTTTGATTTTAATATCTCTAGCGAGCAAAACGGGAAGGCTTTAAACAGTGGGCTTATTTTTTGGAAAGAGAGCTGCGGAGCCCGCACCTATGTGGCAGATAACTATCTTATAGACACAGGCTGCTATAAAACCTTAGATTTGCATATACTATGATACCATTTATAGACATACACGCAATTAACGCCCGTTTTGAAAAATCCTTTAAAAGCCAGTTCCAAGATTTTTTAGATAGTGGATACTACGTTTTAGGGAATCAAGTGAGCGCCTTTGAAAGTAGATTTGCAGACTATTGTGAAACACAATATTGTATTGGTGTTGGTAACGGTTTAGATGCATTACGCCTTATTTTAGAGGGGTATAAAGCCCTAGATAAATTAAAGCCAGGAGATGAGGTTATCGTTGCTTCTAACACTTACATTGCTACAATTATAGCTATAAAACAAGCGGGTTTAAAACCAGTGCTTGTTGAGGTAGAAAACCAAACATTTAATTTTGATATTTCTGTATTAAAACAAGCGATTTCACCATCCACAAAGGCTATTATGCCTGTGCATCTGTATGGACAAATTGCACCTATGGAAGCCATTTACAGTATTAGTAACAGTCATGATTTATTAATAATTGAAGATGCGGCGCAAGCCCACGGTGCAACTCATACCAACGGCAAACGTGCAGGAAATCTTGGACATGCAGCAGGATTTAGTTTTTATCCAACCAAAAACCTAGGAGCTCTTGGTGATGCAGGAGCTGTTACCACTAATGATGCTAGCTTGGCAACAGCCATAAAAAAACTACGCAACTACGGTTCTTCATCGAAATATGTTAATGAATTACTTGGAGTAAACTCTAGACTAGACGAGATACAAGCCAGCTTTTTGTCTGTAAAACTACCTGTTTTAGACTCAGATAACTCAGAGAGAAGAGATATTGCAATGGCATATATAAAAGGCATTGCCAATCCAAAAGTTGTATTACCGGCTTATGATGGATCAAAAAACCATGTGTTTCATTTGTTTGTGGTCCAGGTAGCCACCAGAGACCATTTTCAAGACTATCTTAAAAATAAGGGAATTGGCACTTTAATTCATTACCCAATACCGCCCCACCACCAACAGGCTCTAAAAGAGTTTGCCACCTTACAATTTCCTGTCTCAGATAAAATACACCAACAAGTAATTAGTTTGCCAATGAGCCCAGTGATGACTCAAGCGCAAATTGAAAAAGTAATTAACGTTGTAAACGCCTATTAATTGAAGATTCCAGACTTTATTAAAAGTAATTTACTGTTAAAGATGACCTCTTTGAATGCCTTAGTAGTATCTATTAGGTTATTGGTCTCTGCAGTTGTACAGCGCTTGCTTTTTGATCTAGTGGGAGCAGAAGGACTCTTTAAAATAGGACAGCTTAGAAGTCTTACCCAGCTACTGACTTCTCTCACTTCTTTGGGGGTGTTTAATGGTGTGGTAAAATACTTGTCTGAGTACAAGGATGATAAACCCAAATTGCAACAACTTTTCTCTACCACTTTTGTATTTATGGTGGTGGGTACACTACTGTCAAGTGTGGTGATTTTTATCTTTGCAAGCCAAATAAGTAACTATTTGTTTACAGATAGTGTAGATTATAGTTTTGTGATACGGTTTGTTGCTCTGGCCGCCCCAAGTATTGCTGTGCAACGTGTTTTTAGCGGTGTTGTAAATGGCTTGTCTGAATATAAAAAATTTGCTAAAATAGAACTCATTAGCTACCTCCTTAGTATAGCTCTCTTGGTAGTATGTCTATATCAATACAATCTTTCTGGAGTTTTAATTGCTATTGCATTGGCCCCAGCAATACAAGTGGCTGTAGTTGTAGTTATTTTTTATAAGCTGCTTAACCAGTATGTTCAGTTCTCTAAGTTGAAATTTCAAACTCCGTTTTTAAAAAACTTATTGGCTTTCACTTTGATGTCTTTTGTGGCAACTATTTTATTGCATTTTGTTGAAATTGATATAAGATCTATGCTTGCAGAAAAGATGTCTGAGAGAGATGCTGGTGTCTGGACAAACATCACCTTTATTTCAAGAAATTACATGGTCTTTTCTGGTTCTTTATTCTCTTTGTATGTCTTGCCTAAATTTGCAGGAATCTATACAGGTAACGCCTTTAAAAATGAAGTGTATAGCATATACAAAACCCTGTTACCTATTTTTGGTCTAGGGATGTTGGTTGTGTTTTTTGGTAAATCTATTATAGTGCAGCTGTTGTATCCTGGATTAGATGAGATGTTACCACTATTTAAATGGCAATTACTTGGAGATTTTATTAGACTAGCTTCTCTGGTTTTGGCGCATCAGTTTTTAGCTAAAAAAATGGTACGTAATTTTATCTTCTCTGAGCTATTATCTCTAGGACTATTTTATGGTTTTGCCAATTATCTGGTGGCTCACTATGGGTTAGAAGGTATTGTAATGGCTCACTTTTTAAGGTATATCATCTACTTTATAGTGGTAGTTTTCTTGGTATGGCGATATTTTAACAATCAAAAGACGCCTCAAGTAGATACAACTTCTATATCCTAGATAGGTTCCAAGAATCTAGATATTGTTGTGCTACTTTTTTATAGTCGTGGTGTTTTGTTATAAAATCTTGGGCAGCCAATCCAATTTCTTTGATTTTTTCTGGATTTTTGATCAGATCTTCTAAGGCAACAACCAAACTGTCTACTTTTGGCAGCGCATTAATAGCAACAGGTGTATCTAGCTTGTAGTGTTGCATAAAACTAGACTCTGCACCTGTAAATACTACTTTTGCTTTGGCCATAGCCTCTAATGCATTGTATCCTTGGTCATAGGCAAATACTTGGTCTAAAATGATGTGAGCATTGTTGTATTTTTCTATGTACTGCCCGTAGGGCAAATTTTCAACAATTTCTATGTGCACCTTTTTAGGAAATTTTTGTTGAATAATAGCTAGCGCCTTCTCAAAGTAAGACATCCCTTTACTGTTGTAATTTGTCCTGTTTATACCCATAAATATAACAATAGGACCCTTTGTCTCTAGATCACAAACACTAAGTTTTGAGGAGTTAATTGGGTTTGGTATTAAGCCTAGGTACTTACTATTACCTACAAGTGGCATATGGTAATCAAAATCACTAGCTATAACCCCGTCTATGTTTTTAAAAACATATTGGTGTAGTTTTTTAAAAGGGGGCGTAGCGTATTTTAAAATACTCTTGAATTCTACTTTTGACACCTTACCATTTTTGTAATTACTTAGAATAGAGTAGGGGTTTACATCGCTTAATTGATGTTTTACACTCAAGTAGTCTGTGCCGCAACTCAGTAAAAATAATTTTTTGTTGTTTTGTTTCAAGAACGAAATCATTTTCATTTCGTCTTTAACAGTCGCTCCAAAAGGGCTTTCATTTATAAGTTGTACCACATCAAACCCTTGCAGGGATGATACGTTTTTAAAAAACTGCCTGGTCATAGACCAAGAGGTGATGTCATACTTAAATAGCAAGTAGATTGCTATTTTTATTTTTCGAGCCAACCCTGTATCAAATCTCCTGTATATTAAAATATCACTAGGATACTTTTTAAAGGAATCTCCCGTTGATATAAGGATAACCTGATGGCCCAAAGCGCGGAGTCCTTCTTGCAAAGAATTGTGCAATCTGCTATATTCACCAACGAGAAGGATCTTCATATTTATGGTATCTTTGGGTTTAGGTATGCATCAAAAATAACATTAATTGATGACGCAAACAGCGCATAAAAAGAAATTTAAAATTTGCCTGGTTTCTATTTCCTTGGCAAAAGGTGGAGCAGAGCGTTCTGTAGCGATGCTTTCCCAGATGCTTTCTAGTGACGGTCACCAGGTTCATATTGTTGTTTTAAACAACGAAATTGATTTTAAATACTCTGGCACTCTCTTTAATCTAGGAGCCTTAAAACCTGAGAAAGACCACTTTCTTGCAAGGCTTACTCGGTTCAACAAACTGCGCAGGTATTTAAAATCTCAAGCATTTGATGTTGTGATTGACCACAGACCAAAAAACGATTTTTTTAGAGAGTTATTTTACGCTACCTATATCTATAAAAACCTAAGCACTGTTTATGTTGTGCATAGCTCCAACAAACAGGAATATTTCACCAATAAGGTCTTAAAAATGGCCGCTATATATAACAATACATTAGCTACTGTAACAGTGTCTAAATACATAGAGCAGCATATAGCTTCGGCCAGTGGAGTTACTAACTGCCATACCATTCATAATGCTTATGATCCTGCCTGGCAGCAAACAGATGCTAAAAACACCTTACCCTTTGACAAGTATGTACTTAGCTACGGAAGATTGCATGACGAGATTAAAGATTATTCTTTTTTAATACACTCTTTTAACGCTTCTGAGCTGTGGAGAGATGGAGTCTGTTTAGTAATTATGGGTGATGGGCCAGACAAAAAAATGTTACAAGACCTTGCTGCAAGTATGCCTTGTAACACCCAAATTGTTTTTTTACATTTTACAAAAGCCCCTTTTGGTATTATAAAAAATGCCAGATGTGTTACCCTAACTAGCAAGTATGAAGGATTCCCTATGGTGCTTGTAGAATCTTTATCCCTTGGAGTCCCGGTGGTATCTCTAGATATTCTCTCGGGTCCATCAGAGATCATACAAGACAATCACAATGGGCTGTTGCTTAAAGAGAGAAACATAGCCAAATTTGCTGATGCCCTTGGCGTCATTTGTAGAGACGAAGTATTATATTTGAAATTAAAATCTAAAACCCAAGGCTCTGTACTACAATTTTCTATGCAGGAAATTTCTCAGAAGTGGAATCAACTACTACACCATGTCATACGTTAATTTAGAAAACATAACCTTACAAGAAATACCTAAAATAAGTGATCCCGATGGTCGCGGAAATCTCTCTGTTATAGAAAAGGATGTGTTGCCTTTTAAAATAAAGAGGGTATACTATTTGTATGACGTGCCTAGTGATAGTAGTAGAGGAGGGCATGCGCACAAAGAGTTAAAACAATTTTTAATAGCCCTTAGCGGTAGTTTTGATGTAGTGTTAGATAATGGCAAACAGCGTAGAACCATCACCTTAAATAGACCAAATAAAGGCCTTTTAATACCTAGCGGAGTTTGGCGGGAGTTAGAAAACTTTTCTGCGGGAGCGGTTTGTTTATCTTTAGTGAGTGAGGAGTATCAGGAAGAGGATTACATCCGTGATTATGCTACTTTCACCTCATTTGTAGGTGCTTAATTGAAGCCCAACTTTTTCTAAAACGCCTTTTGCGGTTCTAAGACCCATTAAAATAAGCTTAGGTAGGCTTACTAAAAAGCGTTGTTTTTTATTGATATTTTTAAAATCTATCCCTTTTTTATATTTTACATAATCCGTTTTGTTTCCTGCTATTTTTGCATGCAGGGCCAGAGAATACCTGTTGAGATCTAAGAATTTTTTAAGCCCTGTGTGGCTTGCAATATGTTTTTCATAACAATCTAGATCTAACGCTTTTTTTACTTGTTTTGAAGAGTTTGACAAACTTGATGCTTCAAAGCGGTAGGTTGCCAGTGGTGTATTCAAAAAAACCACTTTATAGTCTAAGCCAACTCTAATCCAAAAATCTGTGTCTTCTCCATTGCGCAGCATTGTGTTGTAGTATCCAATTGTTTGAAAAACACTTTTATGTAAAACAGTACTGCTACTGGTAAGAATTGTATTTATATAACTAGCCGTAAAGTAAGATACCACATAGCTTTTATTTGGAGATAGGGTAGCTAGGCTATAGCTAGGGTTGTATATGGAGCCTCTAGATTCTATAGCGCAAACTGCGGCAAATACATGTTGTTTTGGATAGCCTTCAATAAGAGTGTTTATTTGCTCAAGATAGTTTTCTTTCCATAGGTCATCTGCATCTAATAGTGCAATGTAATCTGCATTTGCTGCCTTTATACCCGTGTTTCTGGCTGCAGAAACCCCGTGATTTTCTTGTTTTATATACTGTATTCTAGTGTCTTTAAAATTCTTGATTATCTTCTCACTAGCGTCTGTAGCCCCATCATTAATTATGATAATTTCAAAGTCTGTAAAGCTTTGTTGAAGTACACTTTCTATGGTTTTAGAGAGGTATTTTTCTTTGTTATATACTGGTATGATTACTGAAAATCTAGGCATTTTTCTTTAGTTTACAGTAAAAACATAGTTTATATAGATCAAACAAAAATATAGAAGGGTGCCTTGATTTTAAATTTTTAAGGAAAATACTCTCAAAGCCATTACACATAAAAATAAACAATTTTGTTGCCCCTGTGCTATTTAATTGCTTGTATTTTATTTGCAGCGCTCGGGAAGAGATGTCTATTTTATTATCTTTTTCAAGGGTATATGTTGTTTGTATTGCACGTAAAGACTTTTCTATAAATATAGTAGTGCTCTCTAGGCCTAAATGGATTGTTGGGTTTTCTATATGTAGTACTTTGGCCTTCAATTCTCTTATTTTGTATGAGAAATATATATCAAGGCCATAGTGGTTAGTTTCAAAGTTATTTGCTCTTAAAAATAGTTCTTTAGCAATCAGTAAATTAGCAGATATTATGTTGTATGGTTTTTTATTTCTTGCCTTGGCACTTTTTGATTCTCTTGTTTTGCCGTACACCCATCTAAGCAATTGGTTTTGAGTTGGTCTTTGGGTCTCATAAACAATTCCGCCACTTATAACATCGTATTTGTTGTTCAACTCTTTTACATATGTCTCAATGTAGTCTTGGTTTAAAGGAATTACATCTGCATCTAAAAAAAGCAACCAGTTAAATTTTGCTTTATGTGCCAATTTATTTCTGGTGGCTGTTCTGCCAAGGTTTTTTTCACTCTCTATATAAGTGCAATGTTCAAGGGTGTTAATTTTTTTGTTTTCAGTGCGACTTTGTCTGTCACTAGATGCATCATCCAATACTACTATTTCAAAGGAAATTTTACTTTTTATAGCTTGCTGCTGCAGTGTTTTTACTAGCAACAAGGTATTGTAATTGTATGTAGGTATTAAAATTGAAAGCATAGGGCTAAGGTACAAAACTGTTTAAATGTAATGTATTTATAGTTTATAAGATTTTTATACTTTTTTATGTTTGGTTACTGTTTGGCTTCTGACCCGTAAGGTTTGTATTATGTAACGTCTAAGCTTTGAGTTGAATTGTGATTTTTCTTGGTTTTGAGTATTAAATTATTTGTTATATGTTTGCATCCCCAAATTTTGTGAGGATTTTGTTCTCACTCCAAATGAAATGCCTCATGAATAAAAGCATACTATTAGCAAGTTTGTTGCTATCTATAACCGTGTTTTCTGTGCTTGGATTTTCTTCTAAAGAAACCACAACAGACCTTTCTCATTACAAAATTGAGAAAAATGCCTACCAATACCATGTACCTACAAAAAAAGAAACCTTCCAAATTTCTCTATTGCCGCCCAAACCTGTTTTCAATATTTTTCTAGGAAAAACATTTATTGGTTTCAAAGAAGCCCTTGGTTTTAATGAATCTACAGGAAATTACGCTAGTGTTAATGCCTATGGGTATCTTGGTAAATATCAATTTGCTGCAACCACACTTTCTCTTGTGGGTGTTTACAATACAAACGCCTTTATTGGCAGTGCTGCTTTGCAAGAAAAAGCATTTGTTGCTTATACCTCTAGAAATAAATGGATTTTACGCAGAGATATCAAACGTTTTGTAGGAACCAAAATCAACAATGTGCTTGTTACTGAGTCTGGTATTTTAGCAGCCGCTCATCTTGCCGGGGCCGGTAATGTAAAAAAATACCTTAGAAGTGACGGAGATTTTTTCTTTAAAGATGCCTTTGGAACCACCATACAAGCCTATCTAAAGAAGTTTTCTGGGTATGATACCTCATGTATTGCCCCTAATAGAAAAGCCAAAGCGGTGTAGCCTCTGTTTATTTATCCTTGTATTATAAACATAGTAGGTCTTTTGTGAAGATCTACTTTGATGCGTTTCCAGTGTTGTGCAGATGCAGTTCTTATGTATTCTGTAGCTAGGGTAATATCGCAGGCTACACAAATCTCTGTGTTTTTTTGTAAAGCTGTTGTCAAACTCTCTAGCATTTGATTATTTCTGTAAGGCGTTTCTATAAACAATTGACTTTGATTTTCTTGAATAGATCTCTTTTCTAGTTGTTTAATTTTTGCTTTGCGCTCTGCCTTGTCTATAGGTAGATAGCCATTAAAAGCAAAATTTTGGCCGTTAAATCCACTTCCCATCATTGCCAGCAGTATAGAGGAGGGGCCAACCAGGGGTACTACTTTAATTCCGTTTTTGTGGGCGGCTGCTACCACTGCTGCTCCAGGATCTGCAATGCCAGGACATCCAGCATCAGAGATGACGCCAACATCCAACCCCTTAAGACAGGGGTCCAGCATTTGAGGAATATCTTCAAGGTTAGTGAATTTGTTTATTTCTTCTATGTGTAGACTGCTTTGCTGTTTTTTACTAACCACTGCTTTTATGAATCTACGAGCACTTTTTTCATGCTCAACGATATAATAATCTATGTTTTCTACTGCTTTTTTAACCAAAAGAGGGAGCACTTCTAGTGGAGAAGTTTCTCCCAGTGTACAGGGTATTAGGTATAGATTTCCTTTTAGGGCTTTCATTACTTATTTAATCATTAATTTTTTTACAAATTTAGCACCCTGTTTGGTCGTTATAGTTATAAAATACATCCCTTTGGCAAAACTTGAAGTATTTAGCTGTTTTTGGTTTGATTGTAGTGTTTCAGCATACAAAATACTCCCTTTTATATCCGAAATTTTAAGATGATCCATTACCTGTGTTTGCAGTTTGATACTCACTATGTCGGTGGCTGGGTTTGGATATACTACAACATTATTGCTTTGATTTTCTGACATATTTAATCCTACCCCCACAATTCTTGAGATACTTCCTCCTAGATTTATGATGTACAGCTCCCTGTTTATATCCTCACCAAAGCCAACCCAAGTGCCTGGAAATTGTCCTTGGTTTACATAATTAAGATTTACTGTGTTTAGTGTAGAGATCATACCGTCAATATCAGCAAAAATGTATTGATCATAAAGATCAGAGGTTCCTTCACCTCTGTATACATATCCTCCAATTACAGATCCTCCTCCATTCCAACTGTAATCAAAAACAGGAAAGGTTAACTCACTCTCATCAGGGCATCCTGAGGTGTTAAAAGGGGCATTCCCTTCATAACATCTCCACCCATAATTTAAACCTGCCTGGCTTAAGCTTGCTCTGTTTACTTCTTCTCTAGCATTTTGACCAACATCTCCAATCCAGATACTATTTGTCTCTGGGTCCATGGTAAATCTAAAGGGGTTTCTTAGGCCTGTGGCCCAAATTTCATCTCTTGTGTTTGGGTCACTTATAAATGGGTTGTCTGAGGGGATGCCATAATTGTTGCCACCACTTTGGGAATCTATATCAATTCTTAGCAATTTACCAATGAGTAGGGTAGGGTTTTGAGCGTTGTTGTTTGTATCACCACCTCCGCCGCCATCACCAAGGCCAATGTAGAGGTAGCCATCTTGGGGTCCAAAAGCAATGGTTCCTCCATTGTGGTTTGAGAAAGGTTGCGAAACTGTTAGCAACATTACTTCTGAGTTTGGATCTGCAATATCTGGGTTTGAAGCGCTTACAGAAAACTCAGAAATTTGTGTATCTCCACTACTGTTTGAGTAGTGTACAAAAAACCTACCGTTGGTTTGATACCCAGGATGAAACGCCAGGCCCAGTAAACCTCTTTCACCCCCAGCATTTACTATAGACTGTATGTCAAGAAAAGGGGTGGAGTTTACAGTACCGTTTACATCTACTATTTTAATAACACCACCTTGTTCTACTACAAAAAGTCTTTCATCTCCGGCATTTTTGAGCCCTAGTGGGCTAGAAAATCCATCGGCAAAATCTTCTAATTCTATAGTTTGTGAGAATGCATTTAAACAAAAAAATGCGCTAATAAGAAGGAGTATATTTTTCATGATTATGTTTTTTTTCAAAATAATAAAAATTAATGATTAACTAAAACTCCCGCTACTCACAATTTTCTCACAGGCTTTGTAAAGCAAATTATATACATGTGTAAAACCATTTTCACCCCCATAATAAGGGTCTGGGACTTCTTTGTCTTGTCCGGGATGGGTGCTATCTAGTATCAGAGATACTTTTTCTATCTCTTGAGGTGTCTTGGCTAATTTTATTACATCTCTATAGTTTGACTTGTCCATCACAAAAATGTAATCATAGATTTCAAAATCATAGGTAGAGAACTGTTTTGCTCTTTGGCGGGATATATCAATGTTATTTTTACGGGCAACTTCTATACTTCTTGGATCTGGCTGTTTGCCCACATGCCAGGCGCCTGTCCCGGAAGATTGCACCTCAAATTTATCTGCATCTATCATGTCCTCTAAAATACCATGCGCTAGGGGAGATCGGCATATATTGCCCAAACAAACCATAAGGATTTTAGTTTTCAATGTTTATTGTTTTAAGTACTTCTAAAAATTGTGGAATAAAAAATCCCGCCATTGGCAGGATTTTATGATTTACAGTGTAAGTTTCTTTTGTAAGTCTTCCACATATTTTCTAAACTGTTTGTCTGTACTGGATAGATTGTCAACGGTTTTGCATGCATGTAATACCGTAGCATGATCTCGTTGTCCTATTTGTGAGCCAATAGAAGCAAGAGAAGCTTTGGTGAATTTTTTTGCAAAGAACATAGCCAATTGTCTTGCTTGTACAATGTGACGTTTTCTTGTTTTTGATTGTAGTGTTTCTACATCCATCTGGAAATAATCGCTTACTACTTTTTGTATGTAGTCTATGGATACTTCTCTTTTGGTATGTTTCACGTAATTGTCTACAATCTTTTTTGCAAGATCAATGGTGATTTCTTTTTTATTGAAAGAGGAGTGCGCAATTAAAGATATGATGGCACCTTCTAATTCTCTAATATTTGTTTTGATGTTGTTTGCTAAAAACTCAACGATGTTTTCTGGCATTTCTACACCATCTCTATACAGCTTGTTTTTTATAATTGCAATACGCGTTTCACAATCTGGGTGGTTAAGCTCTGCAGATAATCCCCATTTAAATCTTGAAAGCAGACGCTGCTCTATATCTATCATATCAACAGGTGCTTTGTCACTGGTAAGAATAACTTGTTTCCCATTTTGGTGTAAGTGATTGAATATATGGAAAAATACATCTTGCGTTCCTGCTTTACCAGAGAGTAGTTGGATATCATCAACAATTAAAACATCAATTACTTGATAGAAATGTATAAAATCGTTTCTATTATTTTTCTTTACAGACTCGCTGTACTGTTGTACAAATTTCTCTGCTGAAATATACAAAACTGTTTTTTCTGGATATTTATCTTTTATGTCAACTCCAATAGCGTGGGCTAAATGAGTTTTACCAAGACCAACACTTCCAAAAACTAAAAGTGGATTGAAAGAAGTTCCTCCTGGTTTATTTGCAACTGCAATACCTGCAGATCTAGCCAAACGGTTTGATTCTCCTTCTAGGAAATTCTCAAAATTATAGTTTGGATTTAATTGTGACTCAATTTTTACATTTCTAATACCAGGGATTACAAACGGATTTTTAAGCTCAGGGCTTTTGTTCTTCAGTGGAACAGCCACATTTTGAGATCCTTGATTGTTACTTCTATTTGAACTTGGAATTCTTTCTGTAAAAGGCTGCTTGTTTCCGTAGGTGTTTTCCATCCTAATGACATACACCAACTTTGCTGTTGGACCTAACTCTTTGGTTAAGGCAACTTTTAATAGTTTTACGTAGTGCTCCTCTAACCACTCATAAAAAAATTTACTAGGTACTTGAATACTCAGTGCATTGTCAGAAAGCTTTACTGCTTTTATTGGTTCGAACCATGTTTTGTAGGCTTGCTGGGTAATGTTATCTTCTATGAAAGAAAGACAATTATTCCATACAATTGCAGAAGTATTATTCATAGTTTTTTTAGAGGGTATTTTGTTGGTTAATCTTTTTTTTAACTGTCTCAAAAAAATATTGACACTTGTAATGTTAAAATTGTGGTTGTACTTTCCTACACAACAAATATGTGAACAAATTTGTAAAAAAAAAAACCTTTTGGTGTTGAATTTTCCGTTTTTTTATTGCATGTTTAAGTTCTTTGCTTAAACCATTATAAATTAACAACTTTTATTCAATTTTTTTGAAAACTACAACAACAACTTTACGGGTTAGATATGGGGAAACAGACAAAATGGGAATTGTCTACTACGGAAATTACGCAACCTATTTAGAACAAGGAAGAACAGAGTGGCTCAGAGATATGGGCTTTTCTTATAAATGGATGGAGGATAATGGTGTACATTTGCCAGTTGTTGAATTAAATATCAAATACAAAGCTCCTGCCCGCTATGATGATATTTTAACTATCACCACTAGTTTAAAGAAAATTCCTACATATCGTATTGATTTTATCTACGAAATACACAATCAAGAGGGTCAACTTTTAATAACCGGTGAAACCTCTTTGGTTTTTGTAAATAGCATCACCAATAAATTACAAAAGGCACCAGATTATTTGGTAAATAAATTATTGTAGCGTTCATTATTTAAAAGAAAATATTTAAAGCTTTTTAATAATTACTCTATAGATGTTTTCAAATAAAGTAAAAATTTTGTCAGCCTCTTTTTTTCTCACAGAAATTGTGATTTTGCAATTATGTTCTAGATTTTGATTAAGAATTTTTATTTTTTGATCCTTAATATTTCTCATCACAAGGCTCATTTGCGGATATTCAAAAAGCAGTAAAAAAGACACATCAATCGTTTTTTCTTGAATAATTGCCGTCTCTAAAGTTAATTTGGCAGATGTTTTGTATGCTTGGATTAAACCGCCAACCCCTAGTTTGGTGCCCCCAAAATAGCGTACACTTACCACAAGGGTGTTTGTTAATTTAAAGGCTTGAAGTTGGCCATAAATAGGCATTCCTGCACTATTGTTGGGTTCTCCGTCATCATTGGCTCTGTATTTCTCATAATTTTCTCCTAATTGCCAAGCATAACAAAAATGTCTTGCAGTATGATGTTGCTTTTTTAATTTGTCTAAACAGTCTTTAATATCTTGCTGGTTAGTTACTGGAAATGCATAACCATAAAATTTGCTTCCACGATCTTTGTGCAGTGTTTCCTTAGAGGCACTTGTTACAGTGTGATACGTATCTTTAGTGTTTTCCATTTTATAGAGTAGCCATACTTACCAGGGCAATACTGATAATAGCTAGTGTAATGCCTATCCAGTTTTTTATGGAAAGTTGTTCTTTAAAAAAGACAATACCCAATAAAGTGGAGACAATTACAATAGCCACATTATTTATGGTAAAGATTCCAGAGCTGTCAAACAAATCACTTCGCAGTGCCTTGACCAAAAAATAGATAGAGAAGTAGTTAGGGATTCCAAGAACTATACCAGCTATTATGTTTTTAAACTCAAGGGAGAGCACACCTTTTATTTTTTGTGCCACCAGTACCATAACTCCAATGATTCCTGCGGTCATAAATATGGTTGAAGAAAAAAGAGGTATGAGGCTTTTGTCTGTAATAAAGTCATTTTGTAAAAAGTTTAAACTTGTATCTATAAGCCCACTGCCTAAAAAAACGAGCACTGGATACACCAAATTTCTTTTCTGTAAGATGACCCCGCCATCCTTTTTTACAGATGCAAGATATACAGCTACAAGCGCTAGAACAATACCAACCCCCTTGTAAGGCCCTAGAGGTTCCTGGTAGTACCATAATCCAAACGCAATAGGTATAACAAGTGCCATTTTTGTTGCCACAGAGACTACAGATAGACCATTATGCTGGGTGGTTACGGCCATCAGGTTAAACACTATAATAAACAATGCCCCTAGAGCCAAGGTGTAATAAAACCAATCGTATTTTGGTATTGCAGATAACTCAATGCTGTTTTGGTAACCAATTAAACCGCAGCTACAGGCAACAAAATAATTAACTACAATGGCCTGTAGAGTATTAATATTGTAACTAGCAAAAAGCCTAAATATTACAAAAATGAGTGTTGAGGCTATAATGCTTAATGCTAAGGGTATCATTGTGTGTTGTTTTTATAAATACAAAGACTTGTGTCTTTTATATTGTTTTTGCTGTGAAGTGTTGCATTAAAAATAGGTGCTTTAATACCGTCTTGCAGGCTTATTTTTCCAGTGTATACAAACGCCTGATCCCAGATATCTTCATCTATAAATGTTTGCAGAGTTTTTGTACCTCCCTCAATAATAATACTCTGTAGGTTGTGCTTTTGTGCAATAGCACATATTTGCTGGGCTAGGTTTTTTTCAAAACTACTATACTCATATATAATAGATGTGTTTTGTATTTTTTCTTGTTTTACCTGGGTAATTATTATGGTAGGTGCCTTGTCATTAAAAATGGCCGCCGTTTTTGGTATTTTTAGATTTCTATCTATTACCAATCGTGTTGGTGAGGTACCTGCCCATTGACGTGCTGTTAGACTTGGATTGTCTACAAGGGCTGTTGTGGTTCCGATAACAATACCCTGCTCTTGTGTTCTTAATTGATGTACCTGCTGTCTAGAGTAAGGATTGGAAATCCAAACTGGTTGCTTTTTATCTTTATTAATTGGAGCAATATAACCTTCTGTGGTTTGTGCCCATTTTAAAAAAACATAAGGTCTTTTTTTCTCCTGAAATGTAAAAAAACGTTTATTAAGCTGTTTGCACTGCTGCTCCAGTACTCCTTGAGTAACCTTACAGCCCGCGTTTTGAAGCTTTAGAATCCCTTTTCCTGCCACCTTTGGGTTAGGGTCCACGCATCCAACAATCACATTTTTAATACCACTGGCGATTATTAAATCTGCACAAGGTGGGGTTTTACCCGTATGGCTACACGGCTCCAGACTAACATACAGGCTTGCCTTTTCAAGCAGTTGTTGGTGTGATGTTATAGGGCTTGATTTTAATATTTCGGCAGCATTACAGTTTGTTTTTGAGTTTGTAATGGCATGAACCTCTGCGTGAGCCTTGCCTGGTTTGTAATGCCATCCTTCTCCAATAATTAGATTGTTGTATACCAAAACACTACCAACCAAAGGGTTTGGGTAGGTGGTTCCTAAGCCATTTTTGGCCAGTTCAATACAGCGTCTCATGTATTTTTGATGTATCTTCACGCTGTAAAAATACAATGATTTTTATTGATGAGTAAACCTATTATTAGAGCTATTAAAAAACAGGATAATCCCAGCCTTGCCAGAGTGATTAGAAAGGTGCTTGTAGACCATGGAGTTCCAAAAGTTGGAACCGCCTATGCAGATACAGCATTAGATTGTATGTTTGAAACCTATCAAGGTGACCGGAGTGTTTATTTTATATTGGAGGAAAATGGAACAATCATTGGAGGCGCAGGAGTAGCAGCCCTAGAAAACTATGATGGAAATATTTGTGAGCTTCAAAAAATGTATTTTTTAGAAACGGCAAGAGGCAGAGGTCTTGGAGAGCTTATGATGGGTAGGTGTTTGGATGCTGCAGCCTCTTTCTCTTTTGAGAGCTGTTACCTAGAAACCATGACTTACATGACTGCTGCTCAAAATTTATACAAGAAATCTGGTTTCCAGTATTTGGAAGGTCCATTAGGAGATACAGGACATTTTTCCTGTCCAGTACAAATGCTTAAAAAACTTTAAATCTCTTGACACTATCACAGCTTAAAATAAATTTTACCACACAACTTCAAGGTGTTTATGACAGGGAAGAAATTCATTCTTTTTTTTATATACTTTGTGATTTTTTTCTGCAGTATTCCCGCTTTGATGTTTCCATGAGTCAAGACACTGTGGTGTCTAAATCTAATATAGCAATATTTGATAGGGTGCAACTTAGATTAGAAGCGCAGGAGCCCATCCAATACATACTTGGATCCACCCAGTTTTATGGGCTTTCTTTTAAGGTTAATAAGCACACCCTTATCCCAAGGCCAGAAACCGAACAGTTGGTGGATTGGATTATCTCAAACCACAAGCAACAAGGTAGTGGGTTGGAAATTTTAGATATAGGTACGGGTAGTGGCTGCATTGCCATTGCCTTGGCAAAAAACCTTTCAAAAGCTAGTATTTCTGGTTTAGATATTTCAGAAAAAGCGCTAGAGGTAGCTCAAGAAAATGCAATCAAAAATCAAGTGTTGGTTTCTTTTTACCAAAAAGATGTATTAGAAACTACCGCCTTGGAAAAAAAGTATGATATAATAGTTTCTAATCCGCCTTATGTGCGCCAATTAGAAAAAAAAGCAATGAGTGCTAATGTGCTAGATTATGAGCCAAGTGCTGCATTGTTTGTGCCCAACGAAGACCCTCTGTTGTTTTATAGAAAAATTGCTCAGCTAGCCTTAGTGTCTTTGCAAGAAAAAGGGTGGCTTTATTTTGAGATTAATGAATATCTATCCATAGAGATGGATGCATTATTAAACGAAATTGGGTTTGTTAATATTGAAATTAGAAACGACTTTAGAGCGGTGCCTAGAATGATAAAATGTCAAAAATTATGAAAAGTATTTGTGTGTTTTGTGGAAGTAGTGATGGTAATGACCCTTTAATTACAAAAGCAGCTATTGCACTGGCTGATGCGCTTTTAGAGCGTAATAACCACTTGGTGTACGGTGGTGCAAAAATTGGTATTATGGGTACTGTTGCTCAAAGAGTTATCGATGGCGGCGGCCGAGTAATTGGTATTATCCCAGCATTTTTAAAAAAGAAAGAAGTGGTTCATAATCAGCTATTTGAGTTAATTACCACCAAAAACATGAATGACCGAAAGCTTAAAATGCTAGAAGTAAGTGATGGTTTTATAACCTTGCCTGGTGGTTTTGGCACCCTAGAAGAACTTTTTGAAATTGCAACAGCACTGCAATTAGGGCAACATAAAAAACCAATTGGCCTGTTAAATATAAATGGCTTTTATGATGAGCTATTATCTTCTTTGCAAAAAATGGTGGCACTAGGTTTTGTAAAGCAGCATAATCTAGATTTGGTACTTGTTGACACAACAGTAGCTGGTTTACTCTCTAAAATGGACAGTTTTAAGGCGCCTGAGAAAGCAGTTTGGTAATACTTCTAGACAATACAAACAATACACTTTTTTTTATGTAATTTCTAGTACTTTTAAAGGATCAATTTTATCTTTGTTACATGAATGCTCAAGAACAAATTACTGCATTAAGAAATCTTCTTCATAAGCACAATCACAGCTATTACGTGCTAGATACCCCAACTATTAGCGATTATGATTTTGACATGAAACTCAAGGAGCTGCAGGCTCTTGAAGCAAAACACCCAGAGTTTGATGACCCTAGCTCTCCAAGTTTAAGAGTTGGAGGAGGGGTAACCAAGAATTTTGAAACCACAAAGCATAATTTTAGAATGTACTCTCTAGATAATAGTTACTCTAAAGAGGATTTGCAAAATTGGGAAACCCGTATTAAAAAACAAGTAGATGGGCCGGTGAGTTATACCTGTGAGTTAAAATATGACGGCGCCTCCATAAGTCTTACCTACCAGAACGGAAATTTGCTAAGGGCAGTCACCAGAGGTGATGGGCATCAAGGAGATGACGTAACTACAAATATTAAAACCATAAAATCTGTTCCATTACAATTAAAAGGTGATTTTCCAGATCATTTTGAGATAAGAGGTGAAATAGTATTGCCATTTGATGGTTTTAATAAAATGAATCAGGCGCGTGTAGCTGATGGAGAAGAACCTTTCAGGAATCCAAGAAATACTGCCTCTGGCAGCTTAAAGCTTCAAGATAGTGCGCTGGTTGCCAAAAGACCTTTGGAGTGTTTGCTATATAGTTTGGTGGGAGATAATATACCCGTTGCCACTCAAATGCAAGGATTGGAAAAAGCTTCATCTTGGGGGTTTAAAGTACCTAAAATAGCAAAACTAGTTACGAGTATTGATGCTGTTTTAGATTTTGTGAATTATTGGGATATCCATCGCAGTGATTTACCTTATGAAACAGATGGTGTTGTTATTAAAGTAAATAATTTGCAGCAACAAGAGGAGCTGGGGTATACCGCAAAAGCACCTCGTTGGGCCATGGCTTTTAAGTTTAAGGCACAGCAGGTATCAACTACATTAGAAGAAATAACCTACCAAGTAGGGCGTACCGGTGCAATAACTCCAGTTGCAAACCTAACTCCTGTTGCCCTTGCGGGTACAACGGTAAAACGTGCCTCACTTCATAATGCAGATCAAATAGCCCTGCTCGATATTAGGGTGGGTGATACCGTTTATGTTGAAAAAGGAGGGGAGATTATCCCAAAAATTGTAGGTGTAAATCTTGCCTTGAGGGCTCAAGATTCTAGTCCAACTATTTATACAGACAAGTGCCCACAGTGCACGACGCCACTTTCTAGAACACCAGGAGATGCAAAACATTATTGCCCTAATGAGAGGGGGTGCCCGCCACAAATTATTGGCAGAATACAGCACTTTATTTCCCGTAAAGCAATGGATATTGAAGGCCTTGGTGGAGAAACCGTTGCCTTGCTGGTACATGCAGGGGTGATACAAAACTTCGCAGATTTGTATGACCTTTCCATAGAGGATGTACTGCCTCTAGAGCGCATGGCTCAAAAAAGCGCAGAGAATTTGGTTACAGGTGTAGCCAAGTCAAAACAAATCCCTTTTCATCGGGTTCTTTTTGCCATAGGGATTCGCTATGTTGGCGAGACTGTTGCAAAAAAATTAGCCAAACACTTTAAGTCTATAGACGCTTTAATGGCTGCTAATTTTCAGGAGCTTGTTCAGGTAGATGAAATAGGTGATAGCATTGCACAAAGTGTCATTGACTTTTTTGCAGTCCAAATTACTGCAGATTTATTTTCACCAGCAAATACCGCTGGTGAGAGAAACCGTGAAATGATAGCTAGGTTAAAAAGTCATGATCTGCAACTAGCTGTATCTGCAGAATCATTAGCCGGCCAGACCTCTGTTTTAAATGGTAATACCTTTGTTGTTTCAGGTGTTTTTACTAAATTATCAAGAACAGAACTTAAAAAAAGCATCGAAGATAACGGTGGTAAAGTCTCTAGTAGTATTTCAAGTAAAACAACCTATGTAGTTGCAGGAGATAATATGGGGCCAAGCAAACAAGCCAAAGCTGAAGCCTTGGGGGTCACAATTATCAGTGAGGATCAATTTTTAGAAATGATTTAAGAGTGTATACTAAATGCAGTAGAAATCTGTATTTTTGAATACTATTTTCAAGGTATATGTTTAAAGCAATAAAGCAACGATATTATCAAAAAGCAATTACTGCAGCCCTAGCACAAAGAGATGTTTCTAGGTTAAATACCAAGATGCAAACCTTGGCAATTTTGTATGACGGAGATTTAGTAAATGAGCTTTCTCCTTATTATAAAATAGCAAGCTCGCTTAAGGTTTTAGAGACAAAGACACAGTTCTTTTCTTATGTAACATTAGAGAAAAAAACACCGTCTTTACTTCGAGATCAGTTTTCTCAAAAGGATATTTCATTTAAAGGTTTACTTAAAGGTGCTTCTGCTTTAGATTTTGTTGAGCAGTCTGCAGATGTATTAATTTATATGTCAAATAAAAAGCATTTACCTTTAGAGACCATCGTTGTCAAAAGTAAGGCTAAGTTTAAAGTAGGATTTAAAGGGGTAGATCCTCGTTATTTTGATTTAATTTTAGGGGTAGATCCAGCAAACACACAGGCAGTAATTACAGAGCTTACTAAATATTTTAAAATTCTAGGAAAAATACAAGCATGAAACAACTCATAGGTACAGGTGTAGCGTTAATTACACCATTTACAAAGCAAGGTGCAGTAGATACTGCTAGTTTAACAGGTATTGTTAATTTCCAGATAGCCAATGGAATTAATTACCTAGTGGTCTTGGGTACAACTGCAGAGAGTGCAGTGCTCACAAAGGATGAAAAGCAGTTGGTTATAGATACCATAGTTAGCGCAAATGCAGATAGATTGCCATTAGTTTTAGGTATTGGAGGTAATAATACTCAGGCAGTTATGGATGAGTTTATGGCTACAGATCTGGCAGCTTTTACAGCAATATTATCTGTCTCACCCATGTATAATAAGCCTAGTCAAGAAGGTATTTACAGACATTTTGCAGCCATAGCGGCTGTAAGTTCAAAGCCTATTATTTTATACAATGTTCCTGGCAGAACAGCCAGTAACATGGAGCCCCAAACCGTAGCTAGATTAGCCCAGGATTTTAAGAATATTGTAGCTATAAAAGAAGCAAAAGGGGATATCGTGCAGGCCATGGAGATGATTAGTCAAACACCAGAAGATTTTTTAGTTATTAGCGGCGATGACATGATTGCTTTGCCCATGACACTGGCAGGTGGCGCTGGAGTAATATCTGTTATAGCACAGGGCTTTCCAAAAGCTTTTTCTAGCATGATTAACTTTGCACTGCAGCGTGAGGTAGACCAAGGCTATGCCATACATTACAAAATAGCGCCAGCAATAGATTATATTTTTGAACAAGGAAATCCTGCAGGTATTAAAGCAGTTTTTGCCGCTCTTACTTTATGTGAGCCTACTTTAAGACTCCCGCTAGTGGAGGTAGATGCTGCTTTAAATGAAAAAATTAAAGCCTTTGCACAAGCTTTTTAATACCATTTGTTTTTTGTTGCAATTTTAGAAGTTATTTTATAAGTAAAACGAATGCCAACACAATATATATCAACGATAATAAGTTTTTGTAATCACGTATAATTCACTACTTTTGCCCGATGTTTTTTAAAACTATGAAATACTTTATTTTCTTTTTAATTTCTTGCGCAGTTTTGTGCACTTCTTGCACCCCTTATCAGGTTGTGCTAAAGGAATCAAATAGTGTTGCCAAATATCAGATGGCAGATTCTTTGTATCAAGTGGCCATGGCTACAGGTAAAAAATCAAAATTTAGAAGTTCTTTAAAACTTATGGAACAAATTGTTCCTCTTTACAGAGGGAAGCCACAGGCAGAAAAGCTTTCTTACAGGTATGCAAATACCTTTTACAATCTAGAAGATTATTTTGTTGCTGGATATCAGTTTGAGCGTTTTGAATCTACCTATCCAAAAAGTGATAGTGTTGAGGTAGCGTCTTATAAATCTGCAAAAAGCTACTATGAATTATCTCCAAGATTTTCTTTGGATCAAAAAGACACACAAACAGCCTTGGAGAAACTACAAGCATTTGTAAATAAATATCCAAACTCATCCTACAGGATAGAAGCAAATGATCTAGTATCAGAGCTTCGTGACAAGTTAGAGAGAAAAGACATTGAAACCGCACACCAATATTTTAATATTGGAGAACAAATAGGTAGTTTTAAGCCAGCTGTTGATGCGTATGAAAATTTTATTTCAGACCATCCCGGATCTGTATTTAGAGAACTTGCTTTCTACGGTAGGGTAGAGGCATCCTATAATAGAGCTATTAGCAGCATTCCTGCAGTTCAAAAAGAAAGACTTTTAATTTCAAAAGAATACTACAACAAGTATGTGAAATACTATAAAGCTGGAGACAAAAAAGAAGATGCAGATGCACTTATTGCAGCTATAGATAAAGAATTACAAAAGTACCAACAACCCACAGAAAACTAAGATTATGGCAGATATTAAAAACAGCGAGGCACCTTTAAGCACAACTACTATTGATAAAAACAAAGTAGATGCGCCAACAAACAACATTTATGAGGCAATCTCTATTATTTCTAAAAGAGCAAATCAAATTAATGGAGACATTAAAAAAGAATTGTTAGAAAAACTAGACGAGTTTGCTACCTACAATGATAGTCTTGAAGAGATTTTTGAAAACAAAGAGCAAATTGAAGTTTCAAAATTCTACGAAAAACTACCAAAGCCACATTCATTGGCTGTACAAGAATGGTTAGAAGATAAAATCTACCACCGTAATACAGCAGATGAGGATTTAGAACAGTAAAACACATATGAGGGTACTGAGCGGAAAAAAAATATTACTTGGCGTCACTGCTGGTATTGCTGCTTATAAGGCCGCATTTTTGGTGCGTTTACTTGTAAAACAAGGCGCAGAGGTAAAAGTTGTAATGACTCCTAAGGCCAAAGATTTTGTAACACCTCTAACACTTTCTACGCTCTCCAAAAACGAAGTACACTCTTCCTTCACCAATGAAGATAATGATAATGCCCAATGGAATAACCATGTTGAGTTAGCCCTTTGGGCTGATTTATTTATCATAGCCCCAGCCACTGCCAATACACTTTCAAAAATGGCACATGGCACCAGTGATAATCTATTATTGGCTACCTATCTTTCTGCAAAATGTCCTGTTTATTTTGCTCCAGCCATGGACTTGGATATGTACAAACACCCAAGTACAAAACAAACTTTTGATACCCTTAAAGGCTTTGGTAATCATATCATACCTGCAGCATCTGGTGAACTAGCTAGTGGTTTGGTAGGACAGGGAAGAATGGCAGCCCCAGAAACAATTATTTCTTTTATTTGCTCTGAAATTTTAAAAACCCTACCCCTGCAAGGAAAAAAAGTATTAGTTACCGCTGGCCCTACCCACGAACTGATTGATCCTGTACGATTTATCGGAAATCATTCTTCTGGTAAAATGGGTATTGCAATTGCAGAGCATGCAAGTAGTTTAGGGGCAGATGTAACACTTGTGCTAGGACCCTCCAGTGTTCCAGTTTCAGATAAAAGCATAGATGTTATAGATGTTACAACAGCCCAACAAATGTATGATGCTGTTCATCAATATTACCAAACAACCACTATTGCAATATGCAGCGCAGCCGTCGCAGATTTTAAGCCTGTAACTGCATTAGATCAAAAAATTAAAAAGAAAACCGGTGAAGGATTGTCTTTTGATCTTGAGCCAACAAAAGACATACTCGCTAGTTTGGGTATGCAAAAGAAACATCAATTTTTGGTAGGCTTTGCTTTAGAAACTGAAAATGAATTAGAAAATTCAAAAAAGAAACTGGAAAAAAAGAATTTAGACTTAATTGTGTTAAATTCGCTAAGAGACAAAGGTGCAGGATTCAAGGGAGATACCAATAAAGTTACCTTTATAGACAAAGACAATAAAGTGACTCCTTTTGATGTTAAATCAAAGAAGGATGTTGCAAGAGATATTCTAGAACATATTATTTCAAAGATAGATGCGTAATTTTATACTTTTTATAGCCCTGGTTGTTTTTACAACAACAAGTATTGGCCAGGAGCTAAGTGCAACCGTTTATATAGATGCAGAGCAAACAGGTCAACAAAACAATCAAATATTTAAAACCCTTGAGCAGCAACTCACCGAGTTTTTAAACAACCGTAACTGGACAGATGAGAGTTATCTCAACCAAGAGCGGATAGATTGTAACTTCACTCTTATTATCTCTAGTTTTGATGGTACTTCTTTTGGTGGCTCTCTACAGGTGCAATCTTCTAGACCTGTATTTAACTCCTCTTACAACGCGCCAGTATATAACTACAATGACAGGCAAGTAACTTTTCAGTATAAAGAGTTTGAACCCTTAGTATTTAACATAAACCAATTAGAGTCTAACCTTGTGGCGCTTGTTTCTTATCATGCCTACACCATTATTGGTTTGGATGCAGCCACTTTTGAAGAAAATGGTGGGGACACTTATTTTGAAATAGCAAAACAAATAGTAAATACAGCTTCCTCTAGCAGTTATGCAGGTTGGAAATCTACAGATGGCACACAGTCTAGATATAGATATAATGATGCGATGGTTTCTAACGTATATAGAGAGTTTCAAACTGCAATGTATGAGTATCATCGTGGAGGTTTAGACATCATGGAATCTAACCAAAAACAAGCCAAAGAAAATATTATTGAGGCAATAAAAGTACTCAAGAGCATCAATGATCGTAGGCCCAACTCTTTTGTGCTGCGCACTTTTTTTGATGCTAAGGTAGATGAGATTAAATCTATATTTAGCAGCGGTCCACAAGTAAATACAGCTACTTTAAAAGAATCTCTTAACAGGATGGCACCTACCAGAAGAAACGCCTGGGGAGAGATCAACTAACTGCTAATTAGTTTTCAATAATACAAGAAATTTGTAGGTATGATATTAAGTCTTTCAATAAAAAATTATGCTTTAATTGAGGACATCCAAGTACCACTCACCAAAGGTTTAACAATTATTACTGGAGAAACCGGAGCAGGTAAATCAATACTTCTAGGAGCATTAGGGCTATTGCTTGGTAAAAGAGCAGACCTGGGTAGTGTTAAGGACGCGACCCAAAAATGTATTATAGAGGGTGAGTTTTCCTTAAAAGGGTACGATCTAAAAACACTTTTTAAAGACCATGCTCTTGACTATGATGTTCATACTATTATACGAAGAGAGATCCTGCCCAATGGTAAATCTAGAGCCTTTGTAAATGATACCCCAGTGGGGCTATCTCAATTACAAGCTTTGGGTGGCTATCTTGTGGATATCCATAGCCAGCAAGAAACCAATAGTTTTGCCACAGAAGAGTTTCAGCTAGAAGTTCTAGATGCGCTGTCTGGAAATGCTCCAATACTTCAAGGGTACCAAAATACCTTGGTGGAGTTTTCTAGTGTATCAAAGCAGTTAAAAGAACAACTTTCCCAAAAAGAAGCTGCCTTAAAAGAGCTTGATTACCATACGTTTTTACAACAAGAACTCATGGAGGCCTCATTACACTCTATAGACCAGCAAGAATTAGAGACCACCTATCAAACCCTAAACAATGCAGAAGAAATACAAGAGTCTTTTGCAGCAATAGACCAGCTTTTTTCTCAAGAAAACACGGGTATTGTTGATTGTGTCAAACAAGCAAGAAGTCTGTTAAACGCCATTTCAAAATACGCGCCATCTTACCAAGAGCTGTATGATAGAGTACATAGTGTAACTTTAGAGCTTGAAGATGTTATCTCAAGTATTGAAAACACTTCCGAAGATCTGCAGGTAGATCCTGCAGAATTATTTAGAATTAACCAGGTGCTACAGACGCTCTACAAGTTGCAACACAAGCATAGTGTTACAAGTGTTGAGCAGCTGCTTGATATAGAATCAGATCTAAGCTCTAAAATTAATACAACACTTACTTTAGACACCACCATACAAACCTTAGAAAAACAAAAACAAAAGCTTTCAAATACACTTTTAAAGCTTGCTACAGATCTTCATAACAATAGGGTGGAGGCCCTCCCGATGTTACAACAAAAATTAGAATCATATTTGTCATTACTTGGCCTTGAAAACGCCAAGTTTAAGGTAGAATTTAATACCTCACCTACGTTTAAAAAATCTGGGACAGATAATCTCTCTCTTTATTTTACGGCCAATAAAGGAGGTAACTTTGGGCTTTTAAAAAAGGTAGCCTCTGGTGGTGAAATGAGTAGAATTATGTTGTCTGTAAAGGCCTTACTATCTCAATACAAAAAATTACCCACCATTGTTTTTGATGAGATTGACACCGGTGTTTCTGGAGAGATTGCCCTTAAAATGGCCTATATTATGGGTGAAATGAGTACCCATATGCAAATTCTCAGCATTACACACCTGCCCCAAATAGCTGCCAAGGGAGAACAGCATATTAAGGTCTATAAAGAAGATCGTCAAAACACTACCATCACACACTTAAGGCAACTCTCTGCAGAGGAACGTATTGTAGAAATTGCTCAAATGATAGGAGGTAAAAACATTACCGATACTACTTTGGCTAATGCAAAAGAATTACTCAATTAAAAAAGGATACTGTATATTTACAGCTTAAAATAGCAAAAAAAACAACCATTAAAAGGATTAAAGATGTCTTATAATTTACTAAAAGGAAAAAGAGGAATTATTTTTGGAGCTCTTGATGAAAATTCAATTGCTTGGAAAACAGCAGAAAGAGTTCATCAAGAGGGTGGAACCTTTGTTTTAACAAATGCACCTATCGCAATGCGTATGGGACAAATTAAAACACTAGCAGAAAAAACTGGTTCTGAAATTATTCCAGCAGATGCAACATCTATGGAAGATCTTGAGAATTTAGTGTTAAAGTCTATGGAAATCTTAGGTGGTAAAATAGATTTTGTACTTCACTCTATAGGAATGTCTGTAAATGTTAGAAAAGGGAAACCCTACACAAGTCAAAACTATGACTGGACACATAAGGGATGGGATGTGTCTGCGGTTTCATTTCATAAAACCATGAGCGTATTATACAACCACAATGCAATGAATGAATGGGGAAGTATAGTAGCGCTAACTTATATGGCAGCACAACGAGTTTTCCCAGATTATAACGATATGGCAGATAACAAGGCCTACTTAGAATCTATAGCTAGAAGTTTTGGTTATTTCTTCGGAAGAGATCAAAAAGTACGAGTTAATACAATTTCTCAATCGCCAACGCCAACAACAGCTGGTCAAGGAGTAAAAGGATTTGATGGCTTTATTGCCTATGCAGAGAAAATGAGCCCACTTGGTAACGCTACTGCAGAAGATTGTGCCAATTATACTATTGCAATGTTTAGTGATTTAACCAAGCGTGTTACCTTACAAAACTTATTTAATGATGGTGGTTTTTCTAATATGGGTGTAAGTGACCAGGTCATGGATACCTTTACAAAAGAGTAGTTCCATCAATACTATTTCTTAAACCACCTTGACGAAAGTTGAGGTGGTTTTTTTGATTAACTTTACAAAATGATTCAGTTTTCATTTATCATTCCAGTATACAATAGACCTCAAGAAATTAAAGAGCTGCTGGAGAGTTTCAAGGCGCTAACTACAAGTGATGCCTTTGAAATTGTTATCATTGAAGACGGATCTACCATTTGCTCTTCTGAAATTGTAGCAAGTTATCAAGATGTTTTAGATATTTCCTATTATCAAAAACCCAATTCAGGTCCGGGAGATTCTAGAAACTTTGGAATGAGTATTGCCAAAGGTAATTACTATATTATTTTAGATAGTGATGTGTTATTGCCTCCAGATTATTTGGAAAAAGTTAGCGCATTTTTAACCCACAGTTATGTTGATTGTTTTGGAGGGGCAGATGCCGCTCATCATAGCTTTACGAACTTACAAAAAGCTATTAATTATACCATGACTTCTTTTTTAACAACCGGAGGTATTCGTGGCAGTAAAAAAGCAGTACAACATTTTGAACCAAGAAGTTTTAACATGGGCATCTCCAAAAAAGCCTTTGAAGCTACATTGGGGTTTGCCAAAATCCATCCTGGAGAAGATCCAGATTTATCCCACCGCATTACAAAAGCAGGATTTGAAACAGCTTTTGTACCAAATATAGCGGTATTTCATAAGCGCAGAGTGTCTTGGAGTAGCTTTATGCTGCAGGTTAAAAAGTTTGGACTCGTACGCCCAATATTAAATAAATGGCACCCTCAAAGAGCTAAAATCACCTTTTGGCTTCCAACACTTTTTGTATTGTTCACCCTTGCCAGTATGTTATTTGGTGTTATTTATGGATGGCTATTTTTATTGCCTTTGGCCAGTTATATGACTGTTATCTTTGCAGATGCGAGCCTTAAAACAAAAAGTATAGCTGTTGGTTTTATGGCTATTTTAGCTATGTTTATACAGTTTTTTGGCTACGGTTATGGTTTTTTTAAAGCCACTATTTATATACACTGGCTTGAAAAAGATCCACAAAAACACTTTCCAAGCTTATTTTTTAAGTAATTTACAGCAAGCATATTTACTATGGCAAGAACATTTAAAAATCCATTTAAGAATTCAAAACTCAAAGCCTTTATTGTGTTTTTGTTTCTAGCTTCTGTTTTTTGGATGTTAACCAAGTTTTCTAAACAAGATGTTGCCTCTGTTGTGACCACCATAACTTATGTTAATGTACCTCAAGGATTTATGTTAGACGAAAATACGATTCAAGATTTTTCTTTTAATGTAAATGCTACCAGATTTGAGTTTTTAGGCTATGTTTTTAAAAAACCAACTATTATAATTGATGTAGGCGCTTATTTTAATAAAACTACAAAGACAGCTAGAGTAGATGGGGCTGCACTAGAAAAAATTATATTAAACCAGGTGGTAGATGATGGGTTTGTTACTCAGCTGTCATTGCCAGAGCTTGTTTTAACTCTAGAGCAACTAAGCTTTAAGAAAGTTGCTGTCATGGGGCAAGTTTCTTTCTCATACGATGTTGGTTTTGACGCCTTGGGCCCCAAAAAAATCATGCCAGATTCAGTAACTATAACAGGTTCAAAACAAATGTTGGACACTATTTTCTCTGTTAATACGACCCCACTACAACTTTTAGATATTTCATCCTCTTTTAGGCAAGATATTTCCATTGAAAGTATACCAAATTCAACAGCTACCATTTCTCCAAAGACTGTAACTATATCTCAAGAGGTGTCTGAGTTTTCTCAAAAAATACTTATGGTTCCTGTAACTATGATTAACCAACCACCTCAAGGGAATTTTAAATTATTACCTGCTAGTATTAGGGTAGCTTTTAATGTGCCAATAGCACAGTTTAATGAAATAGCCCCAGCAAATTTCACTATTATTTGTGATTACAACTCCAGAGATATAGAAGATAACTTTTTGATTCCTATAGTACAGCAGATGCCCCCTAACATTACAGGCGTAGAAATGGAAACAAAAAAAATAGATTTATTGATATTCAAATGAAAATTATTGGACTTACAGGAGGTATAGGTAGTGGTAAATCTACCATAGCAATGCTTTTTCAAGCCATGGGCGTTCCTGTCTTTATTGCCGATACTGAGGCAAAAAAGATTTTAGCATCTTCTAAGGCTGTTCAAGAAAAGGTAATTTCATTACTAGGTGCTCCAGCATATTCCAATGATGTGCCTAATCGAGATTATATAGCCAAATTGGTTTTTAATGATTCAGATTTATTAGCGGGTTTAAATGCTATTATTCATCCCCAAGTCCATATAAATTTTATGCAGTGGGTTAAAAAGCAAGCGGCACCTTATTGTATTAAAGAAGCTGCTATTTTATTTGAAAACGGCGGTTTTACAAAGTGTGATGCTACTATTTTAGTGACTGCTCCAACAAAACTAAAAATACAAAGAGTACTCGCAAGAGACAAAACTTCGCTCAAGAGTATACAACAGCGTATGGAAAACCAGTGGGAGGATCAAAAGAAAATTCCAATGGCTAGCTATGTTATCGAAAACATAGATCTCACAAGCACAAAAAATCAAGTGCAAAAAGTGCACAAAACACTTCTAAGTACCTGTAGTTCATCTCTCTAGTTTTTTTGTTATTATTAAGTTAAACACAAGAAAGACTAAATGTTAAAATCTTACTTTTGAGTTATGGATAAAAAAATCTTTAGCTTACTAGTTGGCCTAATGGCGCTTTCTCTGCTTGGGATTATTTTTGTTCAGTGGTACTGGATTTCTAATTCTTATGATAATAAAGAAACTCAGTTCATATCTAACGTAAGGCAAGTTTTAGTCAATACCTCTGAAGAAATTGAATTAAAAGAAATTGAAAAATATTACACTATATACAGTGATATTTTATCTGAAGTTGGAACACCAGAGCGTATTAGCATTAGTGAATTAATCTATAAAATTAGCACAGATAAAACCAATGATTCTTTTATATTCTCTGACGGAATATTAGAAGAGGATTATAAAATTTCTACTAGTTTTCTAGATACAGATATTGATAGCATTGTTTTTAAGAAAGTAACTAGTAAAACAAAAACACAAAAAGTATTGCAAAGTATTGATGGCTCTAGTAACAAAACCATAAACACTGAGTCTTTTGCTAGATTAAAAGATTATGAAAGAATACAATTTGAAAATGCATTTGCAAACATTTCTGCAAACACCCCTTTGCACAATAGGGTAACTGCACAAGAGATACAGCAAAGTATCTCAAGGCAGTTGGAAGATAGAGGCGTGAGGTCAAGATTTCAATTTGCAGTCTATAGCAATAACTTGGCAACCAAGGTTCGCTCCAAGAAATTTGATATCTCTCCTCAGACAACCTTTAGAGTGCCACTTTTTGAAAATAACGACATAAACAAAGGCTACCAATTGTATGTAAACTTTTATGAACAAGAACGAGATGTTTGGTCTACTATTTTTGGTATGTCTGTGCTCTCGCTTTGTTTTACTAGTGTTATTTTTATTACTTTTTATAGTGCACTGAGTCAATTAGTTAAACAAAGACAAATTGCTCAAATTAAAAACGACTTTATAAATAACATGACTCATGAGTTTAAAACTCCTATTGCTACTATTGGTTTGGCTTTAGACGCCCTTAAAAACCCAAAGGTACAAGGGGATAAGGTATTTTTTGCTAAGTATTTGAAGATGATTCGTGATGAAAATGCAAGGATGTTAGCCCAAGTAGAAGATGTGTTACGAATTTCTAGTCTCGAAAAAAACGAACTTGATTTACCTAAAGAGCACCATAATATACACAACATCATTGAAGATTCTGTATCCCATATTAGTCTTATCGTTGAGGATAATGGAGGCTATGTAAAATCGCATTTTGGGGCTTTAAAAACAGATGTTTATGTCAATGAGCCACACCTCACTAACGTGATTGTAAATATTCTAGATAACGCTGTAAAATACTCTGAAGAGCCCCCTAAAATTGATCTTTACACTCAAAACACGAAAGATAGAGTTGTTGTGAAAATACAAGACCAAGGTATTGGCATGAGTAAAGCAGTACAAAATAAAGTTTTTGAAAAATTTTATCGTGTCCCCACAGGTGATATACATAATGTAAAAGGCCACGGACTTGGCTTATCTTATGTAAAAAAAATTCTTGATGATCATGATGCAAAAATTACCATTGAGAGTGAACAAACAAAAGGAAGCACATTTATAATTAAATTACACTTAATATCTTAACGTATGGAAACTGAAAACAAAAAAATACTACTGGTAGAGGATGATCCAAACTTTGGAACTGTCCTAAAAGATTACCTTACCATGAATGACTATGATGTTGTACACGCCAAAAATGGTATGGAAGGTTTTGAAAAATTTAAAAAAGATGATTATGATCTTTGTATTCTAGATGTAATGATGCCCTATAAAGATGGGTTTACATTGGCTAAAGAAATTCGAGAAAAAAATCAAGATGTGCCAATTATCTTCCTTACAGCAAAAGCTATGAAAGAGGATGTTTTAAAAGGCTATAAAGTAGGGGCAGACGACTACTTAAATAAACCTTTTGACAGTGAAGTTCTTCTGATGAAAATCAAAGCAATCATTCAACGCAAAGCAAAAGATTCTATCGCAGATAGTAAAGAATTTGAGTTTCAAATAGGAAACTTTTTCTTAAACTCTAAACTTAGATTTTTAACTTTCCATAAAGAGAATCCAGTAAAACTATCTCCGAAAGAAAATGAGTTGTTGCGTTTACTAGCTTTGCATAAAAATGATCTTATGCCAAGAGAACTTGCGCTGATTAAAATTTGGAGAGATGATAATTATTTTACCTCCAGAAGTATGGATGTGTATATCGCTAAGCTGCGTAAATACCTTAATAAAGAGGATGACGTAGAGATTATAAACATTCACGGAGAAGGCTTTCGCTTGGTTGTGAAAAGTGAAGTAGATATCTAATAAAAACCCATACGTAAGTGTAAAAAAAAC
>CBFHMO010000005.1:0-34992 GCA_965656925.1 Patiriisocius sp.
ATGATTTCAAAGAACTATTTCAGAATTATAAAGTTAAGGACAAACAACTCCATACTCTTTTTGTAGGAACAAAAACAAGCACTAAAATCAATCTTTTTAACACGCAAAGATTTGATGATTTTGTATCATATCTTAAAGGGGAGTATGATTATATCATTTTTGACAGTGCTCCAATCCTATTTATGGTGGAGTCTCTAGAGCTTTTAGAAAAATCAGATTATGTCGTTCATGTTTTTAGAAAAAACTTTTCATCTAAAAAATTAGTAAATTACGTGTTAGACTATAAAGAAAAATACAATAAGAAAAACATAGGGTATGTAATTACCGATGACACAAAACCAGACAAGTTTATAGACAAGTATGGATATGCCTATGGATACGGCTATGGATACGGCTATGGATACGGCTATAGCTATGGAGCCAGTTAAGAGTCAATGTATTTAAATACAAATGCCAATACATAAGACAGCTGCCCTGCAGGCCCTTAAAATATAAACTTGGTAAAGGATACAATGCCTTAAATAACCTCCAAAAAAAAGTTAGACCAGCTAGATACATTAAGAAACAATACAGTAAAGGTGTTGTTTTTAAAAGCATCCCCTCTTTTACCTACACTTAAAAAAATTAAGCTCATATAGTATATCTATAAACCTGTCTGGTATCTCATCTATTTATGCTTGAAAGTGATGTTATAAAACCACTTTTACAAAAGGCATTCTAAGAAAGAGCGCTACTCTCTTTTAAATTAAAAACGCCATCCAAAAGCTTTCTTAAAAAATTACACGACATGGTTATGTCGTGTAATTATCATCCCTACAATCATCTACTTAAGAACATTCATTTTTAACCATGCACTTTATCGATTATTTTATTTTGGTGTGTAGGAATTGACGTTTTATTTCATTTTTAATCCTTAAAAACACGATTAAATGACATAAAAACACGATTAAATGACATAAAAAGCACATAAAACGAAAAAAAATGAAAATATTTTCATGAAATGTTTTTTATCGACAAACATAGCGTTTAAGGGGTTTTTGATGTAAGAAACGCCCTATACTATTTTAAAAATACATCAATATATCCGATTAAGTGTGTTAAATATAGGATTAAGTGTTATTTAAGTAGAAATAGTTTGTATGTTTGTACTATAAAAAATCACACCAAAAAAAACCTTATGAAAAAGCTTGTCCTACTCCCGTTATTAACTTTAGTATTTTCTCTTACTAGCTATGCAAACAAAAATGAAACACTTTTAACTTCAAATATGCCGGAGGTAATTTCTGCCAAAGAGTTTGTTACAAGTGCACCTATGTTAACCACATATACACTGTTTATAAAACTATACCACGGTAACTTAGAACAGGCAGATACAAGGTTTTATTTCCAAGATGGGCTTACCTTAGGTTTAGACCCTGGATATGACGCTGGAGCCTTTAATCAAGATACCGCCTTAAGCTCTAGATTACTTGAAGATGATCAAGGAACCAACTTCGCTATTAACGCAATGGGAACCGCCTCAGCGTTTGACGTTGCAGTGCCACTAGTTATTAACCAAGAAATAGGAGATTCTTTTAGAATTAGTATTACTAACAATACCTTGCCAGAGAATGTGAATGTGTATTTGGAAGATACCCTTTACGGTACCTTCACACAACTACAAGGACAAGACTTTGAGCTAACCGCTGCACAACTGATAAGAGGGGTAGGTAGATTTCACATCCACTTTACTACAGAGATACTTGGATCAGAGATATTAAACACTAGTAATGTGTTTGATACAGACACCGTATCTGTATTTAAAGCAAACAACCAAGATTTTATAACCATTACAGGAATTGCTTCTTCGGCACCTACAACAACCGCATCACTTTATAACATGCTAGGTGTGAGCGTACGTACAAAAACATTACATAATCCATCACAAACTCAAAGCGTCTCAACACAAGGGCTTGCAAAGGGAGTGTATGTAGTACAATTAAAAGCAGGTAATGCCTTGTTTTCAAAAAAGGTACTGGTGCAATAATAGCCAGGTAATAGCAGCCCATAAAAACCTCCATCTTTTAAAAAGATGGAGGTTTTTTTATGCCATAATACTTCATTTTGTATAAAAAATACCAGGCAAAAAAAACGCTATTTTGAATACAAATAAGGAGCTTACTTTGGCTCAAAAAACCAAAAAAAACCCTGAAATACAACACCTAGCTATATTTTATTTGCCAAGAACCCCGAAATAGCTAACAAAAAAGACTCTTAAAAGTTTATTAGTTGTGTATTTGAACGAATATTATTGCCGCTTAACTAATTTATAGAATCTCATTATTATATGAGACACTTTTTAGGTGGTTTAATCTAAAGAAAACACCTGTAACCATTGGTACACTTATAGCTAGTGTTTTTTTACTAAGCAATTCTTTGGCTATTTGAATCTATTAAATTTAAGAGATGCTAGTCAAAAAAACAAGTATTAACATTTTCTTAATAACTCCGCACAACTTATTTTACCTCTTGCAATGTTTTCTTTTACATTTGTTACATCAAAAATAAACCCGCCATGCCAACACCAAAGATTTTTGCCTGTAAACAAAGTCAATCGCTAGCCAAAGATATTGCCAAATGCTACGGCCTGCCCCTAGGAAATATCATTACCTCCACCTATAGTGATGGAGAGTTTCAGCCAAGTTTTGAAGAATCTGTAAGAGGATGCCGCGTGTTTTTAATAGGCTCTACCCACCCAAGTAGTGACAACCTTATGGAACTACTGCTTATGTGTGATGCGGCAAAACGAGCCAGTGCCAGACATATTACAGCCGTAATACCTTATTTTGGTTGGGCAAGACAAGACAGAAAAGACAAGCCTCGTGTACCCATTGCTGCAAAACTCATCGCAAAAATGCTAGAAACTGCAGGAGCCACTCGTATTATTACCATGGATTTACACGCAGACCAAATACAAGGGTTTTTCGAAAAACCCGTAGATCACCTATACGCCTCTACTATTTTCTTACCTTATTTAAAAAGCTTACAGCTTGATAATTTAACCATTGCCTCACCAGACATGGGAGGTAGTAAAAGAGCCTATGCCTACTCTAAGGCCCTTTCTAGTGATGTAGTAATTTGCTACAAACAACGCGAAAAAGCCAATGTTATTAGCCACATGGAGCTCATTGGAGACGTAAAAGGTAAAAATGTAGTACTTGTAGATGACATGGTAGACACCGCAGGAACCCTCACAAAAGCTGCAGACCTTATGATGGAGCGTGGCGCCCTTAGCGTTCGTGCTATTTGCACCCACCCCATTATGTCTGGAAGCGCCTTTGAGCGTCTTGAAAACTCAAAACTACAGGAGCTAATTGTTACAGATTCTATCCCTCTTGGTCAAGAAAGCCCAAAACTTAAAGTTCTTACCTGCGCTACTCTTTTTGCAGATGTGATGACAAGCGTGCATGAAAATGAGTCTATAAGTTCTAAGTTCTTAATGTAATAAAACAGTCTTTTTACCATTTGTAGAAGCATAAAATTGTTGATCCCTCACTCATTTTGACTCTTTGCATTAAAATTGTGCTTAAGAGTAATCTCTTTACAATATAAAATTTTATATTTGCAGCCCGAAAATTCGGGAAAACAACCTATTATAAATTAAAATTTTAAAATGAAATCAATTACAATCAACGGATCAAAAAGAGAAGTCGTGGGCAAAAAAGCAACTGCTGCCTTACGTAATGCTGGTATGGTTCCTTGCGTAGTATACGGAGGAGACGAGCCAATTCACTTTCAATCACCAGAGCTTTCCTTCAATAAACTAGTATACACACCAGATGTGCATACTGTAGTAATTGAGTTAGACGGTGTCAAGGTAAATGCAATTTTACAAGACATTCAATTCCACCCGGTAACAGACAGAATCTTGCACATAGACTTCTATCAAATATTTGATGATAAAGAAGTAATGATGGAAATTCCTGTACGCGTATCAGGAAATTCTCGTGGAGTTAAAAATGGTGGTGTACTTCGTATTGTAACACGTAAGTTACGTATTAAGGCAATACCAAAAAACCTTCCAGATTTTATCGATGCAGATATTACAGAAATGAAGATTGGTGCAAAAATGTATATCACGGCTGTAAAGCAGGATACATTCTCAATACTTCACACAGATAACACTGTAATTTGCCAGATTAGAACTTCTAGAACAGCTGTTGATGATGATGAAGAAGAAGAAGATGAAGAAGGTGCAGAAGGTGCAGAAGGTGCAGCAGCTCCAGAGGCCGCTCCAGCAGAATAATTACAACAAGGTTAATTATATACAAAGCATTCCGTTAATTCGGGATGCTTTTTTTATTTTTACCAAACCAACAAAAAAACAATGCTTTCATTTGTTAGAAAATTATTGGGTCTTCAAAACCCAACAGCAAACAATCTATCTTTAAAAAACAAAGAGCAAACAACCACACAAACAACTGCTACAAAGAACAGGAGCTTGGATATGAAAAAATTTTTAATCGCTGGCCTTGGCAATATTGGCCCTGCCTACAAAAATACACGCCACAATATTGGCTTTAGAGTCCTTGATGCCCTGGCAAAACAAGCAGATCTTAGCTGGGAAACCGTAAAACTTGGAGACATCACTACCCATAAAAAAAAGGGACGCACCCTAATTCTTTTAAAACCCAGCACCTTCATGAACCTTAGTGGCAAGGCAGTAAAATACTGGATGGAGAAAGAAAATATACCCCTTGAAAACCTACTGGTTGTAACAGATGATCTTAACCTACCCTTTGGAACCCTTAGAATAAAAGGCAAAGGAAGTAGCGGAGGTCATAATGGTCTTAAAGACATACAAGAGATGCTGGCTACTGGAAAATACCCCCGTTTTAGATTTGGCATAAGTGATGCCTTCTCTAAAGGAAAGCAAATAGATTATGTTCTAGGTGAGTGGACCCCACAAGAGGAGTCTCACCTTATAACCCAGATCCCAAAGAGCATTGAAGCGATAGAATCTTTTGCACTAGCCGGGCTAGACAACACCATGAACAGCTTTAACGGATAATATACATGGAGCAACTCGCAACAACCGCTGAATTTAAGAGCAATGCCCAAAGTGTGATCACTATTGGCACTTTTGATGGTGTGCATGTTGGCCATCGCGCAATTGTGCAGCGCTTGATAAGCTCAGCAAAAGAGCTGGGGCTTGTTTCGGTGGTGCTTACTTTTTTTCCGCACCCAAGAATGGTCTTGCAAAAAAATAGCGACATAAAACTTATAAATACCTTGCCAGAAAAAAAACAGCTCCTAGAAGATATTGGCTTAGATTATTTTGTAGTAGAACCCTTTACCTATGAGTTTTCAAGACTCTCAGCCCTTGAATATGTAAGAGATGTTTTGGTGACACAACTCAAGGCTAAAAAAATTATCATTGGCTATGACCACCGCTTCGGAAGAAATAGAAATGCAGATATCCAAGACCTTAAAAAATACGGAGTAGAGTTTGGTTTTGAGGTAGAAGAAATAAGCGCCCAACAACTAGATGAGGTATCTGTAAGTTCTACCAAAATTAGAAAAGCACTGGCCCAGGGAGATATCCTTACAGCAAATACATACTTGGGCTACCCATACACCATAGAGGGCACCGTCACTAAAGGAAAAGCCCTGGGAAGAACCATTGGCTACCCTACCGCCAATTTGCAGGTTCCACAGACTTATAAATTAATACCTAAAAATGGCGTGTATATAGTAAAAGCAATGGTAAACAACACCCTTACCTATGGTATTACAAGCATTGGCACCAACCCTACCGTTGGAGGAACCACAAAGAGTATAGAAACATTTTTTCTAGACACAAATACAGATCTGTACGGCAAAGAGCTGCAACTACACTTTTTACAGCACATTCGTGAGGAGGTCACTTTTAAAGACTTAGAAAGCTTAAAAAAAGCCATCCAAAAAGACGAAGCCTTTGCAAAAGACTATATACAATCACTTGCATAAGCTCCTTTTTAAACATATTGACAATTCTGGCCTTATACTCTTTAGAGTAGTATTTGGCTTTCTAATTGCCCTTGAAGGCTTTGGAGCTATTGCTACAGGCTGGGTTAAAAAAACCCTTATTGAGCCTCAGTTTACATTCAACTTTATTGGTTTTGAGTTTCTACAACCCCTAGAGGGTAACGGGATGTATTTCTACTTTATGTGTCTGGGCATACTTGGAGTTGGAGTAATGCTTGGGTATAAATACAGACTCAGTATGTTTTGCTTTGCTGTATTGTGGAGCGGGGTGTATTTAATGCAAAAAAGCAGCTACAACAATCATTATTATTTAATGCTACTGCTGTCTTGGGGCATGGTGTTTTTACCTGCCAACAAATGGTTCTCTATAGATGCTAAACAACAACCCGGCACAGCTTCTAGATCTATGCCCAGATGGGTATTATATGCGCTTATTTTACAAGTCTGGATTGTGTATACCTATGCCAGTGTAGCAAAAATATATCCAGCATGGTTGGATGCAACGGTCACGGGCCTACTTATGTCAGGCAAAAAAGAGTATTGGCTCATTGGTTCTTTTTTACAACAACAATGGGTGCATTACGCTATTGCGTATGTAGGGATTTTCTTTGACGCTTTAATTATACCCCTACTGCTATACAAACGCACTCGTTTTATAGCATTTTGTCTCTCTATTGTGTTTCATGTTTTTAATGCCGTGGTGTTTCAAATAGGAATTTTCCCATTCATGTCTTTGTCTTTTGCCTTTTTCTTTTTCTCTTCCAAGACCCTGCAACTGCGCTTTTTTCCAAAAAAGGAGCATTATGACTTGGCAGAGGTTAAAGTGCCCCCATACAGCAAGGTAATTGTCGGGGTCTTATGCCTATATTTTGTAGTGCAAATAGTGCTCCCTGTAAGGCATCTGGGCATCAAAGATGATGTTTTATGGACAGAAGAAGGGCACCGCCTGAGTTGGCGCATGATGCTTAGAAGCAAAACAGGATACACCACCATGTATACCTTAGATAAAAAAACACAAGAAAAAAGCAAGTACAACATCAAGGGGATGCTTACCAAAAAACAACAAAGAACCGTTGGCACAAAACCAGATGTTATCTGGCAATTAGCGCAAAGAATTAAGCAAACACAGGCCCAAAAAGGTATTGATGTTGCTGTGTTTGCAGACACAAAAGTGAGTGTGAATGGTGGGCCCTATTTTCGCTTAATAAATGACACTGTAGACCTAGGAACACAAAAATGGACTCCCTTTAAACACCACAGTTGGATTTTACCTGCTCCAAAAAACTATGCTGCTCTCCCAGAAAAAAATTAATAGTTATATTTATACCCTAGACAAAACCATAGTATGCTCAACAAAAATTCTAAAAAAGACAAAGCCCGCAACATGCAATCTGTGGTGCTACTGGTTATTTTTATTCTTGTGATTATGGGGTTTTTATTAAAACGTTTTTAAGAATTCTTCTCTAAACAAAAAACAAATACACCTAAAATAACCCCAGCACTATCTTGCTTCTGGCTTTACTTTTGTTGTCAAACAAATCTACTTGCTAATTTCTACTACAATAAAGCCTTCATTATTACAAATTCCATAACTTTGCCTTATAAAAATTAAGGGAAACATGTTACAAGTTCAGCGCATTAGAGATCATAAAGAAGCCTTCATCAAAGCCTTGAAAAAAAGAGGTATGGATGCAACACCTGTTATTAATCAAGTTCTAGAGGCAGACGACAACCGTCGTGCTACACAGGCCAAACTAGATGATATCCTGGCAGAGGCAAACTCCCTTTCTAAAGAAATTGGTATTTTATTTAAATCAGGCAAAGCCGATCAGGCAACCGCCCTTAAAGAGAAAACAAGCACTTTAAAAGAAAACTCAAAAGCCTTAGATGAGCAGTTAAAAGATGTTTCAAAAACACTACAAGAGCTGCTGTACACCATACCCAATATACCTCAGGAGTTAGTTCCCGCTGGCCAGGATGAGAATGACAATCAGCAAACCCTAAGAGAGGGGGATATTCCTGTATTGGCAGAAGGTGCCATACCACACTGGGAATTGGCAAAAAAATATGATATCATAGATTTTGAGTTGGGTGTTAAAATTACCGGCGCTGGTTTTCCTGTATTTAAAGGAAAAGGAGCCCGCCTACAACGTGCCCTTATTTCTTATTTTCTTGACCAAAACACAGCTGCAGGATATACAGAATACCAAGTACCTCATCTTGTAAATGAAGCCTCTGGGTTTGGGACAGGACAATTGCCAGACAAAGAAGGGCAAATGTATCACGTTGGTGTTGATGATTTGTATCTAATCCCAACGGCAGAGGTGCCCGTAACAAATATGTTTAGAGGTGATATCATCCAAGGGGCAGATTTGCCTATATCATGTACAAGTTACACCCCTTGCTTTAGAAGAGAAGCTGGTAGTTATGGCGCCCATGTTAGGGGCTTAAATAGATTGCACCAGTTTGACAAGGTAGAAATAGTGCGTATAGAGCATCCAGATAATAGTGAAAAAGCACTAGAGGATATGGTCGAGCACGTTGCCAATATCTTGAGAGCGTTACAACTCCCTTTCAGGATTTTACGCCTATGTGGTGGAGATCTTGGTTTTGCAGCGGCCATCACCTATGATTTTGAAGTCTTCTCAACAGCTCAAGACAGATGGCTTGAGGTAAGTTCTGTTTCTAACTTTGAAACCTTTCAAGCAAATAGATTAAAACTTCGTTTTAAAGACACAGATGGTAAAAACAAACTAGCGCACACCCTAAACGGTAGCTCAATGGCCTTACCTAGAGTACTGGCAGGTATTTTAGAAAATTACCAAACCCCCCAGGGTATTAAAATTCCAGAGGTACTTGTACCCTATTGTGGTTTTGACATGATAGATTAAGCTATTTGAAACAATAATCAATTTTAGAGCTATAAACCACTGTTTTACTTTTAAGCAGTGGTTTTTCTCTTTATAGAAGAGGCTAAAAACACTATCTTTACCCTATGCGGTTATTGTATGTTGTTTTATTTTTTCTTGCCAGTAGTTCGGTTTTTTCGCAAAGCGAAATTTTAGCCGAAAACTACTTTGACCGCGGAGAGTTCCAGAAGGCTATTTCTATCTACGAAAAATTATATGCGAAGACGCCCTATAAAAGCCAGTATATGCTAAAGCTTGTAGAGGCCCATCAGCAACTAGAAAACTTTGAACAGGCGCAGGTCTTACTTGAAAAACAAGTAAATAACCGCAATGGTCAAAATCAATATTTGGTTGATTTAGGACATAATTATTCGTTGCAAAAAAAAGATTCTCTGGCAAACAAATACTACGCCCAAGCCCTTGAGTTGGTTGCACAAAAACCAAATTACAGCTCGCTTGTTGCCAAAAAATTTGAACAGTTTAGCTTACTAGACAAAGCAATTATGGCCTATGAAAAAGCCATGGAGCTTAATCCCGCAGTAAACTATAATATTCAAGTTGCCCGTATATACGGGGAGCAGGGGGCCCTTGAGAAGATGTTTTTAAAATACATCAATGCGGTACAACTACAACAGCGCTATAAGCCCTTGGCGCAGCGTAATTTTAGTTTGTACATCACCCAAGACCCGCAAAACAATGCCAATGTTTTACTAAGAAAAACACTACTAAAAAAATTACAACAAAGACCAGATGTGCTTTACAATGAACTTTTAAGCTGGTTATTTATTCAGCAAAAAGAATTTAACAAGGCATTTACCCAAGAAAAAGCCATTTATAAAAGAATGGGAGATCAAGACCTAAGGGCTATTGTTGATCTTGTCGTAATCACCTTAGATGAGAAAGATTATCAAAACGCAGAACAGATCATTAATTTTTTGATTGAAAAATCTGCAACACCAAGCGCAAAGCTGCAAGGGCATCAATACCTGATGAAAATAAGGCTAGCCACCGCCCAAGAAAAAGACTATAAAAAAATAGCCCAGGAGTTTGAAACCCTCCTCGATCAATACGGTTATGGCAGCCAGAGCTATTTACTTCAAATAGACTATAATCACTTTTTAGCTTTTACTGCAAATGAAATACCCCTTGCCATTGCCAATCTAAAAAAACTCATTAAAAAATCGCTAAACCAATACCAGGAATCTTTAGTTAAGATGGAATTGGCTGATATCTTAGTGTTTGACGAAAAATTTAATAGAGCCCTTATTTATTATTCTCAAATCCAAAACAAAGTAAAGAGTGATGTCTTAGCGCAAGAGGCTAGATTTAAAGTAGCAAGAACAAGTTATTTTAAAGGTGATTTTGTTTGGGCAAAAGCCCAGACAGATGTCTTGCGTAAATCTACCACCCAGCTTATTGCAAATGATGCCCTGAAAATGACCCTCATGATTCATGACAACACCCTGGAAGACTCTCTGCAAACTGCCTTGAAAAAATATGCCAGGGCAGATTTCCTTGCCCTTCAAAATAAAGACACCCAGGCCATCGAAGTTCTGACAGAAATTTTAACAAGCCACAAAGGAGAAAAAATAGAAGACGAAGCCCTTCTAAAACAGGCAGAGCTTTTTGAAAAAACCGAGCAATACAAAAAAGCAGAAGCCAATTACCTCAAAATAATTGCTGTCTATAAAGATGAAATTTTAGCAGACGATGCGTATTTTAACCTCGCAAATTTATATGAGAACCAATTACTAGATCCTCAAAAAGCAAAACAGTATTACGAGCAAATTGTTTTTGACTTTGCAGACAGCATTTACTTTACCCAAGCAAGAAAGAAGTATAGAATCCTAAGAGGAAGATAAAAAAATAACCTTAAGCCCTATGTATATTTATAACGTCACCATTAATGTAGAAAACGACATACACCAACAGTGGCTAGATTGGATGAAAAACACCCATATACCCGCCATGCTAGCTACCAATAAGTTTAGCAAGGCCCTTATGACCAAGGTAATGGTAGAAGAGCAGATGGGCGGTATCACCTACTCTGTGCAATACACCACAGACAGCAAACAAACCCTTGAGCAGTATTACACACAAGATGCCGCGACACTCAGGGCACAAGGCAAAGCATTTGAAGGAAAATATATAGCCTTTAGAACAGAACTTGAAGTAATTTGTGAGCAATAACTCACTAAATACCGCTACAACAAATACCATGGCAAAAAAGAAAAAATACAACAAGCACAGCGCGGTTCCTAAGAGAGAATTTAATCCGCAAAACGACGGGGTGCGCGCTAAAAAATTTCTAGGGCAGCACTTCTTGACAGATGAGAAAATTGCCAATGATATTTCCCAAACCCTGCAGCTTGAGGGCTATAAAAATGTATTGGAGATTGGCCCAGGAACAGGAGTAATGACCAAATATTTGCTAAAGAAAGACATCAATCTAGTGGCCATGGAACTCGATAGCGAATCTGTGGAGTTTCTAATTAATAATTACCCCAACAAAAACCTGCAGATTTTGGAGGCAGATTTCTTAAAAGAAGACCTTCAAGATTATTTTGGAACAGCGCAATTTGGCATTACAGGTAACTTTCCTTACAATATATCTACCCAAATTGTATTTAAAATGCTCGAGATAAAGCAGCAGGTGCCAGAATTTAGTGGCATGTTTCAAAAAGAGGTGGCCATGCGTATTTGCGCCAAAGAGGGCAGTAAAACCTATGGTATACTGTCTGTACTAACCCAGGCATTTTATGATGCAGAGTATCTTTTCACGGTTCCACCTACGGTATTTAACCCGCCACCCAAAGTAGAAAGTGGCGTGCTTAGATTGCGCAGAAAAGCCTCCTTAGCCATTGATTGTAGTGAGGCCATGCTGTATAAAGTTGTTAAAACTGCCTTCCAGCAAAGACGTAAAACCTTAAGAAATAGTTTAAAATCTTTTAATCTTTCAGATAAAATAAAAGAAGATGCTATCTTTGGGCAAAGACCTGAGCAGCTATCTGTAGCGCAATTTATTGCACTAACACAAAAATTAGAAGCCGATGCAATTTCAACTCACCAGTGATTTTATAGAGCAAATAGCTCAACTCATTGCCAAAAAAGATGGTACTGCGTTGCGCGAGGTTTTACAAGAATTTCACTTTGCAGATATCGCAGAACTCATCGAAGAGCTCAAAAGCGATCAGGCCACCTACCTTGTTAAACAACTAGAGAGTGATTTAACATCTGAGGCCCTAATGGAGCTTGATGATGATGTGCGAGAAAAAATTCTTGAGCGCCTCTCTCCTATAGAAATTGCTGCAGAGCTTCAAGAGCTTGACACAGATGATGCTGCAGATATTATAGGTGAACTGGATGAAACAATCCAGCAAAAAGTAATAGATAAAATTGAAGATCAGGAGCGTGCCGCAGATATTGTAGAACTGCTTAACTATGATGAGGATACCGCTGGAGCTTTAATGGCCAAAGAATTGGTGCAGGTAAAAGAAACTTGGACCGTTGCAGGCTGTGTTCGTGAAATGCGTCGCCAGGCAGAAAATGTAACCCGTGTTCACTCCATTTATGTAACCAACAAAGAAGGAAAACTAACCGGTAGGCTCTCTTTAAAAGATTTGCTCACCGCAGAGGCGAAAACAAAAATTAGTGATGTTTTCATTCCAAAGGTAGATTACGTCACTGTACACACAGAAAATGAAGAGGTGGCACGTATTATGCAAAAGTATGATTTGGAGGCCATCCCTGTAGTTGATGACAAGGGCGTTTTGGTGGGAAGAATTACCATTGATGACATTGTAGATTTCATAAAAGACGAAGCAGAAAAAGATTACCAAATGGCTGCAGGTATCTCTCAAGATGTAGAGGCAGATGACAGCATTATAGATCTCACAAAAGCAAGGTTGCCATGGCTTGTTCTAGGACTTCTTGGAGGTCTTGGCAGTGTGTATATTATGAGAGGATATGATGAAGCTCTTGCCACTCATGTAGAGCTGTTTTTCTTCACCCCGCTAATTGCCGCTATGGCAGGAAATGTTGGAGTACAATCTAGTGCAATTATTGTACAGGGTTTGGCCAATGACAATGTAAAGGGAAGTTTGTTTAAAAGGCTACTTAAAGAAGTAGGCCTTGCCCTTATTAACGGTCTTGCTCTTGGGGTCTTAGTTATTTTATTTGGCGCGCTAACACAAATGGATCAACAAGTTGCTTTTACCATTGCTATTTCTATGCTACTAGTAATTATCGTTGCTGCACTAGTAGGCACCTTTGTGCCCATTATCTTAGACAAAAAAGGCATTGATCCAGCCATTGCAACAGGTCCCTTTATAACAACAAGTAATGATATTTTTGGGATATTTTTATTCTTTTTTATAGCCAAAATAATTTTAAACTTTTAAACTTCTTTTAGCTCCCACCTTTCCTATTACAATCCTAGAAACTATATTTTTAAGATAAAAAAATAACGCCATGCACCCAATTAACATCAAAGAAAAACTTAGCAGGTTTAATAAACAATGGCACCCACATCAAATAGCGGTTGTAGATGACATGCAAATACTACTAGCTAAAATTAAAGGAGAATTTGTGTGGCACAAGCACGAAACCCAAGATGAGCTTTTTTTTGTGCAAAAAGGGGTGCTAGAAATGCATTTTAGAGATAAAATAGAAATTGTGCAACAAGGGGAGATTATTGTAGTTCCTAAAGGAGTGGAACATTGCCCAAAAAGCCAGACAGATCAAGAGGTGCATTTATTGCTTTTTGAAAAACTAGATACCAAACATACCGGTAATGTAGTGCACCAGAAAACACAAAACTCCTATCCAAAAATTTAACCTTTATATAACCTTATTATAATCTAAGACCATGGATATCTAAACAAAGACCTAGTATCTTTGTAGTCTTACCTCTTAAAATGAAGATATTACATCTAGATCAAAACCATCCCTTACTGATGCAGCAACTTACCCATGCTGGGTTTGACTGCCAGGAAGACTACAGCTCTTCAAAACAGGATATAGAACAGGTTATAGCGCCTTATGATGGTATTGTTATTAGAAGTAGGTTTAAAATAGACAAACAATTTATTGATGCGGCTAGCAATCTAAAATTTATAGCACGCGTAGGAGCTGGTCTAGAAAGCATCGATGTTGCTTATGCAGCAAGTAAAAACATCTCCTTATTTGCAGCGCCCCAAGGAAACAAAAATGCAGTAGCAGAACACGCCCTTGGCATGTTATTATCGCTGTTTAATAAGTTAAATAGTGCAGATAGGCAAGTAAAGGCTGGGCGCTGGGAGAGAGAGACAAATAGAGGGGTAGAAATCCAAGGAAAAACCATTGGCCTTATTGGCTACGGAAACATGGGCCGCTGTTTTGCCAAAAAATTAAAAGGCTTTAATTGCAAGGTGCTTTGTTATGATATCAAGCAAGACCTAGGCAATAAAAATGCAACACAAGTATCTTTGCAAACATTACAAGAGAAGGCAGATGTACTAAGCCTGCACACCCCTTGGACACCACAAACCAACCAAATGGTAGACGCTGCTTTTATAGCCAAGTTTAAAAAACCATTTTGGCTTATTAACACCGCACGAGGAAAAAGCGTGGTGACTAAAGATGTAGTTTCTGGGTTAAAAAGCGGGAAAATACTAGGAGCTGGCTTGGATGTTTTAGAATATGAAAAACTATCTTTTGAAACACTGTTTACAGATAAGATGCCCCTGGAGCTGGAGGAGCTTTTGGCGATGGACAATGTTATTCTAAGCCCCCATGTTGCTGGCTGGACAATGGAGAGTAAAGAAAAATTAGCCCAAGTTATTGTCCATAAAATAATCGCGGCATTTAAAGGAGCCTCTATAGCATAAACACATTAGATTTAAGAAATAAAAAAATAAAGCAATGAACACACAAGAATTTTTTAACATCCTAAAGGAACACCAAGACAAATCATTGCTGTTTCAATACATGCCTGGGCAACTTGTTGGAGCCAATTATCATATTACAGAAGTAAAGCATATTACCGTAGACTCTGTAGATTGCGGTGCTAGAGAAGACTCCTGGAAGCAAACCATCGTCCAACTCTGGGAAAGCCCCTTGGAGTTAGGAAAGACAGATTTTATGACCTGTAATAAAGCCTTAGCTATTTTAGACACCGTAGGAAAAATAAGACCTTATACCAACCAAAGCGAGGTGTGTTTTGAATACGGAAATGCCTTGTTTCATACCGCTCAATTATTTGTAACCGGAGTTGAGATTCATGGAAGCAATTTAATGTTTCAACTAGCAACTCAAAAAACGGCTTGTAAAGCAGAAGATATTTGCGGAATTCCAGAAACACAAAACACCCAACCCCAAGCAAATAGTTGCGCCCCTGGTAGTGGCTGTTGTTAATAGATTTAAAAATAATAGCGAACTCATAAAACACATGAAAAACATATTAGTACTTTGTACCGGTAATAGTTGCCGAAGCCAAATGGCACATGGATACCTTCATCAATTTCTTGGAGACAAGGCAACCATTTACAGTGCAGGAATAGAGACACATGGTATTAACCCTGGAGCGGCCTTAGCCATGAAAAAAGATGGAATTGATATTTCCAGTCATACCTCCAACAATGTAAATGAATACCAAGAAATAGATTGGCATTATATAATCACCGTCTGTGATCATGCCTTTGAAAACTGCCCCTTTATTGCTGCCCCAAACGCAGAAAGATTGCATCATAATTTTTATGATCCTTCAAAATTTATAGGCACACCAGATCAAACTCAAGCGGCATTCATAAAAGCTAGAGAAGAAATAAAAGACTATTGCCACGCCTTTTCAAAATCTCACTTTAATCTTTAATAACCAACTGCACGGTCTCTCTACTTTCTTGTTTTAACAAAACCTCTTTGTTTTGAATAAGTGACTTTACATCATTTGAGGATGCATGACGGATGGTATAAAGAGTCACATCTTCATTCCAACTTACCCTAAAGGTGGAGCGCAGGGAGGTAAGCAGCACAACCAGATTATTGTATGTATTGTCTATGACCACAGAAAAACTAATGGCAGAGTTTTGAATTAAGGAAACCTTCATTTTATTTTTATCTAGTAATGTAAATACATCACTTATGTTTTTCTCTACTATAAAACTAAAGTCTAGAGAAGATAAGGAGAGTAAAACTTGTCCTTTCTTTAAAATAAAACAGGCTGTTTTTGGGTCTAGGGTAACCCCTTTCCCCACACAAGTACCAGGGCTTAAAGGGTCATAGAAAGACTTCACAAATAAAGGTATTTCTTTTTTCTGTAAGGGCTGTAGGGTTTTAGGATGTATAACAGAAGCGCCATAAAAAGCTAGCTCTATGGCTTCTCTATAAGAAATGTGATGTAATAAGGTCGTGGTTTTAAAAAACCTAGGGTCTGCATTTAAAACCCCAGGAACATCTTTCCAGATGGTGACACTTGCTGCGCTTAAACAGTAAGCAAGAATTGCGGCAGTGTAATCACTACCCTCTCTACCCAAAGTTGTTGTGAAATTATTGGTAGCCTCTGCCGCCAAAAAACCTTGGGTTATGGTTATACCTGTGGGTGCTATATTTTTAACAATGTGCTGCTTTGTAGTTTGCCAATCTACAGAGGCTTCTCTAAAGTTAGGGTCTGTAACTATACAACTACGAATATCTACCCAGGTGTTTTTTATGGCCATTTGGGTTAAATATGCAGATACAATGGTGGTAGAAAGAAGCTCTCCATAGCCCACCACTTGATCATAAACATAGGCCTTGTTGGTAGATTTATTAGTTTGTAAAAAAGAAGATACTGCTGTAATTAATTCTTGTATCTGCCTGAAAACTGGCGCATTAAAATCTGTAAATATTTCCTGGGAAACAGACCAGTGATATGCTTTAATATTTTCTAGGGCTTGTTTTACTTTTGTAGGATCATTAAAATAACAGCTCACAACACCCTCAAAAGCATTGGTCATTTTACCCATTGCCGAGATTACAATTACAAGATTGGTATGGCCTGTTTGCTGTAAAACAGTAGCTACATTTCTAACCCCTTGAGCATCTTTTACAGAAGCGCCTCCAAATTTAAATACATTCATAGTGTTGCTCACAAAGCTATAATTTAAAATTAACTACCAGAGGAAATAAAATGAGACAATCCTTCTTGGTCAAATTGAGCTAAATACCAATCTTTTAAAATGGTTGCCCCTGTTTTTTCATAAAATTTTATGGCAGGAGTATTCCAACTAAGGACTACCCACTCTACTCTTTTTACATCAAAAGATGCTGCATGCTCCATGACTTTTTTATACAGTGCCATGCCAACGCCCTGACCCCGTTTAGAGGCTTTTACAATTAAATCTTCTAGATGGACCGTGCGTCCTTTCCAGGTAGAGAATCTAAAATAGCATAATGCCATCCCTACAATTTGACCCTCTAAAAGAGAAACAAAACAAGTAAAAAGCGGCTGGTTACCAAACCCTTCACAAGCAAGAGTGTCAACATCGATCTGCACAGCATTTGGTTGCTTCTCAAACACGGCAAGTTCTTTAATAAGCTCGAGCACATCAGGCATATCTTCTTTCGTGGCTTTTCTTACAACAACACTCATTAGATCTAGTTTTGATACACAAATATCGGTTCAATTTCTTAAAAAATGCGATATTTGCACTAAATTCCTTGAACAACTCAATATGTCAAATAAAAATAAAACATTAGGAGAATTTATTATAGAAAACCAAACAGAATTTAAATACTCCTCTGGAGAGCTTTCTAGACTAATTAATTCTATCCGTTTAGCAGCAAAGGTGGTAAACCATGAAGTAAACAAAGCTGGTTTGGTTGATATTTTGGGGGCAGCAGGAGAAACAAATGTGCAAGGAGAGGATCAACAAAAACTGGATGTATACGCAAATGATGTGTTCATCAAAACACTCATCAACAGAGAAATTGTATGTGGTATTGCCAGTGAAGAAGAAGACGACTTTATAACCATTGTAGGTAGAAATGAAAAAAATGACAACAAATATATTGTTTTAATAGACCCCTTAGATGGATCTTCTAATATAGATGTTAATGTTTCTGTAGGTACTATTTTTTCTATCTACCGAAGAATTACTCCAGAGGGAACACCTGTAACAATTGATGATTTTTTACAGCCTGGAAACAAACAAGTTGCGGCAGGATATATTGTATATGGCACCTCAACAATGATTGTATACTCTACAGGACATGGGGTAAATGGCTTTACCTTAAACCCAGCCATTGGAACCTATTATTTATCACATCCCAACATGCAATTTCCAGAAAACGGAAGCATTTACTCTGTAAATGAAGGTAACTATGTGCATTTCCCACAGGGTGTAAAAGACTATATAAAATATTGCCAAAAAGAAGAAGAGGACAGGCCTTACACCTCAAGGTATATTGGGTCTTTGGTCTCAGATTTCCACAGAAACATGATTAAAGGAGGCATATACATGTACCCAAATACCTCAAAGGATCCAAATGGAAAATTACGATTGTTGTATGAATGTAACCCCATGGCCTACATAGCAGAGCAATCTGGAGGTAAAGCCAGTGATGGGTATACAAGAATACTAGATATCAAACCCACAGAGCTACACCAACGAGTACCTTTTTTCTGCGGAAGCAAAAATATGGTAACCAAGGCAGAAAGCTTTATGAAGTAAGCATCTTAAAGCTTAAAGCGCGTTTTCTTTAATATCTTTTACTACCTCTGGATTTAACAGGGTAGAAATATCCCCTAAATTATCGGTTTGTTTATCGGCAATCTTGCGCAGTATTCTGCGCATGATCTTTCCACTTCTGGTTTTTGGCAACCCTTGAGTGAATTGAATTTTATCAAGTTTTGCAATAGGTCCAATCTCTAGGGCAATCTTTGCATTTATCTCTTTGCGAAGTTGGTCTTGATTTGTAACATCGGTCGTTTTAAGTGTTACATACCCGTAAAGAGCGGTCCCTTTTATATCATGGGCAAAACCAACAACAGCACTTTCTGCAACCAAAGGGTGTTGATTTATAGCATCCTCAATAGGAGCGGTCCCTAAATTATGGCCAGAGACTATAATAACATCATCTACTCTTCCAGTAATTCTATAATTACCTTGGGGGTCTCGAAGTGCGCCATCACCTGTAAAGTAAACATTGTCAAAGGTTGAGAAATAGGTTTGTTTATACCGCTGATGATTTCCGTAAATAGTGCGCGCCATAGAAGGCCACGGAAAGGTTACACATAGCTTTCCTTGCCCCTGAGGCGTTGTAATTTGTTGCCCTGTGTCATCCATCAGGGCCAGTTTAATACCAGGCAAAGGTAGGGTTGCATAGGTTGGGATTGTTTTTGTAATCCCTGGCAAAGAAGTAATCATAATACCTCCCGTTTCTGTTTGCCACCAAGTATCTACAATAGGCGCTTTATTTTTACCGATATGATCATCATACCAGTGCCATGCCTCCTCATTTATAGGTTCTCCAACTGTGCCAAGTACCTTTAAAGAAGATAGGTCATGTTTGGCTACCAGAGATAATGATTCTTTAGCTAAAGCTCTAATGGCTGTGGGCGCGGTATAAAATTGAGTGACCTTGTGTTTTGCAACCACCTCCCAAAAGCGTCCAGCATCTGGATAGGTAGGCACTCCTTCAAACATCAAGGAAGTGGCTCCATTGGCCAAGGGGCCATATACAATGTAGCTGTGACCTGTAACCCAGCCAATATCTGCGGTACACCAATACACATCTTTCTCTTGGTACTGAAATACATTTTTAAACGAAAAGGCACTATACACCATATACCCTGCAGTGGTGTGCACCATTCCTTTGGGTTTTCCGGTAGAGCCAGAGGTGTATAAAATAAATAAAGGGTCTTCTGCGTCCATAACCTCAGCCTGGCAAACGCCAGAGGCAGCATCAAGAAGTGGTTGTATCCAATAATCACGGTTTTCTTGCAAGGTAATTTGGGTCCCTATTCTTTTCACTACCAAAACACTCTGTACTGCCTTACAGCTTAAAAGTGCGGTATCAACAATAGATTTTAAATCTATGGTTTTAGCGCCCCTGTAAGACCCATCACTAGTTATAACCATTTTACAATCGCAATCATTTATTCGTGTAGCTAGGGCCGCTGCAGAAAATCCAGCAAACACCACAGAATGAACAGCGCCAATTCTAGCGCAAGCCAATACGGCTACTGCCAACTCTGGAATCATAGGCAAATACAAGCACACCCGATCCCCTTTTTGTATGCCCCTACTCTTTAGCACATTTGCCATTTTACAAACACGCTGGTGAAGTTCTTTATAACTAATAGCTTCTGCAGCTTGCCCAGGATCATTAGGTTCAAAAAGCAATGCTGTTTTAGATCCTCGAGTGGCCAAATGCCTATCTATACAATTTAAAGTGATGTTTAATTTAGCGCCTTTAAACCAGCTTACCTCTGGAACAGACAAATCATGTTCTAGTACACTTTCCCAGGGGGCTATCCAGTCAAAATTTTCACGAGCAATGGTGTCCCAAAAATCTTTTGGGGTGTTGGAGGCGTCCTTACAGGCTTGGTTGTATGCCTCTAGAGATTCAAGATGGTAATGGTTTTTCATTTAATGGTACTTTAGAAACAGAAAGATACTGTTTTTTTGAATTTTACTATTTTTATTTAAAGAGAAGTACCGTAACTTTAAAACTATACATTTGTTGTAACAAACACCTACACTCTTGAAAAAACTATTACAGATTCTTAATATTGTGTTTTTTATTGGCACTATTTACGTTAATTACGGCTCTAGTACTGGCATGTTTAACAACTCCACACAAGCAGCTATTAGCGGTAAATATCAAACCCTTTTTACCCCAGCTAGTTACGGGTTTTCTATTTGGGGAATTATTTATTTACTGCTTCTTGGATTTGTTATCTACCAATCTAGAAGTCTTTTTGTTACCGTATCTAATGATGCATTTGTAGAAAAAACACGAGGATGGTTTATACTCAGTTGTATTGCAAATAGCCTATGGTGCTACTTATTTGTTTGTGATCACATACTGCTTTCTACCTTTGTTATTTTCTTTATTTTATTTTGTTTGATGCAAATTGTGGTCAGAAATAAAATGAAACTTTGGGACGCCCCACTTTCAACCATTGTATTTTTGTGGTGGCCCTTTATTATTTATAGCGGATGGCTTACCGTTGCTTGTATTGCTAATGTTACCATCTATCTTACAAAAATTGGCTGGAATGGCTGGGGAGTTTCCCCTGAGGCCTGGACATTTACAATCATTGGCATTGCCACTTTAATAAATCTTGTTGTCACCTGGAGACGAAATATGCCCGAATTTGCCTTAGTTGGCGCTTGGGGGCTTGTGGCCATTGGAGTTGCAAACGCAGAGGGTTATCAGGCCATAACGCAAATGGCGTATTTGTGTGCAGGGCTATTACTTTTGAGTAGTAGCATTCACGCCATAAAAAACAGCGTCGCCAACCAGCGGGCTAAACTTCATAAAGAATCCTAAAAAATAAGGAGATTTGTTTAAATAAATCTTAACACTCTTTGTGAGGGTTTAACTTTGGTCTATTTTTGCAATCTATGAGCAAAACACTTGTTCGCTCTCTCTTTAGAGAGTCTTCTGCACTAACGGCATTAAAAACCCAGCTTACCGAGCAAACTAGGGATAACTGCGTGGCGGCAGGACTTGTTGGAAGTGCGCTTTCAATTTCAATTGCTGAACTTTTCAAGGAAACAGCGCTCCCTTTTCTACTAATATTAAATGACAAAGAACAAGCTGCATACCATCTCAATGATTTAGAAAACATCCTTGGAGATGAAAGTGTGTTATTCTACCCTGGAAGCTATAGAAGACCTTATCAAATAGAACAGACAGACAACGCAAATGTTTTGCTGCGAAGTGAGGTGTTAAACCGTATTAATTCCAGAAAAAAACCAGCGCTTATTGTTACCTACCCCGAAGCGTTATTTGAGAAAGTTGTCACAAAAAAAGAGCTAGAAAAAAACACCCTAAAAATTTCGGTTGGAGAAAATTTATCTATTGATTTTGTAAACGAAGTGTTATTTGAGTACAATTTTAAAAGGGTAGATTTTGTGACAGAGCCTGGAGAGTTTTCTGTTAGAGGAGGTATTTTAGATGTATTCTCTTTTAGCAACGATGAGCCCTACAGAATTGAGTTTTTTGGTGATGAAATTGACTCCATAAGAACCTTTGATGTAGAAACACAACTATCTCTAGAGCAGTTAAAAAAAGTGTTTGTAATCCCTAATGTAGAAAACAAACTCCTGGAAGAAAACAGAGAGAGTTTTCTTAAATACATCTCTGGAAAGACCGTTATTTGCCTTAAAGATCAAGAAATAGTAAACAGCGCTATAGACGCTCTTTTTTCTAAAGCAACCAAGGCGTATAATGATCTGCAAGGAGAGGTAAAAAGAATTTCTCCCGAGGCGTTGTTTTGTACCTCAGGGCTATTAAAAAAACAATTTGAAGCATTTAAAACCATAACCTTAGCTAGTAGCAACCCTCACGGGCTAAGAGAAAAAGCAGGTGATAAAGCCCTAGATAACTCCTTAAAACTCATTAGCTTTAACACCACACCGCAACCCTCTTTTAACAAACAGTTTGATTTACTGATTGAAGACCTAAATCAAAATACAGTAAAGGGATATACCAATTATATTTTTTGCGCCAGCGAGCAGCAAGCAAAACGATTTGAAGATATTTTTGCAGACGCCAAGGTAGCTGTAACACAATTTGAGACTGTGGTGTTTCCGCTATACCAAGGTTTTATTGACCACCAAAGCAAACATATTTGCTATACAGATCATCAAGTTTTTGAACGCTACCACAAATTTAGCCTTAAAAACGGGTACGCTAAAAAACAAGCCATTACCCTAAAAGAATTAACCAACCTTGTGGTGGGTGACTATGTAACCCATATTGATCACGGAATAGGAAAATTTGGAGGGCTTCAAAAAATTGAAGTAGAAGGCAAACAACAAGAAGCTATTAAATTAATATACGGAGAGCGTGATATTTTATATCTAAGCATACACTCTTTACATAAAATTTCGAAATACACCGGCAAAGATGGCACGGTTCCAAAAATTTACAAACTAGGAAGTGCTGCCTGGAAAAAACTAAAACAAAAAACAAAAGCAAGAGTAAAACACATTGCTTTTAATTTAATAGAGTTATACGCAAAAAGAAGGCTAGAAAAAGGATTCCAATATGATCCAGATAGCTATTTGCAACACGAGTTAGAGTCTAGTTTTATCTTTGAAGACACCCCAGATCAGTCAACGGCAACTGCAGATGTAAAAGCAGACATGGAGAGTGAGCGCCCCATGGATAGATTAATTTGTGGTGATGTTGGGTTTGGAAAAACAGAAGTGGCGGTTCGTGCAGCTTTTAAAGCTGTTGATAATGGCAAGCAAGTTGCCATTTTAGTACCTACCACAATATTAGCATTTCAGCACTTTAAAACCTTTAGCGAAAGATTAGAGGCTATGCCAGTAAAGGTAGATTACCTAAACAGATTTAGAACTGCCAAAGAACGCAAAGCTGTCTTAGAGAGTTTAAAAAGTGGAAGATTAGACATTGTTATCGGGACCCATCAACTAGTAAGTAAAGCAATAGAATTTAAAGATCTTGGCCTGTTAATTATTGATGAAGAGCAAAAATTTGGAGTGGCCGTAAAAGACAAGTTAAAAACGATTAAAGAAAATGTAGACACCCTCACCCTTACAGCTACTCCAATACCAAGAACACTTCAGTTTTCACTTATGGCCGCTAGAGATTTAAGTGTCATTACTACCCCTCCTCCCAATAGGCACCCTGTTGAGACTAACGTAATTCGTTTTGGAGAAGAAATCATTAGAGATGCCATTATATATGAAATATCTAGAGGAGGGCAAACCTTCTTTGTACACAACCGTATAGAAAACATAAAAGAAGTTGCTGGGATGATACAACGCTTGGTTCCAGACGCTAAAATAGGCATTGGGCACGGGCAATTAGAAGGTAAAAAACTAGAAGCGCTAATGCTAGGGTTTATGAATAACGAATTTGATGTACTGGTGGCTACCACTATTATAGAAAGCGGTCTAGATGTCTCTAATGCAAATACTATATTTATAAACAATGCAAATAACTTTGGGCTAAGTGATCTGCACCAAATGCGAGGTCGTGTGGGTAGAAGTAACAAAAAAGCATTCTGTTATTTTATAACACCTGCTTATTCTGCCATGACAGATGATGCAAGAAAAAGAATCACTGCCTTAGAGCAGTTTAGCGATTTAGGTAGCGGAATTAATATTGCCATGAAAGATCTTGAAATTAGGGGAGCAGGAGATTTACTAGGTGGTGAGCAAAGTGGCTTTATCAATGAAATTGGTTTTGAAACCTATCAAAAAATATTAGCAGAGGCTATACAGGAGCTGAAAGAAAAAGAGTTTAAAGATTTGTATGAACAAACAGATGCAGATTTTGAAAACAGAGCCTTTGTAAAAGAGGTGACCATCGATACAGATTTTGAAATATTATTTCCCGACGATTATATCAACAACATTACCGAAAGGTTAAACCTTTACACCAAGCTTAACGAAATTAAAGATCAGGCTGGCTTGGAGGCATTTCAAAAGACTCTGGAAGACCGCTTTGGAGAGCTACCGCCGCAGGTGATTTCTTTATTTGATAGTGTGCGTATTAAATGGATTGCAATAAAAATGGGCATAGAGCGGGTGATTATTAAACAAGGCCGCTTTATTGGGTACTTTATCAGTGACCAACAAAGTGATTTTTATCAAACACAGGGCTTTTCTAAAGTGCTAAACTTTGCACAAAACAACCCCTCAAGTGTAAAAATAAAAGAAAAAAACACTCGAAATGGACTGCGTTTATTACTCACCATCGAGCAAGTTTCTTCTATTTCAAAGGTATTATCTACACTACAAAAAGCCTCATTATAATCTCTATTTTAGACTTTAAAAATAATAAAATGCATCTTTAAGGTGAGAAATCTCTTGTGTAGATTTATTTTTAATGATGGCCAAAATATCAAACCTAGTCTCTAAGGTAATGTTGTTTGAAACCAAGTAGTGATTTGCCGCATGCAGCAGCAGTTTTATTTTTTCTTCACTTACAAAAGACTGCGGGTCACCAAAATAATTACTCGTTCTTGTTTTAACCTCAACAATAATAATTTGAGCCTCTTTTTTTGCAATGATGTCTATTTCTGCCTTTTGAAACCTCCAGTTTCGCTCTAAAATAACATAGTTGTTTTCTAGTAAATAACCTACCGCAAGAGATTCTCCCAGGCGGCCTAAATCTGTATGGGTTGCCATTGTTTTATAAGTTAAAAAGGGGGGCGTATAAAAGGGGAGTGCAGTAGCTATAAAATTAAGTAATTATATCTTAAATACAAAGCTAATTATAGTTTACAATCACCTGGTTTGGGCTAACCTCTAAAGTTACTTGTTTGCCAAAAACGAGCGCTCTATTGTCTTGAATATGACCTGCAGGGAAATTAAAACAGACGGGGTATTGATATTCTTGGACTGCCTCAAATATAATTTCATGAGCGGTTTTTCCAAAACTAATAGTATTGTCTCGCATCTCACTCATACCTCCTACAAAAAGACCTGCAAGATTTTTAAGGCGCCCACTTCTTTTTAAATTTTGCATCATTCTGTCTATGTGGTATAGCATTTCGTCAAGATCTTCGATAAACAAAACCTTGCCATGCCAATCTACCTCACTGGTGCTATCTAATATACTATACAGCACAGACAAATTACCCCCAACCAAGGTGCCCGTTGCCTTGCCATTTCTAGACAAAGATGAGGGTTCAAAGCTATAATTAATAGCAGGGTTGTCGTGAAATAACAGGTGTTGTAAAGTATCTCTTGAGGCTTGTGATTTTTTTTCTATCTCCAAACACATCTGGCCATGAATGGTTGGGATTTGAAGATTATTTATATGGCTGTGTAATACGGTAACATCACTATAGCCAATAAGCCATTTTGGGTGTTGTATGAACTGAGTGAAGTTTAACAAATCTACCATGCGTATGGAGCCATACCCACCTCTGGCACACCAAATAGCTTTAATGTGCGGGTTGTCTAGCGCGTCTTGAAAATCTTGTGCACGCAAGGTGTCATCTCCAGCATATTGATTTTTTTCTGAACCAATAGTTTTGCCTAACTGCACTTCTAATCCCATTTTTTTTGCAAATAAAATAGCAGGAGCCAGTTCTTTGCTTGAAACTTTCCTGGCCGTAGAGACAATAGCTATACAATCTCCTTTTTGTAGTTTTTTAGGATGCTTTTGATGTGGTCCTTTCAAGATAATGTGTTGTATGTTAAACTTTTGAGTTATATTTATGTCATATATTAAATCCTTGTATAAAAGTACAAAGTATTTAACCACATTGGGGTATTAACAAACTATTTTTATGGAAGCCACCACCAACCCTCCTTGTAATACCGCGCTACTTGAGCAGTATATTCCCTCTGGGGAAAACCCTTGGACATCACAAAAAATAAAACACCTCTACAGGCGTCTGGCCTATGGTGTTAACTTGGCTGGTATAGACGCTGCATTGCCACTTAATCCAGCTACTATTGTAGACACCATTGTAGATACCGCATTTAATTTAGAGCCAACACCCCCTCCACCTTGGGGGTATTTTGGAATTAGTGATTTTACTGATTTTGACACAGAAAATCCTACTTATATTGATCAATGGTATTTGCAAACAGCAAATGATACTGTCGCAGGAGCTTTAAGAGCTAGGCTCACCATGTTTTGGATGAATCATTTTGTAACACAGCTTGATAGTTACAATTACGCGCCGTATATGTTTCAATATTACAACTTAATGCAAACACATGCTATAGGTAATTTCAAAGAGTTTGTGAGAGCTGTTGGTGTTAATTCTACAATGCTTATTTACCTTAATGGTTTTGAAAATACTAGTAATAACCCAAACGAAAATTATGCTAGAGAACTTTTTGAATTATTTACCTTAGGAGAAAATAATAATTATACCCAACAAGACATATTACAAGCCGCCAGAGCTTTAACAGGCTATAATCATTGGGAGGAGCCTGGGGCACAGATATATTTTGATCAAAGCACCTGGGATGCAAATCCTAAAACAGTTTTTGGCTCTCAGGAGTTCTACACCTATGATGAGCTTATAGACACTCTGTTTGATCTCAGAGAGACAGAAATTGCACAGTTTATTTGTACCAAGCTTTATAAATTTTTTGTGAGTCAACAATATGATGCCCTCACCCTACAAGATATTATAAATCCATTGTCGCAAACCCTTATTGATGCTAACTTTGAATTGGCACCCATGCTTAAACAGCTTTTTAAAAGCCAACATTTTTTTGACCAGCGTGCCCTAGGAATCATTGTTAAAAGCCCCTATGATATTGTCTTTAATTACATCAATGAAGGTAATTTCTTTTACAATGAACCTGTTTTGAATGGTTTGGTGTATTATACTGGTGTCATTGGGCAACAAATATATAGCCCGCCTGATGTTTCTGGTTGGCAAAGAGATCAAACCTGGATAAACACCGCGACCTTATCAGCAAGATGGCAAATCATGGAGCTTTTTAATAATTATCTATTTGACCTAGAATTACAAGCACAGTTTGTTGATTTGGCAAGAGAACTATCCAGTGATAGTGATGACCCTTTTGTAATAACAAAAGCGGTGGTAGACTTCTTTAACTCAAAAGAACTATTTACAGAGTCAGATTACCAAGTGGCAACTAGTGTTTTAAAATGGGAGGTACCTCAAAATTATTATGATGATGGGATCTGGAATCTTGATTATGAATATGCCCCTTTCCAGGTATATCTATTGCTTAACCACCTAACAAAATTGCCCGAATTCCAACTTAAATAATCCTTCTATGCTTTTTAAAGACACTCCATCTGGCAAAAAAAACAAAGAGATAAAAGACTCCCATGACCAAGAACATGCCACTTGGAACCGAAGATCTTTTATACAAGCCCTTGGTCTTGCTGGAGCCGGAAGTATGATGTTAGGCGGAACCAATGTTAGTGCTAGTGCACCATCTCCACTATCTGTAGCATTATCTGAGACACAAAACGATAATATTCTTGTAATTATTCGCCTTAAGGGTGGAAATGATGGGCTCAATACCATTGTACCCCTTTATGATTATGACACCTATGCTAATTTACGCCCAACGATACACCATCAAGAAAATGAACTGCTCTCGCTAAGTCCAGATTTTGCAATCCCTAGTTACATGAATGCCCTAGAGTCTGTCTGGGGAGAAGGGAACATGAAAGTGATTCATGGGGTTGGATATCCAGACCAAAACTTATCTCACTTTAGATCTAGTGATATATGGGCCTCTGCAGATGCTATAAACAATGAGCAAACAGGATGGTGGGGACGCTACTTTGAAGACTTGTATCCAGATTATTTAATAAATCCACCCCAGGTCCCTGCTGCAATACAAATTGGAAGTATTGGTAATCTTATTTTTGAGGGCACAAATTCTAATTATGCATTCGCTGTGGCAAACCCAGAGCAATTAGCCAATATTGCACAAACAGGAGGGCTGCACGATGTTGAGAATCTTCCAGAGTGTGTCTATGGAGATCAGTTACTATTTTTAAGGGCGCAAACCAATACAACTTTCACCTATGCACAGGTAATTAATGACGCGTATACGGCCTCCAGTAACCAGGCAACATACCTTCAAGATGCCTTGTCTGAACAATTAGCAATTATAGCTAGGATGATTAAAGGAGGACTGGGCACAAAAGTTTATATGGTTTCTTTAGATGGTTTTGACACTCATGCAAACCAGGTAGAAAAACAAAGAGAACTTCATGAAAATCTAGCCAATGGTATTAAAAACTTTTATGAAGATTTGGCTACGACAGGGTATGATGATAAAGTACTAGGCATGACAATCTCTGAATTTGGTAGGCGTCCTTATGAAAATGGATCTAATGGTACAGATCATGGTGCGGCCTCTCCAACATTTCTTTTTGGAGCAGGGCTTAACGGAAACGGCTTTGTGGGAACCCATCCAGATATAAATGCTAGCGCCTGGGACAACAACAATAACCTTGTTCCTTCCACAGATTTTAGAGATGTATACGCAAGTGTATTAACAGATTGGTTTTGTCTAGACCCAAGTGTTGTAAATACTATTTTATTAAATGACAATTACCAAGCCCTTGATCTTGGCCTAAATTGCCAGGGTTTAAATATTCCAGATTTCTCAAATGTAAACCACTTTAGCCATGTTGCTACCTATAGAGACAACCGTACCTTTATAGAGATAGACATGCAAAACACCGCCCATGTATCGCTTAAATTATTTAACATCCTAGGGCAAGAGGTCGCTACCCTTGGTAATGAAATTTTACATCCGGGCAAGCACCGTATCGATGTAAAGGCGAGAGCTAATACAAGACTTGGGTATGGACAATATATTTACAGGATTAATACCCAAGGACAATTTTATAGTAGGAGTATTTTAATCAAGTAATATCAATTTTTAAATTACGTGGCATCTGCTTATTAAAATGTTATTTTTGTAGCATAACCCTTTGCCCAAAAAAACATGAGTCAAGATCCAAAAAGATATACCATTACTGCCGCATTACCATACACCAATGGTCCTGTGCATATTGGGCATTTAGCCGGAGTATATATTCCCGCAGATATTTACGCTCGTTTTCAGCGCATGCAATCAAAAGATGTTGTCTTTGTCTGTGGTAGTGATGAGCATGGAGTGCCCATTACCTTGAAGGCAAAAAAAGAAGGGATTACTCCCCAGCAAGTGGTTGATAAATACCACGGTATTATCAAACAATCTTTTGAAGATTTTGGAATTTCTTTTGACAACTATTCTCGTACAAGCTCAAAAATACATCATGACACCGCTAGTGTGTTTTTTAAAAAACTACACAGTGAGGGTGCGTTTATAGAACAGGTAACACAACAATTGTATGATGCAGATGCAAATCAATTTCTTGCAGATAGATTTGTGATAGGAACCTGCCCAAAATGCGGTAATGAAGAAAGTTATGGAGACCAATGTGAAAGCTGCGGAACCTCCCACAACGCAACAGATCTTATAGGCCCAAAAAGTGCTATTACTGGTGCTACTCCTAGCTTAAAAGAAACCAAACACTGGTTTTTACCCCTAGATAAGTACGAGCCATTTTTAAAAGATTGGATTTTAGAGGAGCACAAAAAAGATTGGAAAACAAATGTATACGGCCAGTGTAAATCTTGGATTGATGACGGTCTTCGCCCCAGGGCGGTTACCCGTGATCTTGATTGGGGTATTCCAGTTCCTGCCCCAGATGCAGAGGGCAAAGTACTCTACGTATGGTTTGATGCGCCAATTGGTTATATTTCAGCAACAAAACAATGGGCAGAAAAACAGGGCAAAGACTGGGAGCCTTACTGGAAAGATAAAGACACCAAACTACTACATTTTATAGGGAAAGATAATATTGTTTTTCATTGTATCATTTTCCCTAGCATGCTTAAGGCAGAAGGAAGTTACATCCTGCCGAACAATGTTCCTGCAAATGAGTTTTTAAATCTTGAGGGTAATAAAATTTCAACCTCAAAGAATTGGGCTGTATGGCTGCATGAATATCTAGAAGATTTTCCAGACCAGCAAGATGTGTTGCGTTATGTACTAACATCAAATGCGCCAGAGACAAAAGACAATGATTTTACCTGGGCAGATTTTCAAGCTAGAAATAACAATGAACTTGTGGCCATCTTCGGAAACTTTATAAACCGCGTTACGGTATTAACTCACAAATACTATGATGGGGTTACTCCTGGTGAGGGGACACTCACCCAAATAGACACAAAGACCTTAGAAACATTAAGAGCATATCCTGCGGTTATTGAAAGCTCTATAGAGCGGTACCGCTTTAGAGAGGCTCAACAAGAACTTATGAATGTTGCCCGATTGGGTAATAAGTACCTGGCAGAACAAGAGCCTTGGAAAACTATAAAAACAGATGAGCAGCGCACCAAAACAGTAATGTATGTTGCCCTTCAAATAGCCAGTGCGCTTGCCATTTTAAGTGAGCCTTTTTTACCTCATACCTCTAAAAAGTTAAAAGCAATGCTTAATATTAGTTCTAGAGAAACTAAAAATGGCTTGCAATGGAGTGATGTAGCTACTAGGCAAATACTTATCTCTGGTGGACATACCATACATAAAAACGAACTTCTTTTTAGTAAAATAGAGCAACCACAAATACAAGCACAAATGGATAAACTAGCTGCTAGTAAATTAGCAAATGAGATTGCTAACAAAGTTACAACGCCGCAAAAAGACACCTGCAGCTTTGATGATTTCACAAAATTAGACATGCGTGTAGGAACAATCATTGCCGCAGAAAAAATGCCAAAAGCAAAAAAGTTGTTGGTATTAAAGGTAGATACAGGACTAGATGTGCGCACCATTGTATCTGGAATTGCAGAGAGTTTCACGCCCCAAGAAATTATAGGAAAGAGGGTAACGGTTTTGGTAAATTTAGCACCAAGAGCCCTGAGAGGGGTAGAAAGTCAGGGCATGATTTTAATGACCCAAATGCCAGACGGAACACTCGTGTTTGTAAACCCAGATACTGAGGGTGTAAGCAATGGAGACAGCATTGCATAGAGATGCTTAAAATTGCGAATCATCCTATTTATAGATATGCACTTCCAGAGGGACATCGGTTTCCTATGGTTAAATATGAGCTGCTTCCAAAGGTATTGATAGACCAGAAAATTTGCACTCCAGAAAATTTTTTCAAGCCTCAAAGAGTCTCTTCGGCCCTTATATTAAAAGTTCATGGAGAGAGCTATTATAACAAATTAGTAAATCTATCTCTTGATAAGAAAGAGATTCGGAAAATAGGATTTCCGTTAAGACAAGAACTAGTAGACAGAAGTCATTACATTATTGGCGGCACCATACAGGGGTGCGAGTATGCCTTAACAAATGGTGTTGGCATGAATATAGCCGGGGGCACGCATCATGCCTTTAAAGACCACGGAGAAGCCTTCTGCCTTTTAAATGACCAAGGGATCGCGGCGCACTATTTATTAGACTCAAAAAAAGCCAGTAAAATACTTATTATAGACCTTGATGTACATCAAGGAAATGGAACAGCCGCACTTTTTCAAGACAACCCAAATGTGTTCACTTTTTCTATGCATGGGGCCAAAAACTATCCATTTAAAAAACAAAAAAGTGATTTAGATATTGGTCTAGAAAATGATACCCAAGACGCATTATATTTAGAGATTTTAAAAAATACATTACCTAGGTTGTTAATAAAAGTAAGCCCTGATTTTGTCTTTTATTTAAGCGGTGTAGATATTTTGGCAAGTGACAAATTAGGTAAATTAGGGTGTACCCTGCAGGGGTGTATGCAAAGAGATCGTTTTGTTTTTGAAAGCTGTAAAAAGGCAAATATTCCTGTTCAAGTAAGTATGGGAGGAGGCTATTCTAAGGATATTGGTGTAATATTGGAGGCTCACAAAAACACCTTCAAGACAGCGCAAGAGGTTTTTTTTAATACACTATTTTAAATCTTATTTATAAAGTCTTTAAGAGAATGCCCTTTAGGAATTTCCATCTTCTTTCTAAGGTTGTAGCGGTAGTTATCTACAGAAGCAGCACTAATCCCTAACTGTAATGCAATTTGTTTTGAGGGTTGCCCTAAACGCAGCATGATAGCGACCTTTTTTTCTTTATCGTTTAAATTGGTATACAGCTGGTCTATTTTGGCTCTAAAAGAATCATTGGTCTCATTAACTTGCTGGTATAGTTGTATTTTCTCTTTATTTTGGTCAATATCATTATTGATAAAATGGATGGTGTCCTTAACAACTGCTTTATGAGTATCGTTTATAACTTTTACTTGTTTTAATTTTAATTTGATTTTTTCTAGTAGTTGATTTTTTTCTGAAATATGAATGGCAAAATCTGTAATCTGCTTGTTTTTAAAGGCTACTTGGGTATCTAGCGCTTCTTGCTTTATAGAAAGAACTTCTTGTTTGGCCATTAAGTTTTCTCTTTTAATGGTGTTTAATTTCTTTTGTCTGTAAAAAGAAATCAGGAAAAATAGTACAATTAAACCCAAAACACTAAAAGTAAAATAGGTATTGTCTCTAGCTCTTTTTTGTTCTGCTTTTGAAGCTTGTAATTGTGCGTCTCTTGCCTTTAACTTTGCAGATAATTCATTGTAATTAAACTCAGACTGAATTACATTAAATTTATTTTTCTGCAAAATAGCGCGCAAACTATCTTTTATTCTGTAATGTTCATTTGAGGATAGTAAGGCATTTTTTGGATCCTTATTTAAAGCATAAAGCTCAGACAGTTCTTTGTAAAGATCTTTTTTGGATTCCTGAAAAAAATCAATGTTTTCATTTTTTAGGATTGTTTGTAATTCTAAAATTCCTCGGGATAGTTGCTGCCTATTTTTATAAATTTTTGCCTGTTGGCTTGCAATAGAAATGCGGTGAGAGAGGTTTTGAGAAATAGAGGCTTGTACCCTGGCACTATCAAGATATTTTTCAGCTAGTTTAAACTTGTTTTTATTGGTATACGCCTTACTTAAAAAAGTGTACCCTTCTGCCAATATATAAGCAACACCGTCTTTTTTATCTAGTTGTAAAAGCGCATCATAAATTGGTATGGCCAAATCTGGCTTGTTTTGTTTTAAGTAAATTTCTGCCCTGTATTTATCTAAAAATTGATTACCCTGGACATTTTCGACTTTATCATACACGGTTTGTGCACTATCTATATATTTTTGGGCAATTGGGTATTTTTCTTCTTCAAAATAATGGGCAAACATAAACTCATAAGAATCTCCAATCTCCCAATAAGCATCAATAGGCTTTGATATAGTAAGCGCCTTTTTTATACACTCTAAGGCCGTTTCATTGTTTTTTATGGAAGAGTATAATTTTGCTAAATCTGTGTAGTTTTCTGCCAAATAAATTTTTGTCTCATGGTCTTGAGGATTTTTTAATAAAAAACTATTGGCATTTAAAAAGCTCTCTAAAGACAAATCATAGCGCTCTAGAAAGTTGTATGCAAGCCCTTTGTTTCTGTAACTGTAGGCAATCCCTGGAAAGTGTTTTTTATTGGTAACACTAGCGTTTTGTAATGCACTATCTGCATATTGCAGTGTTCTTAGGTCGTTTTCAAGGTAGTTTTCTAGTTTAGAAAACCTGTTGTATGCTCTAATGATATTAAAACTATCTTTTTCAATCTTACTGAGTTGCAGTGCACTTTCAAGGTAATAACGCGCACTATCTTCAGATTTTGTGATATAATCAAAACCAACAATTAGAAGATTGTCGATGCGAGTTGTTATTGCAAGGTCTTTTGTTTGAAGATGATTTTTTATCTCCTCCACTTTAATGTCAGGGGTTTGCTCCTGGTTATTTTGAGCTTGCAAAATACCAGTGAGAAGAAATAAAATAAACCAAATGTTTTTTATCATAACATTATCAAAAATAGGGTAATCCAAGAAAATTAAGGTTGTTTTAAGAGTAAAACAAGTTCATATTTTTCTCATATGGTAGTTAAAAACACATGATTAAGTGTCAAATTTGTGTGGTAATATGTTTTTTGTCTCAAATTTTACTCAAAACAAATTGCAATGAAAAAGAATTAAAGCCATTATATTTTATAATGGCTTTTTTTATGTCTTTATTTTTTTAAGTATAATCCTAACTTTATTTTATAATAGGGTATTTTCTGCTCAAAATACTCAAAATAGGCTTTAAGACTATCTGGATTTTCCAGCTCTTGTTTTGCCTGCTGAATCTTTAAAATCTCTGTAGATTTAATAAATTGATGTAAATCTAATGGGGTGCCCATTTCATTTATTTTTATTAAATGGGTATATACGGTGTTTTCAGTAATACCTCTCTTGTGGGCAATTTGGGTTATAGATAATCCCTCTAGAAACAAATGATAACTCTTTTGGTGAGTGTGCAGTTTTGTAGCCTTGGTGT
>CBFHMO010000006.1:0-33495 GCA_965656925.1 Patiriisocius sp.
CCCTCTTGATTTTAATGCCTCGAGGGTCAGTAGTGTGTGGTTAATGCTTCCAAGGTAGTGCCGAGATACTACAATCACTTTATCCAAGGGGAGTATTAAATCTATAATGGTTTGTTTGTCGTTTAGGGGCACTAAAAGACCTCCAGCACCCTCTATAACCAAATTGTTTTGGGTGTTGGGGCGTTTTATTTTTTTTACTGAAAGGCCAACACCGTCAATCTTTGCGGCGGCATGCGGGCTCATAGGGGTTTCTAAGTTAAACGCAGAGGCATGAAATTTAGTTTTAGTATTGGAGACTAATTCTTGCACTTTATGTGTGTCACTATGCTGTAATTCTCCAGCTTGCACTGGCTTCCAGTAATCTGCCTGCAGGGCCTGGGTAACAATGGCTGAAACTATTGTTTTACCAACCTCTGTAGAGATCCCTGTGATGAAATAGGTTTGTTTTTTCATGGAGTCAGAAATTCTTTAAGAAACCTTACTAAGGTTGTTATATCTTCTTTTGTATTATAGCTATGCAAACAAATACGCAGGCGCTCCTGCCCCTTGGGTACCGTTGGAGACAAAATAGCCTTAACATCAAACTTGTTTTGCTGTAATCGTGAAGAGATATCCTTGGTAGCTTTATTGCCTTTTACAATACAGCAGTGTATGGCAGATTGACTTGGGATAAAGTAAGAGGTTAGTTGCGCATCAACGATACCCTTTTGCAAAAGTGAAATATTATTTTGTAATTTTTTTATGACATCGCTGTTATCTCCTAGCTCACTGTAAGCTGCTCCTATGGTAGCTATTGTGTGAGGAGGCAATGCTGTCGTGTAGATAAAACTTCGTGCAAAGTTTACTAAATAACCCTTTAACTTCCCGCTTCCTAAAATAGCCGCACCGTGACAACCAAGGGCCTTACCAAAGGTAACAATGCGTGCAAATATTAAATCTTCAAGGCCTAATTCTTGAACAAGGCCTTTCCCCTGAGGGCCAATAACGCCAGTGGCATGCGCCTGATCCACAATTAAATAAGCGCTGTATTTTTTACACAGGCTAGCAATGGTCTTTAATGGGGGCATGTCTCCATCCATAGAAAACACAGCCTCTGTAACAACATAAATTTCTGAACGGGTATTGCTCGGTGTTTGTTGAGCCTCTAACAGGGCTTCTAGGGCCTGTACATTGTTATGAGTAAACTTATACCCTTTTGCATGACTCATGGCAATACCGTCTCTTATAGAAGCGTGACAAAGCACGTCATAGAGTATTACATCACCACGCTGGGGTACACTTGAGAAAAAACCAATATTAGCATCATACCCACTATTAAAAATAAGAGCTGACGGCGAGTTATGAAAACTTGCTATTTGTTTTTCTGTGTCAAGGTAAAGAGGATGGTTTGCAGTTAAAAGCCTTGAGCCTGTTGCACCATTTGCCTGATAGTTATGTTGTTTTAAAATACTACAGGCCTTATCATAAATCTTTTTTGAGCGGCTAAAGCCAAGGTAATCATTACTAGAAAAGTCAAGTAAATCTTGCCGTAAACCCAAAGATCTAAGGGAGTCTTCTTCGGCTCTTGCATTTATTTTATCTTGGAGTTTGTTGGGCAACATCATTCAAAGATACAGAAGCTGTTCACAAATCACAGAAATTAAATAGTATCTTTTATCAAGAAAGAAAAATGCCTTTGATGTACGATGTAAAAATAAAAAAAGCTCCAATATTGGAGCTTTTTAAAAAATATGTTAGGTGCTTAATCTGCAAGCACAATCACTTTATTGTTGTTCATCTCAACAGTACCTCCAGAAATCTCAAGAATCCATTTACCGTCTTTCTGGGTGAATTTATTTTCATATCCTGGTGCAATAGTTGGGCTTCCGGCAAACTTTACTTTTCCTTCACTCAAAAGAGATACAATAGCCGCATGATTATTCATCATCTGGAACTCACCATCCATTCCTGGAAGAGTGATGCTTTCTATTTCTCCGGCTACTAATGAAGCCTCTGGACTTACTATTTCTAAATACATACTATTGAATTACGAAACCCTAAATTAATTAGGCTTCTGTTAACATTTTTTCTCCCGCCTCGATTGCTTCTTCTATAGAACCTTTCAAGTTAAAAGCTGCTTCTGGAAGATGATCTAACTCACCATCCATAATCATGTTAAATCCTTTAATTGTTTCTTTAATATCTACAAGCACTCCTTTAAGACCAGTAAACTGCTCTGCTACATGGAAAGGTTGAGACAAGAAACGTTGTACACGACGCGCACGGTTTACAGCTAGTTTATCTTCCTCTGATAATTCTTCCATACCCAGGATGGCAATAATATCTTGTAGCTCTTTGTAACGTTGTAGTAGCATTTTTACTCTCTGTGCACAGTCATAGTGCTCATCACCTAAAATAGCAGCTGTTAAAATTCTTGAGGTAGAATCTAGTGGATCTACCGCTGGATAAATACCTAACTCTGCAATTTTACGAGACAATACTGTGGTTGCATCTAAGTGAGCAAATGTTGTTGCTGGTGCTGGATCTGTTAAATCATCTGCAGGAACGTAAACCGCCTGTACAGATGTAATAGAACCCTTTTTAGTAGAAGTAATACGCTCTTGCATTGCTCCCATCTCAGTGGCTAATGTTGGTTGGTATCCTACCGCAGATGGCATACGACCTAAAAGGGCCGATACCTCAGAACCTGCTTGAGTAAATCTAAAAATGTTATCTACAAAGAAAAGAACATCTTTTCCTTGACCATCTCCAGCTCCATCTCTAAAATATTCTGCAATGGTAAGTCCAGATAATGCAACACGTGCACGTGCTCCTGGTGGCTCATTCATTTGTCCAAAAACAAAAGTTGCTTTAGAATCTCTCATGGCCATGTTGTCTACCTTAGATAAATCCCAACCACCTTCTTCCATAGAGTGCATGAAATCATCTCCGTATTTGATAATACCAGACTCAAGCATTTCTCTTAGAAGGTCATTTCCTTCACGAGTTCTTTCTCCTACTCCTGCGAATACAGAAAGACCTCCATGTCCTTTTGCAATATTGTTAATCAACTCCTGGATAAGTACCGTTTTACCTACACCGGCACCACCAAAAAGACCAATTTTACCACCCTTTGCGTACGGCTCAATTAAATCAATTACTTTAATACCTGTAAAAAGTACTTCAGAAGATGTTGAAAGATCTTCAAACTTAGGAGCATCTCTGTGTATTGGCAAACCATCTTTCCCTTCTTTAGGAAGCTCGGCCATCCCATCAATAGGATCTCCAATTACGTTAAATAAACGCCCATATATATCTGCCCCAATTGGCATCTGTATAGGTGCTCCTGTTGCTACAGCATCCACACCACGGCTTAAACCATCTGTACTATCCATAGAAATGGTACGTACTGTGTTTTCTCCCATGTGAGATTGTACTTCAAGAATTAACTTGTTTCCGTTATTATTTACTTCAAGACTATCATAAATCTTTGGAAGTTCTGAACCGCTTGCAAACTCTACATCTACAACAGGTCCAATAATCTGAGCAACTTTTCCTGTAACTTGTGACATTATTTTGGATTTCTGTTTTTACAATTGGCGCAAAATGCACCTTTTTTTAACGCTGCAAAGATAGTTTTTTCTAATGTAATATTACAAACTTGAAATGCTCTTTTTTGAACTTATTTTGCACCCTAATAGAATAGAGGCTAGAAATTTGCATCTCACATCTGTATTTTGGCAGCAATTGCAACTTTTGATTTACAGAGAAATAATAATCTTAAATTTAAGTAAGGGGTTCGCAAAAACTACGAACATTATTTTTAAAGAGTTTTAAAACTTGGTCCATAAGGACGCTATCTCTAGAAATCTCCCTGCCATCTATCTCTACAATAGGGGTTAACTCTCCCATGGTACCAGTGGCAAAAACTCCCTCTGCGTTCATAAATTCGCTTAATGACAAGTCTGCCTCTATAAGCTGTATTCCATGGTCTTTGCATAGCTGCATCACTGTATCTCTTGTAATTCCTGGAAGACACGCGTTCGCAAAAGGCGTATACACCTTCCCTTGTTTTATCATAAAAACATTACTGCCGTTAAGTTCTGCCACAAAGCCGCGATCATCGAGCATTAGCCCTGCATCTTTACCTGCTACATTGGCTTGTATTTTTGCAATAATGTTATTGAGTAAATTGTTGTGGTGTATTTTACTATCCAAAAACTGTGGCGCATTTCTACGCTGGCTGGTGCTTAGCACTGTAATGCCGCTATTGTTATCATACACAAGAGGTTTCCACTCTGCCAATACAATTAAACAAGAGCCGCTTTGGTTTAATCTAGGGTCCATACCGCTTGTGATTTTCTCTCCCCTGGAGAGCGTGAGGCGAATGTGAGTATTATCATCCATGGCATTGGCATCAAGGGTTAGCCTAATGGCTTTTTTAATTTCTGCCTTAGAGGGTATGTCTGTAAAAGCTAATGTTTTTGCGCTTTGCTGTAAACGAGTTAAATGTTTATCTAAACACACCACTCCCTGGGGATATACCCTAAGTCCTTCCCAAACAGCATCACCCCCTTGTACTGTACTGTCAAAAACAGACACTTTTGCCTGCGATCGGGGATACAATTTATCTTTAATATAGACCTGAATATGGTCATTTTTAGGGTTTGCTTTTTGTAACATTTAGTCGTTTTTTAGAATGTGGTTTTTTAAAATGGTATAATGTACTAGCGCCTGGTCTAACACATTTTGTAGGCTATCTGGCACCATATGTCTGCTTTTTTTTTGAATAGCAAAGCCTGTTGAATTATGCACATTTTCATACCAATATTGTGCCCAAACGCCATCCTCTTGGATACCTCCTTTTTGCCAGGACAACATATCTTTGGTAAATGGAATATCCAGGGTCTTACAAATTTTCTGCAAATATTCTTCTGGGTTTTTTAGCAGTTGGTCACTATCTATAACTAGTGGAGTTTTGCCTTGGCTTTTTAAATATGTAAAGAGTTCTGCTGCTTTTTTTATGCCAATATCATCTAGAGTTGGGTTTTTAATTACCTTAGAGAAGGAGGCCAATAATTTTTCTGGATGCCTGATAAGTATCACATTATTCCAAGGCAAAATATGGGTAGGCTCCTTAGATAGATAATGATGCGCCATGCCTTTTATAAAAACACAGTTGCCTTGTTTTGACACTTTATCTATATGAGCCAATACTTGTTTTTTTGAACGGGGAAGCGACATTAAAATTTCTTTCGTCCCTGGGTGGGTTACTTTTAAATTTGCATTGGCCAAATAATACCCGTAAAAGGGCTCATCCAGCACCGTTATAGTTTTGTTTTGAGCAAAACTATACATAAGCGCCGTAGACACATTTCTAGGTCCAGAAATAAGATTGATGATTTTCACTTTTTAAAAATACCAAAAAATAAAAGGGAAGCAATTGCTTGCTCCCCTTTTTAAAAAAATTATCTTTTTATTTACTCAACGGTGGTGGTTTATTCTTATTATACGGTTAACCTTACCCCTTAAACTTTTCTAAAATAATCATTCAAGAAAAAATAAATCATCTACTCGACAATTCAATTCTTTTGAAAGTTTCAAACACAATAATATAGAGGGATGAAACCTATTGTTTTCAATAGAATTGATTGTTTGTCTAGAAACACCAATTTTTTTTGAAATATCTTCTTGTGTATATCCAGACTTTGTTCGATATAACTTTAAATTATTTTTCATGAGTTATAGTGTTTGAATAGTCTGAATTTAAATACTAAATTAAATAAGAGAATTATTAAAAATAAATTAAAAACCAAAACATACATATAAGAAAGATTATAAATCAAAAATGTTGACAGTATGACTAATCCATAACTGATAAATAAAGACATTGTTAAACTCTCTAACCTTATTTTAGAGATTAACTCATCTTCAATTTTTTCTTTACAAAAGGAGTTTATTAAACCTGAAATAATGATGATTGTGGTAAATATTTCATCACCCAAACCATTTTCTATCCAACCACCACCATAAGTCAAATCAGAAAATGACTCAGAAAATAATGAATACACATTTAAGGTAAAAAGGTCAAAAATTATCTCCGTAACTAAAAAATAAAGACCAATAATTGAAGTTAAGTAAAAAACCACACCACTTGTTTTTTTAAACTTATTACTAAATAAATAACTCATATTATAATTTTTAAATTTCAACAAATGTAAAGTATTTTTTACATAATGACAAAAAAACTTTACATTTAATCAAAAACGAATTTTTAATTTAACTCCTCAATGATAGGTTGAGACACCTTTACGATATCTTTTCTATTCATTCTTTCTTCACGAATTAAACCTTTCTTATAAATGGAGTGAACATGGTTGTTTTTAAAGAGACTTCCACGAGGTGTTTTTAACCCCTCATCGTTGAAGATTTGGGATATCTTTCTGAACCCAATAGGGGTAAGAAAATGGTGTTTATACTCACAAATTCTGTTGAATAAATACTGTTGATAATCACTATAATTTGATTCCCAAACTTTTGTTGTAGTTATTGTAACAGAGAACCTTATTACTAAATTCGAGAGGTAAGGATAACCGTTTTCTTTTACTCCACCGTAACACTTTTGGCCAAATTTCTTGGCTGATCTACGTTTCTGTCAAGCATTACAGCTATATGGTAAGATAGTAGCTGCAAGGGTATGGTAGTTACTAAAGGGGTGAGTGTCTCAGGAGTTGGCGGTACTTCCATTACATAATCTGCCAAACCTCTTACAACAGTATCTCCCTGAGTTACCACCGCAATTATCTTTCCCTTTCTTGCTTTAATTTCTTGGATATTGCTTACTACTTTTTCATAGTGGTTGCTATTAATAGCAACTACCACAATTGGCATTTGCTCATCAATAAGTGCAATAGGGCCATGCTTCATTTCTGCGGCTGGATACCCCTCTGCGTGTATGTAAGAAATCTCTTTTAATTTCAATGCCCCCTCAAGAGCAACCGGGAAGTTGTAACCTCTACCTAGATATAGGAAGTTTGGTGAGTCTTTAAACACCTTTGCAATTTCTTTAATTTGATCATTACTCTCCAGCGCCCTCGTAACATGGGCAGGAATGGTATCCAACTCCCTAAGGTGCAACATATAGTCTGAGGTAGAAATGGTGCCTTTGACTTGCGCAAGTTTCAAGGCAATCATAGTAAGTACTGTAATTTGAGTAGTAAATGCCTTTGTTGATGCTACTCCAATTTCTGGACCTGCGTGGGTGTAGGTTCCAGAGTGTGTTTCTCTAGATATGGTAGATCCAACAACATTGCAAATACCATATACAAAAGCGCCTTTTTCTTTGGCTAGTTTTATAGCAGCAAGGGTATCTGCCGTTTCTCCACTTTGAGAGATGGCAATAACCACGTCTTTTTCTGTAATAACCGGGTTGCGATATCTAAACTCACTGGCGTATTCTACCTCAACAGGTATCCGCGCCCAATCTTCAAAAGTATATTCTGCCACCAGCCCTGCATGCCAAGAGGTACCACAGGCTACAATAATTATTCTGTCTGCATTTACAAACTTAGGAATGTACTCCTCCAAGCCGCCTAGTTTAATGATTCCTTGGTCTGCAAGTAATCTACCCCTGAAGGTGTCTTTAATAACAGCAGGCTGCTCATAAATCTCTTTTAACATAAAGTGATCGTAGCCTCCTTTTTCTATTTGCTCAATGTTTAATTTTAATTCCTGAACAAAGGGCTTAATCCTTTTATCATTCTTGATTTTTCTTACTCTAATCTCTCTTCCAAGACGAATTACCGCCATCTGTTCATCCTCTAGATAAATAGCATTGTTGGTAAATTCAATAAAGGGAGAAGCGTCACTTGCTATAAAAAACTCATCCTCACCAACACCAATAGCCAAAGGGCTTCCTAGTTTTGCAACTACAATTTCGTTGGGTTTGTTTTGATCAAATACGGCAATAGCATAGGCGCCAACCACCTGGTTTAATGCAATTTGTACTGCCTTTCCTAATTTAACGCCTTCTTTGTTTTTTATTTCTTCAATAAGGTTTACCAGTACCTCTGTGTCTGTGTCTGAATGGAACACATACCCTCTTTTTATTAATTCTTTTTTTATAGAAGCATAGTTTTCTATAATACCATTGTGTATGATTACCAAATCACCACTGTTAGAATAATGCGGGTGTGAGTTTACATCATTGGGCACACCATGAGTTGCCCAACGGGTATGCCCTATACCTAGGCTCCCTTTTGAAGTTATATCTTTGGCAACTTGGGCCTCAAGATCCACCACTTTTCCTTTGGTTTTGGCGAGCTGTATTTTAGAGCCGTCATATAGTGCAATTCCTGCACTATCATAACCTCTATACTCTAGACGCTTTAAACCGTTAATAATTATTGGGTATGCCTCTCTATGGCCTATGTATCCAACTATTCCGCACATATGTTTTAATTTGAATCTGTATAATAAATTTGAAGCTTCAATCTTTTAGTAAGATCAGCTGAAGTATTTCCATGTAAAATGGTACCTTGATCACTCATAACACTACTGGATGGAACCTGCTCGGTATAATTTCTGGTTGGGGAGATGGTATTTAGCACATCTTGAAAATTTGGCACAGCAACATTTTGAGAAACAATTACCCCTAGTTTTACATTGGTAGAATCTTGGTGTATAAGACTACTCAAGTGATTTGTGATTCTAAGCTTATAATAATCCCCCTTGCCATCACTATCTCTTACCAAGCGCCCTAAATGAGTTGTGTAGGCATCTACCTGCTCAGACTCTCCAGAGGTAGTGTCTAGGTTGTAATCTGTGAGTAGTCTTCCGTTATCGATATCATATATAATCAATCTTTCAGGCTCTTGTGCGCCATGGGTAATGGCATCTTTATCTACATAAAAAATAAGGTTTGCCTCATTAATAAGCCAATTGTTTTGGCGTATTTCATCCAATTCATCGGCAACTCCATTGCCATCAGCATCATCACCAAATAAACTTACAACGGCTGCAATACCCTCTCCGCCTCTTACATATAATCTATCTTCTCCATTTTGTTGATCTTGGTTAAGCAGCTCACTTTGTATTTGACCATTTAATTCATTTTCAAACACATTTACATTTATCGCGTCAAAAAGCAAGGTGATTTTTTTCTCTTCTCTGGTTGGAGTGTTTGCTAAATCTCCATCAACAGTTCCTATACTTGGAGTTTCAAACTGTGATGTAAAATATATATCCAATTTAGCGGCAGTCATATCAAACTTTAAAAGGTTTGTGTCTGTACCTTCTACTTCAAAAAATAGCCCTCTAAAGTATTCTCTAAAATTGTTGTTGTTTAACAGCTCTGGAGTGCCTTCCATGTTCAGTATCTTTTCTCTAAAAAACGCCTCAGGTAATTTAACGCGAATTCCAGGGGCTACAAAACTGTTCTCAGAGGTACCCTCTCCAGCATCATCTTGCTCAAATATAGTTTCTGTATAGCTCTCTGTGGATGGTAAAAAATCTGTGAGAGAATAAATTAATTCTCCCTTAAAACTTTCAAATAAATCGTTTTGATTGCTGTAATAGCTTTGTATATCCTCAAACCCTGAATTTGGGTCAAAATCTCTCAAAAAATAATTTGACTCAAATATAGAAATGTTCATAGGAGTGTTTCCATAGATAGAATCTAGAACATAGCTCGACTCACCCAAATCATCTGTGATCTCTTCGCTAAAGTAAGGGATGTATAACACAACGCTGTCTAGCTGTGACAAAAAGTTGATACTGGGATTTGGTGTTTCTAGTGCTACTTGGGCAAGTAAATTAACCTTAGACATTCCGTAGATAGGATCGTTGTAAAGCCCTAGTTGGTTTAACTGCAAACCATTGGTTTGTACCGCCTGCAATTTTTTACTGTAAGAACGTATTGTTCTGGTTATGTCTAGGGTTGCATTTACATCTTGATCTCCAATTACTTCAGAACCAATGGTTCCTATTTCTTCTTCACAAGAGGCCATTAATACAACAGCACTCAATACTACCAAAAGTTTTGGTAATGCATTATTAATTTTCATACGCTATTTCTAAAAGTATATTACTGTTCTAATACTTTTGTTTGATAAAAATCTAAATATTCTCGTTCCATATCTTCCTTTTGTTGAAAAGCAAGTACTGGTTTATCTAATGCCGCTATGTAGGTCTGCAATTCTTCTGAAATATCTTCTGAACCAACAATAACCGCATCTGAGTTATTAATGGCTATTTTCATTACATTTTCAAAAGTAGGATCCTTTAAAGGAATTAAAGCCTCATCGTCTATAGCATCAAATTTGATTTTATTGGATACCTCAGCATTCAGCGTTCCGTTAAAACCTTGATTGTATACGGAGGTTACAATTTTACTGTTCTCAAACAAAGGCTCATTACCGTAATAATTTCTTAAATAAAGAGGTAAAAAAGAAGCCAACCATCCATGAACATGAATAATATCTGGAGACCAGTTTAATTTTTTTACAGTTTCAATAACACCCTTGGCAAAAAATATAGCGCGCTCATCATTGTCGTTGAAAAAGTTTCCTTCTTCATCTGCAAAGGTAGCCTTGCGCTTAAAATAATCTTCATTGTCTATAAAATAAACCTGCATGCGCTCTTTAGGAATAGAGGCCACCTTGATGATAAGGGGCATATCTAAATCATTGATAACAAGGTTCATCCCAGACAACCGAATCACTTCATGTAATTGGTGTCTTCTTTCGTTTATATTACCATAACGGGGCATAAATATTCGTATTTGACCACCGTTATTGTTTACCATTTTTGGAGCTTCAAAGGACATGGATGAAATCTCTGTTTCTGGCAGGTATGGTATCACTTCTGAGGAAACATACAATACTCTCTTATCTTTCATAAAATCTTTGCTTTTATGTACTATGTGTAAAACGCACAAAATTACGAAAATTTATGCAGACTTAGTTTCAATATCTTAATTTTGCTTTGAGTTTAAAAATCAACTATGGAAGTCTTTACAGAAAACAAAAAGTTAACTACCGCATTAGATCCATACAGGAATTCTAAAAAAATTGGGCTTGTCCCTACCATGGGAGCCCTTCACAAAGGTCATTTATCTCTAGTTAGTCTAGCTTTAAAAGACAATGACCTTGTTGTGGTAAGCATTTTTGTAAATCCAACCCAGTTTAACAATCAAGGTGATCTAGCAAACTACCCCCGCACACTAGAGAAAGACGTTATACTTTTAAAAACGTTACAGGCAAATGTAGTGGTCTATGCGCCAGAGGTTAAAGAACTATATGGCCATAAAGCCATCTCTAAAAAATACAATTTTGGGGCTATTGCAAAAGAAATGGAGGGCAAACACAGACAAGGGCATTTTGATGGTGTGGGCACCGTTGTGGCATTACTTTTTAAAGCAGTGCAACCCAACGCTGCCTATTTTGGGGAGAAAGATTTTCAGCAATTGCAAATTGTAAAAAAAATGACGGCCATAGAAAAATTGCCCGTTGAAATTATAGGCTGCCCTATTGTACGAGAACCTAGCCATCTTGCTATGAGCTCAAGAAACAAGCGATTAAACCCCCAACAATTAGAAGCAGCTACTATTATTAATAAAAGTTTAAAATTAGCAGCGAAGCATTTTCAAGAAAAAACAATTTCGCAAATAAACACCATGGTGGCAAATTGTTTTAAAGACAGCAGCCTTAGCCTAGAATATTTTGAGATTGCAAATGAAAAAACATTAAAAACTGTGAGCCGTAAACGAAAAGGAGTTTCATATCGTTGTTTTATTGCAGCTTTTGTGGGAGAGGTTCGTTTGATAGATAATCAAAAACTCAATTAATTTTCTTTCACTTAAGAATTCATGCATCTTAATTTCATATATCTTTGCCAGTATGTTGATACACGTAGTAAAATCTAAAATTCACAGAGTAAAAGTAACAGGTGCAGAGCTCAATTATATTGGAAGCATCACCATAGATCAAGATTTACTAGATGCAGCCAATATTGTAGAGGGAGAAAAAGTGCAGGTGGTAAACAACAATAATGGAGAGCGACTAGAAACCTATGCGATACCTGGTCCAAGAGGAAGTGGAGAAATTACCCTTAACGGTGCAGCGGCAAGAAAAGTCTCAAAAGACGATATTTTAATATTAATTACCTACGCCATGCTTACTCAAGAAGAGGCAAAAACATTTAAGCCCTCTCTTGTGTTTCCTAACCAAGATAACTTACTTATTTAAATTGAAAAAAGGCCTGATAAAAATTCTAAAAATAGGGGTCCCAATCGCTTTTGGGGCATTCTTGATTTGGTATATCTACAACAAATTTACCCCTTTACAACTGCAGGAACTTTCAGGATATGTGAAAAATGCCAATTACTGGATAGTGGGGCTTTCTGTGGGATTAAATCTTCTAAGCCACCTAGCAAGAGCGCACAGGTGGTCTTTTATGTTAGAGCCCCTTGGCTATAAACCAAAACTAGCCAATAATTTTATGGCGGTTTCTGTTGCTTATTTAATGAATATATTTATTCCAAAAAGTGGAGAAGTTTCTAGGGGGATTGTACTAGATAAGTATGAGAAAATTCCTTTTTCTGCTGGTTTTGGAACCATCATCAGTGAGCGTATTGTAGATCTTATTTTTCTTGTTGTATTTATAGGTACCGCATTGGTGTTAAAATTTGATATTCTCTCTGAGTACCTTTTTGATGCAATCCCTGCCACAATTATGTATACCCTTTTAATAGCCCTGACTTGCCTTGCTGTCTTGGCGTATGTGTTTTTAAGATTTTCTAAATCTACGGCAAATTCAAAAATTAAGTCTTTTTTACTGGAGCTTAAAGATGGGGTGTTAAGTATTGTTACCATGAAAAAGAAAAAACTCTTTATAGGATACAGTTTTTTTATCTGGGGATTGTACCTGCTCTCTTTTTATGTCGCTACGCAAGCCTTGGTAGAAACCTCAGACATAGGCTTTGGCACCATTATAATTGCCTTTGTAGTAGGTAGTTTCACCTTTGCATTTACCAATAGTGGTTTTGGAACCTACCCTGCTGCAATGGCAGGAGTATTAGTTTTATTTAATGTCCCTTTTACTGTTGGCACAGCTTTTGGTTGGATACTTTGGACATCTGGCATCGGCTCCATTATTGTTATTGGTGTGGGGTCAATGCTGTTTTTACCTGTGTACAATAAAAACAAATAATTGTTAGTTTTGGTAAACGCAGCACCTTTTAAAATTTTTTATCTTACAGCTTTCTTAAAATTTCAGACATGAAAAAAACAATCCTACTTTTGGCTTTTTTAACGTTTAGTTTTCTTGCAAACGCGCAAGTAATCTATGAAGAGTTTAACAGTGAAAGACTCCAAGAGACCAGACGGTTAAAAATTCAGCTCCCTCGTAATTACGACACAAATACAGATAAAGTATACCCTGTTATTATTGTTCTAGATGCAGACTATTTATTTGAGCCTGTTGCAGGAAATGTTGATTACTTTAGCTATTGGGAAGACATGCCAGAATCTATTGTAGTTGGTGTTATGCAAGGTAGAACACGCTTTGATGATTGTAATTACGACCAAGGAAATTATCTACCCTCAGAAAAAGGAGCAGATTTTTTTGAATTTCTTGGCCTAGAGCTGTTGCCTTATATTGATAATAACTACCGTACCGCAAAATTTGTGGTGGGTGTTGGCCATGATTTTACGGCAAACTTTTTAAACTTTTACCTCTATAAAAGCCCTCCGCTTTTTAATGGCTACATTGTGCTAAGCCCAGAGCTATCTCCAAACGCTACCACACGTATGGCTGGCAGGATTCCAAAAATTACCACAGAGATTTTTTACTATTTGGCCACGGCAACAGATGATATTAAAGATTTAACCCAAGGCGCAGAGGCATTAAACAACACTTTAAAATCAATAGATACTCCTTATTTTAATTACTACTATGATAATTTTCAGGGCGCAACCCATTACTCTTTGGTAGCCCGAGGTATCCCTGTAGCACTAGAAAAAATGTTTGCTGTCTACCGCCCAATAAGTAGAGAAGAATACAACACGGTTTTACTCACCCTAAAGACCCCTATTAGCGAGTACCTGATTGACAAGTATAAAACCATTAAGGATCTTTTTGGTATTGATGACATCATACGGGTTAATGACTATATAGCCACCACCAAAGCAGCCGAAAAACAAAAACAATGGGAGTCTCTCAAAGTTATTGCAGAAATGGCAAAAAAAGAGTACCCAGAAACCGTACTAGGGCCTTATTACCTAGGGCGTTATTATGAAGAGGTAGGACAACCTAAAAAAGCAATGCGGGTATTCCAGGCGGCCTTTGACAAAGAAGAGGTTGGGTTTATAACCCTAGATGTAATGTTAGACAAGGCAGACCAAATCAAAGTGGATTTTGGTTACTAAAAAACTGTCTTAATTGTTAACTACTTTATGGATGTTATAAATCAAATCTCAAGATAATCACTATTTTTATGGCTACCAATGGCTAAAACAAAAACTACTTTTTTCTGTCAAAATTGCGGGGCTCAATCAGCCAAGTGGCAAGGGCAATGCACCTCATGTAAACAATGGAACACCATTGCAGAAGAGGTCATTCAAAAAGCAGAAAAAGCAACCTGGGATATTTCACAAACAAACGCATCCGCTACAACAAGAGCCCCTAAGGCTCAAAAACTTTCAGAAATATCTACTAGTGCAGAGGCGCGAATAAACACTCAAAACAAGGAGTTAAACCGCGTGTTGGGAGGTGGTCTTGTGCCTGGCAGCCTTACCCTTTTAGGAGGAGAGCCCGGAATAGGAAAAAGCACCTTGATGCTTCAAATAGCCCTAGAGCTTCCTTATAAAACATTGTATGTCTCTGGAGAAGAAAGTGCGCAACAAATTAAAATGCGCGCCCAAAGAATACACCCACAAAGTGAGCACTGTTATATTTTAACAGAAACAAAAACACAGCAAATTTTTCGCAACATTGCACAAATGCAACCAGATATTGTTGTGATAGACTCTATACAAACTTTGCATACAGATCATATAGAAAGTAGCCCTGGAAGTATTTCACAGATACGAGAAACCACAACAGAGCTTATAAAATTTGCTAAAGAAACGGCCACTCCTGTAATCCTTATTGGACACATCACCAAAGACGGAAATATTGCTGGACCTAAAATTTTAGAGCACATGGTAGATACAGTGCTTCAGTTTGAGGGAGATCGCAATCATATTTACAGAATTCTAAGGGCTAATAAAAACCGTTATGGTAGCACCAGTGAAATTGGCATCTACGAAATGCAAGGCAGCGGGCTTCGAGAGGTTTCAAACCCATCAGAGATCCTACTGTCTAAAAACGAAGAAGAACTCAGCGGAACAGCAATAGCCTCTACCCTTGAAGGGATGAGACCACTGCTTATAGAAATTCAAGCACTTGTATCTACAGCCGTGTACGGGACTCCTCAAAGAAGTGCTACTGGCTATAATGCCAAACGTCTTAATATGATTTTGGCAGTTCTTGAAAAAAGAGCAGGCTTTAAACTTGGAACAAAAGATGTGTTTTTAAATATTACCGGAGGTATCTCTGTAGATGATCCCGCCATTGATTTGGCGGTTGTAGCTGCCGTGCTCTCTAGTAATGTAGATATCACGATAGACAAAACAATGTGCTTTGCTGCCGAAATTGGCCTGGCCGGTGAAGTGCGCCCTGTAAATAGAGTAGAACAGCGTATTTTAGAGGCAGAAAAACTAGGCTTTGAAAGCATTGTTATCTCAAAGTACTGTAAGCTTCCCAAACAAACCTATGGCATACAAATTATTAAATTAGGGAAAGTGCACGACGTGGTCAAACACCTATTTACCTAATACACTACAAAAGAGCGTTATTTCATCAATAGCCCATATTAAGGCGCAGGATTAGGTATTGCTTGATGCACCTGTTGTATTTCTTTTTCTATTTCTGCAGATAAGCTAAGGTGTATACTGTCTATATTTTCTGATAGTTGTGAGATGCTTGTAGCGCCAATAATAGTGCTGGTTACAAAGGGCCTATCATTTACAAAAGACAAGGCCATTTGAGAGAGAGAAAGGCCGTGTTTTTTTGCAATAGCGTCATAGCCTTGGGTTGCTTTTAAAGAAGACTCGCTATGATATCTTGAGTAATTTGGAAACAAGGTAACTCTAGCTCCTTCTGGCTTTTTACCGTCCAAATACTTCCCAGACAACATGCCAAAGGCAAGGGGAGAATAGGCTAAATACCCTATGTTCTCCATGTGTAAAACCTCGGTAAGCCCTATTTCATCTCTGCGCTGTAATAAACTATAGGCGTTTTGGATAGACACCATTTTAAGTTTCCCTTTTCTATGCTCCTCCATGTAGCGCATCGCGCCAAAAGGCGTTTCATTACTAAGGCCAATGTGACGAACTTTCCCGGCCTTTACATAACACTCCAGGCGGTTTAAAATTTCTCCTATATTATCTTCCCACTGCTCATTTGCGCTGTGGCTATACTCCCGAACTCCAAAAATGTTCACAGCTCTTTCTGGCCAATGTAATTGGTATAGATCTAGATAATCTGTTTGTAAACGCGCCAAAGTTTTATCTAGCGCATCATCTAAAGAGGCTTTACTAAAATCAAGATTTTCGCGCATTGAATTAAATATACCGCGGCCACTCCCTGTTATCTTAGAGGCTAAAACTACCTTATCTCTGTTTTTGTTTTTAGCAAACCAATTGCCAATGTACTGCTCTGTAAGGCCTTGTGTCTTTGGGGTATAAGGAACCGCATACATTTCTGCGGTATCAAAAAAATTAACGCCCTTATCAAGGGCATAACTCATCTGTTGATGCGCCTGGTCCTGGGTATTTTGACGACCAAAGGTCATGGTGCCTAAACAAATTTTACTGACCTTAATATTGGTATTGGTAAGGGTGGTATATTTCATGAAAATGTGCTGTTAAAACAGCGTCTAATATTAATTAGTGTAGGAGTTATAAGTACGATAACACTTTTTTAAAAGTCCAGCTCTACCATATGAGGGCAATGATCACTATGGACAGCAGCCGGAAGTATAACAGCACGTTTTATATGCTCTTTTAAAGGCTGAGAAACCATGTTGTAATCTATGCGCCACCCTTTGTTGTTTGCTCTTGCATTTGCACGATAGCTCCACCAAGTGTATTGATCTGGTTGCTTGTTAAGGTGTCTAAAACTATCTATAAAGCCTTGATTTATAAAATCATCAAGCCACGCGCGCTCTATGGGTAAAAACCCGCTAGAATTTTTATTTGATACGGGGTTGTGAATATCAATAGCCTGATGACATATGTTATAATCTCCACAAATCACCAAATTAGGAAGTTCTTTTTTTAAGGTGTTTACATACTCTTGAAATAGTGCCATGTACTCTAATTTATGCTCTAAACGCGCACTATTGGTGCCGCTGGGAAGGTACAAACTCATAATGCTAACCTCTTTAAAGTCTACTCTTATGTTTCTACCCTCAAAATCCATAGACTCAATTCCGGTACCGTAGGCAACATGGATTGGTTCTTGCTTACAGAATATAGCCACGCCACTATAGCCTTTTTTTTGAGCACTAAACCAATAATGGTATGGATATCCAGCTGCCTGGATCGCCTCTAAATCTACTTGCTGTTTAGTTGCCTTGGTTTCTTGTATGCACACCACATCTGCATCGGTGGTTTGCAGCCAAGACATTATATCTTTGCGCATTGCTGCGCGAATTCCGTTTACGTTGTAACTTAGTATTTTCATGGCACTAAATTAAATAAGATTGTATTTTTAGGGATGCCTATCTTTGAAAGGTTTTCATAAAACAATCAACAAATTTTAAAATTTTACGTTAATAAATCATAACAACTCTTTTTGGCCAAAATGTAAGGGGTGTCAACTTATGAAAAAGATATTATTTTTTGCGGTATTATTTGTAACCTTTCTTGGCTATAGCCAAGAAAGTGGGTCAAAATATCGTAGTAAAAAAGTAGCTGTTAGAGATTCAATTATGCTTGATACTGTAGGGCTTAATCCCTCAAAGTTACTTGTCAAAGACCTGCAAGGAAACACTATAGACCCTTTACTATACAGAGTAGACTATCCCAATGCGTTGGTGTTCCCCTCAAAAGATTTACTGAAAAAAAAGGACTCATTACGTATTGATTACCTAGTGTTTCCTGAGTTTTTAACCAAAGAATACTTTGAGTTTGACCAGGCAATTATTGTGGAGAGTACGGGCAGTATTAAAAAACTGTATACCTTAGATCAAAGCAATACTCAAAGCCTGTTTACTCCCTTTAATGGGCTTAACACCTCGGGGAGCATCTCTAGAGGAATTACTATTGGAAACAATCAAAATGCTGTTGTAGACTCTCAACTAGATTTGCAAATCACAGGAAAATTAAGTGATAAAATATCCATACGGGCTTCTATACAAGATGCAAACATCCCAACCCAGCAAGGAGGCTATACTCAAAACCTAGAAGAGTTTGACCAGATATTTATTGAACTCTACAGTGATACCTGGAACATTAGGGCGGGAGATGTAGACTTGCAAAATCAAAACAGCTACTTTGGCCGCTTTACAAAAAAAGTGCAAGGAATTTCTCTAAAGGCTACTCTAGAACATGATAGTGGCGCTAAAACCAGCACATTTGCCTCTGGGGCACTGGTAAGAGGAGTCTTTAGTAGTAGTAATTTTGTAGGGCAAGAAGGAAACCAAGGCCCCTATAAGCTAGTAGGACCTAATGGGGAGTTGTTTGTTTTAATTGTATCTGGTAGTGAAAAGGTGTACGTAAATGGTATGTTGTTAAACCGTGGAGAGAATGAAGACTATCTTATTGATTACAATGCCGGTGAAATAAAATTTAATCCCACCTACGCCATTACAGCAAACATGCGTATTAGGGTAGAATATCAGTTTACAGAAAGAAACTACACCCGTTTTATTGGCTATGGCGGTGGAGATTACACCTCAGACACCTTTGATATTGGCGCTTATGTTTATTCAGAGAATGATGCGAAAAATCAGCCCTTACAACAATCCCTATCTAGTGAGCAAGTAGCTATACTTCAAGGAGCTGGTGATGATCAAGACGCAATGACGGCGCCGTCTTCTGTGCCAGAGAATTATGAAGATGGAAAATTTTTATACAAAAAACAGCTTTATTTAAATGGAGAAGAAATATTTGTGTTTTCTAACAACCCACAGGATGAGCTTTTTAATGTAAGATTCTCCCTTGTGGGAGATAACCTTGGAGATTATAAACTCTCTGAAGGTTCGGCAATTAATAAAATTTTTGAATACATCCCTCCTATTAATGGTGTGCCTCAAGGTAGTTACGCGCCCTTTATTCGCCTAAGTGCTCCAACAAAATTACAGGTTGGAGGTGTAAAAGCAAGTTACCACCCTGGGGAGAAAACAACAATAAATTTTGAATTAGCTGGAAGTAAAAAAGATCTGAATTTATTTTCTGATCTAGACAACAATGATAATCAGGGCTATGCTGCGCATCTTGAATTTCAGCAAGATATTATCAAAAGACCCGATAGCTTATTAATAAGCGCAGTAGGAACTTTTGATTTTATAAACCAAAACTTTAGATCCATTGAACGCCTGTATAATGTAGAATTTAATAGAGACTGGAATTTAACAAATCCTCAGGGAGATCGCCGTTTTGTTACCCTTGGAGTAAACGCCGCTTCAAACACCTTTGGCAAGGCGTACTATAGCTTTGAACAGCTACAATTTTCTGAAAATTATAAGGGGTCAAAACACCAACTCTCTGCAAATACTGGCTATAAGAACCTTGCTTTGATAGCAAGTGCAAGCTATCTTGATAGTGAAAGCAGTATACTCAAAACGCAGTTTTTAAGAGGAAATTCTAGGGCTAGTTATTCTTTTAAAAAAGCCTGGATAGGGGCTAAAGTTGGTTTTGAAAACAACAGGGTGCGCGCCATTGAAAAAGACACCCTAACCCCCTTAAGCATAAAGTATAGCGCCTATGAGGCTTTTGCTGGCCTTGGTGATAGTACCAAGGTGTTTTTGCAAGGCGGATACTGCTATAGAACCAATGATAGTTTAAAAAATGGTAAGGTGCAAAGGGTTACTAAAAGCAATACTATTTATCTAAGGGCTAAAGTTCTTAATACAAAAGATAGACAACTATCTGTGTTTGCTAATTACCGCGTTTTAGAAACTACTGCAGAGCAACAAACAGAAACATCATTAAACGCTAGAGTGTTATACAATCAAAACCTGTTTAAGGGTCTTATAAGGCTAAATACAAGTTTATCTTCAAATAATGGGGTAACACCTCAACAAGATTTCACTTACATAGAAGTAGATCAAGGAGAAGGGATTTATACCTGGAATGATTACAACGCAAACGGCATACAAGAACTTGAAGAATTTGAAATAGCACAGTTTCAAGATCAGGCAAATTTTATTCGAATTTTACTGCCAAACCAACGCTTTATAAAAATACGAGAAAACACCTTTGGGCAAACCCTAACCTTTAATGGCCAGAAATGGTCTGGTAAAAAAGGGCTGTTAAAAGTAATGTCTGCGTTTTACAACACAAGTTCTTTTATCATTGACAGAAAAATTCGTAGAGCCAATGAAGATTTTAATATAAACCCTTTTAAAGATGGCAAAGAAAACCAATTGGGGCTGGTGTTAAACTTTAGAAATACCTTGTTTTTCAATAGAGGAAAACAGCGTTATACCACAAACTACACCTACCTTAATACAGCAACAGACAACCTTCAATCTCTAGGATTGCAGTCAAGCAAACTTGAGAGTCATCAACTTAACTTTACGCATAAATTTGGGAAAAATTGGCTTTTGATTGCCAAGGGAGTTAGCGGAACAAATGAAAGTATTTCTGAGAATTTTCAGGCAAGAAACTATATCCTAGAAACCTTTGAGCTAAATCCTAAGATATCTTACCTGCTTAATAACCAAACGCGTTTTGATGTTTTTTACAATAGCGTTGGCAAAGAAAATACCATCAATGGCTTGGAAGTATTGCAACAGCAAAAACTAGGAGCATCCTTTGCCTATGCAAATGCAGAGAAAATTTCTATTAATGGTGAATTCTCTTTTATTGACAATGCATTTAGCGGAAACGGGTTCTCACCTGTTGCCTACCAGATGCTAGAAGGGCTACAGCCAGGGAATAATTACACCTGGCGCTTACTGTTTCAAAAACGTATTACCAAGTACCTGGATGCCAACCTTACTTATAATGGTAGAAAAAGCCAAACAAGCAATACGGTGCACACAGGTAGTCTTCAACTAAGAGCCTTTTTTTAGAAGAAGTTATTCCATAAAAAAAAGGCCCCATTGCTGGCGGCCTTTTTTTATGTTTAAATTATGATGCGTTATTTTACAACAATACGCTGTACTTTGTTTAATGACTCAGATCCAATTTTTATGAAATACACTCCAGAAGAGACGTGAGACATATCAATTGTTTTGCTAAATCCTGTACCGTTATATTCTAACAGATAATACGCTAGGGTTTGCCCTAAAGTGTTAATCACGTATACTGGTAAATCATTGGTATATGAAGAACTCTTAAAGTTAAGATCAAAATAGTTTTGGTCTTGACTTGATATTACAAAATCTGCATCATAAAAGGACTCATTAAGACCAAGCTCGTCTGTTATATTAGCAGTGTAATCTTCTGTCTCTCCGTATGTTGTTTCTTCACAAGCATCTACAGGAACATTTGCGTTCCAGTTCGTCTTTATACGCATTCTATGCAAACCTAAGGTTGCATTTGTTGGTATAGTCATAGATGCAGTCTCTGTATAGTTGCCGGCAGCTTCTCCTGGAGCTATAATGAAATTATTTAAAATCACTTCATTGTTAGAAAAAGTAAAATCGTCGTTATAATCAACCCAAACCTTTACATATTGACTTCCATATCCTGTAGATAGCGTAATGTCATAGGTTCCGCCCTGAGCTAAATTTGCAATAAGGTCTGTGAAATCTCCATAACCATCTGTTTCACATCCTGAAGAATTGTTGATTTCTTCTACAGAAACTAATGTTAAACCATCTCCAAGTGTACAATTTGTCTCTGGTTGACATAGAAAGTTTGATACCTCAGCAGAGGTATCATCGTTTGATGGATTGTCATCGCCAGGAAGTTCTGTACCTGCAGCAATTACATAATCTGTTAGTTCAGACAAATCTACAGTTGTAGTAAATGAATAGGTGTCTGTAGCGCCTTGTGCTAATGATCCTGAGTAGGTTTCATTAACAAACCCTGCTCCATCTAAAGCATAAAACACTGGAATTGAGGTTTGTGTAACAGTACCAAAATTTTGGATTTCTATAGTTACTACCTCTGCATCAGACAAGCCACTTCCAGTTACTGGAGAAGTGATTGCTACTACACCTGTATCAAGGCTAAGTAAAGAAGTTACATCACTACAAAATTCATCGTTATCTGGTAGTTCATCTCCAGAGAGGTTTGTTCTAGCACACAGGTTGTAGGTTTGTCCATCTACACTCATATCTACCGTTGCGGTAAACGTATAGTTGATATTACTTGCTGGGGCAATAGGCCCTGCAACCACCTCTGTTACGGGTGTTCCGCCGTCTAAGGTAAAACTAACTTCAATATTTGACTGGGTTACAGTTCCAAAATTACGTACAACAACTTCTACGGTTTGGGTTGAAGAAAGATCTCCATCAACAGGGTTAACAAAAGCAATAATCCCAGCATCTACATTTGCATCTGGGGCAATTTTAAAACGCCCTACATTGGCGGCTCTTTGATTTCCTGGAGTGTCTGCAGTATGTACCTCATTGGTGAAATAAAACGTTGCATCATCACTAGGGTCTATATCAATCTTACTATAATCACCGTAACGTCCTCCAGAGATAGCTGCATCTCCGGGAGCAATAACTTCTTCGGCAACTGTCATCACTCCTAGTGGATCTGATGCAAATCTACCCGTGTAATAAGAACCTACCTCTGTGTTTCCATTTCCTTGAACACTCATCGCTGAGTATCCCATACCAATGTTTCCTTGGTTGTCCATCATTAAACTTGCATTCCAAGCGTGTTTTCCATCTGGAGAAGCATAGGTTCCTTCTTGATACAGTGTCCAAGGGGCTCCATCTGAAGTTTGACGAAATTCATACCATCTTACTGCTGCTCTTTTACCACCACCAGATGGATCTATATCGATCACATGGTTAAATACTGCTGAGTTATGGGTTGTAAATTTTCTAAACTGTGCTTGGTTCATTACAATACCCTGTAATGCATCAAGTAAACTGCCACCATTGGGCTGGGCTAAATTACTAAAAGAACCTCCATCAAAAATAGATGTAAATGGTGTTACTGGTATTTGTTGTGCAGCGGTAATTGAAGAATTTCCGGGTGTTGAGTAATCTACATTTGCGCTCCAAAATTTGATATGATCCTCAGAAACACCTCCATAAGAGTTGTCTTGAAAAAATACAATGGGTGCGTTTCCTGGAGCTGGCATGTCACCATTTGTAACATTTAATGCTTGAGGAGATGCGAATCCAAAAGTAGCTATCCCTGGTAATTGAAACCCTTGTATAGATACAGAACCTGCACCAGCTAGCATTGCAGCACGGTCCATGGCGTATAATCTGTTGCCGCCAGATTGGTCTGTTAGGTAGTATCCATCACTCCAAACAGATAGTTTGTTGTAATCATTTACAGAACCGATGTTGTAAATATTCCAATCTGAAGTGATAGGATTTCCAGTTTGCGAAACTGCAATTTGAGCACCTCCACCAAGGTATGAAATCACCCATCTATCTGCAGCAGTGTCATAAGACACTGTAAGGTCACAACATCCATTAGAAGGAAATATTGCTGGGAATGGGTTTGTTGGGCCAACTAGTTCATTCCCATCTTTATCAAAAATTGCAAATTTTTCATTCCAAACCACAAAAACATGTTCTGGCCCTACTGCTAATGCTGGATCTGTTGGATTAGAGCCTGTATACCCTGCATCCCACACAGCATCTGCTGAGTTTACCTTAACGCTTCCTGTTAAAAGGTGAGGATTTTTAGAGAGTAAGTCTCCCGTTGATCCTTTTCCTGGAATTACTTCTCTTTTTGGTCTTCTTGTTTTAGAGTACCTTCCATCTCTTGCCTCTCCTGTTGTTGGAGTAGAAACAAGCTCGTTCATTTTTGAAGACAAAGAAGGAGTCACGGTAACTAATTGGAGTTCTCCAATGTAATCAGGTTTTGTTGGTTGTGTTTGGGAATGCATCAAACTTGAGCTTAGCATAAGCCCAAGAAGTGCTAATAATTTAATTTTCATAGTTTTTTTTGCTAAAATACTTATAATCAAAACGCTATTAAAAATTGATAACTAAAAATGAGATTTTAATGAGAATATTAAAGCATACGTGCTTGAAAATCAAAAGCAAAACTACGATTTAGGGATTTATCTCTGCCCGCTGTGGTACAACAAAATTCACTATATTGTGTACTATAGCAATAGTATTGCCCTGTCTTAAACTCACTAGAAAAAGATCCAATGATTTTAAAACCCGTTTATATTGCCCTTTTTGTTTTAGTAGTTAGTGGCTGCAATACAATAAAAGAAAGACCCATTCAAAATCCAGAAAGCCAAATAACCAAAATAAAAAAAGCGGAACTAATACCAGAGGGTTTTACCGCTGGAGTGATCCAAGAAAACACCAAAAAAGAAGATTGTTTATTTACAATTCTAGTGACCAGTAACAGTGGAGAGCCCCTTTATTTTGACCCTATTAATCTAGATGAGGCCTACAAAAAAGACGGAATAGCCCTTTTTTTTAAATACAGGCCACTAAGAATGATGAACCGCTGCCAAAGAGCAAATCCTGTTGAGATTCAAGAAATGCAAATACATTAACTGTTTTTTAAACACTCAAATTTCAGAAAATCAAAAAGCCCCAATGACTGTATCATTGAGGCTTTTTAATTGTAAAAGAGGCAGTTTATTGCAACCAATCTTTCATGGACAAGCTCTTTGCCACTAGGCCAGAAATCTCTGAAATGGCAATACGCTGCTGCTCCATAGTATCTCTGTGACGAATGGTCACTGTTTTGTCTTCAAGAGTTTGGTGATCTACCGTTACACAAAATGGAGTTCCGTTTGCATCTTGACGTCTGTAACGCTTACCAACGGCATCCTTCTCATCGTAAAACACATTGTAATCCCACTTTAAATCTTCAATGATTTGTTTTGCAAGCTCTGGGAGTCCATCTCTTTTTATAAGTGGAAATACAGCAATTTTTATGGGAGCCAATATAGCCGGCAGTCTCAAGAGGGTTCTTGTAGAGCCGTCTTCTAGTGTTTCTTCTTGCAAAGAATTACTAAACACAGCCAAGAACATTCTATCAAGACCTATAGATGTCTCAACTACATATGGAGTATAACTTTCTTTGAGCTCTGGGTCAAAAAATTGTAGTTTTTTGCCACTATGGGTCTCATGTGCTTTTAAATCAAAATCTGTACGAGAATGAATTCCTTCTAGCTCTTTAAACCCAAACGGAAATTTAAATTCTATATCTGTTGCTGCATTGGCATAATGAGCTAGTTTTTCATGGTCATGAAAGCGGTAATTCTCTGGGCCAAGACCTAATGAGTGATGCCATTTTAGTCTAGTTTGTTTCCAGTAATCATACCATTTCATCTCTTGGCCTGGGCGCACAAAAAATTGCATTTCCATTTGTTCAAACTCACGCATTCTAAAGATAAATTGTCTTGCCACAATTTCATTTCTAAAAGCCTTTCCTGTTTGTGCAATACCAAAAGGAATTCTCATTCTTCCCGTTTTTTGCACATTTAAAAAGTTTACAAAAATACCTTGGGCGGTTTCTGGACGCAGGTATAAATCTGTAGCCGTTTCTGCAGAGGCGCCAAGCTTGGTGCCAAACATCAAGTTAAACTGCTTTACATCTGTCCAGTTTTTAGAACCGCTGACGGGACATACAATACCTAATTCTTCGATGAGCGCCTTCACTCCAGAGAGATCTTCTGCCTCCAATAGGCGCGCCATAGTAGATAGCATTTCAGCCTTTTTCTCTCTATAGCCAATCACTCTTGTGTTGGTGGTAACAAACTCTGTTTCATTAAAAGCATCTCCAAAACGTTTTTTGGCTTTGGTGATTTCTTTTTGAGCTTTATTTTCAAGTTTCTCTGCATGATCCTCGATTAGAACATCTGCACGATATCTCTTTTTTGAGTCTTTGTTATCAATAAGTGGGTCACTAAAAGCATCTACATGACCAGAGGCTTTCCAGGTTTTTGGATGCATTAGTATTGCGGCGTCTAAACCCACAATATTTTGATGCATATACACCATACTTTTCCACCAGTATTCGCGTATGTTCTTTTTTAATTCTACCCCATTTTGAGCATAATCATACACAGCACTAAGCCCGTCATAGATTTCACTAGAACCAAAGATGTACCCATACTCCTTTGCATGAGAAATTACTTTTTTGAATTGATCTTCATTGTTTGCCATAGCACAAAAATATAAAAATCCACTGCCATATGATGTGCAGCAGATTTTATTTTTTAAGTATTTTTTGAAATCTTATTTTAACACCAGTGTTGTGCTTCCTATTTGCCTCCCAGCATCAAAAACAGTAATGTTGTATAAGCCCTTTACTAACTCCTGGGATGACCCATCAACAATTGCACAAACCTCTAGGGCTTGGTTTTCATAAAAGACACTTTCGCTTTTGCTGTAGGTTAGTATATCTTGGCCAAAGGTGATAGATGATTTCTCACCAATTACATTATTATAAGGATTCATTACCTGGACATAAAACAACCTATCTCCTGCTTGCGCTAGCATGTTTGGCGCTATGGTGTAACAAACCTTTATTTTATCTGCCCTACCAGCGCGGCTGGTTTGTTTAATTTTACCTCCCTTACGAACAATAATAGCCGTTGCGTCTAGGTTTGTAATACCAATCAAAGCACCTTTCTCTAAAGATTTAGACATTTGATTGTTAGCTATCGTTACAGAGTCTACGGCTTTAATGGTCTGGTTTAAGACCGCGGTTGTGCTGTCTTTCTCTACGGTTAAACGCTGGGTGATAACCAGCAAACTATCTGCACGTTTAAAGAGTTGGGTGCGCTCATTTTTTAAACCTCTAACCTGGGCCTTATATCTAGAAATAAGAGAAAGATTGGCCTTGTAATTCTTTACAGAGTCTAGAAGCACAATGATGCGGTCTCGAGCGGCTATTAAATCTTTGTCTTTAAGTTCGTTGTCTTTCAAGGTCTCATTGTAGGATACAACAAGTGCTTCCAATTCTTTTTGAACCTCAGCTTTATCTACCTCTAAGATACGAACTGTTTCTTCATTTTGTTCTACCAGTGTGTAGGTATACCCCGCTAAGGATAGTAACAAAATCACTAATACGGCTATTAGCATCTTTGCCAGATTATTGTTGCTGCTTTGAGTTTTCATGATGTGTGTTTGGTGTTAATTCATTACATTACAGATGTCAAAGGTACTAAAACTATAAAGTAATGAAACGCATACTCAACTCCCTTTTAGATCTTTTATTTCCAAAAATCTGCAATGGTTGTCAGGGAGTACTAACTGCCCACGAACAAATTATTTGTACCACTTGTAGGCATCAAGCTCCATTGGCTGGATTTCATAAAACAAAGGCAGATACCCTAAAAAAAATATTCTATGGCAGGACAGCTATCAGGGAGGCAACTGCTCTTTTAGTATTTCAAAAAAAAGGCATTACACAAACATTGCTGCACAATCTTAAGTATAAAAAACAAGAAGATATTAGCGGTTTTCTGGGCCACTGGCTTGGGGCAGAACTTTGTGAAATAGCAGCTTATAAAAATATAGATGTGGTAGTTGGGGTGCCGCTTCACAAAAAAAAACAAAAAGCGCGAGGGTATAATCAAGTAACAGGTTTTGGCAAAGCAATTGCCCAGGCTCTTGAGATTCCTTACCTGGAAGATGTACTAATCAAGGTCTCAAAAACAGACTCACAAGTTTTTAAAACACGATTTAAAAGAATACAAGACAATCAAGAATTTACCCTAGTAAACAAAGCAAAGATAGCAAACAAGCACATATTACTTATTGATGACATTGTTACCACTGGGGCTACTTTAGAGAGCTGTGCAGCGCAATTACAACAAGCAGAGAATGTAAAAATAAGTATAGCTACCATGGCAATTTCTCTGTGATATAGTTCTCTATTTTTTAGATAGAGATACAATAAAACTTTTCCTATTTTTGTTGGGTACTATGCAACAGCAACATCGCTCAAAAACATATCGTCTTTTATACATCCCTATTGTATTTCTTTTTTTACTTTCTTTTACGGATTGCGCAAAAAAAGGAAGACCCAGTGGCGGGCTTCGTGACACTATTGCCCCAGTTATTTTGCGAAGTGCTCCTGAGAATTTTACGACCAATTTCAAAAACAATGAAATTCGTATCACCTTTGATGAATTTATTAAACTAAAGGACATTTCCAAGGAGCTTATTGTTTCTCCACCGCTAAAATACGCTCCTGAGATAACGCCCCTGAGTGTTTCTAAAGTTTTAAAAATAAAAATTCTAGACACCCTTAAAGACAATACTACATATAGTTTTAATTTCGGAAATAGCATTTTAGACAATAACGAAGGGAATCTATTTCCAAATTACAAGTATGTGTTTTCTACTGGTAGTTATATTGATAGCCTAACTTTAAAAGGAACCGCCGTTGATGCATTGCTTCCTGAAACAGATTTTCCGGTAAGTGTGGTTTTGTATGAAGTAGATCAAAACTACTCAGACTCTTTAGTTTTGTTAGAAAAACCAACCTATATAACCACAACAAAGGACAACACTAGTAGCTTTGAGCTCAGCAACCTTAAAAAAGGAACCTACCAACTCATCGCCTTAAAAGAACAAACTAGAAACTATACCTTCCAACCAAAGACAGATAAAATAGCTTTTTACAAAGACCTTATCACCATCCCTACAGATAGCCTCTTTGAATTAAAGCTTTTTAAAGAAGTGCCAGATTTTAAACCAACACGCCCAAAGCTAGAAAGTAACAACAGAATCTCTTTTGGGTATCAGGGAAAGACAGACAACTTTCAAATTACCTTACTCACACCCATGGAGGATGATTTTCAATACCGGATCATAAAACAGCCTGGTAGAGATACCCTAAATTTTTGGTTTAAACCAAAAGTCACTAAAGACTCTTTGGTGTTTGTTACAAAAAACAACCTGCAAATTGATACTACCACAGTTCGCTTTAGAGAACTGTATTCAGATTCTTTGCGCCTTACTGCCATAAACAACAGATTGATATCTCTAGAAGACACCCTAAAGCTAAACGCAAATACGCCCTTGATTGCTATTAACTCAGAGAAGATTTCTGTGATTACTAAAGACACTCTTGCTGTAGATTTTACAGCGCAAATAAATCTAAAACAAAATGCTGCCCAGATTATTTTTGACAAACAAGAAGAACAGCTATATAGTATTACACTCAGAGATGGCGCTTTGGCAGATTACCTAGGAAACACCAATGACTCTATTGTATTTAAGCAGCAGGTAAAGCCCACTGCAGATTTTGCGTCTCTAAACCTTACTCTTGCAAATGCAGATGAGTTTCCTTTACTAATTGAACTAGTCAATGAAAAATTTGAGGTAGTGAAACAAACCTATCTAGAATCAAACTCCCCTGTATTTTTTCAGTACATTAATCCTGGCAACTATTTTATTCGCCTTATACTGGATCAAAACAAAAATAAAATCTGGGATCCAGGAAACTTTCTTGAGAAGCTTGCCCCAGAGAAGGTGGTGTACTATCCTGCAATTATAGAACTGCGTGCCAACTGGAGTTGGAGCGAAACCTTTACTTTAAAGTAAAATCATCCGCATCTTTTAAAAATGGCAAAGCATCTCTAGTGCTTTGTATATGGCGTTTATCTAAGATAATAGTTTGTATAAAAGCCGTTTCATACTCCTTGGTAGAGAGTTGTTTTCCCAGAGAGTCATACACCGCAGAATGCCCCGGGTACCCATGCCCATTCCCATCTTCTCCAATTCTGTTTACACCTATACAATAGCTCATGTTTTCAATAGCACGGGCTTTTAACAAGACATCCCAAGCAGCAATTCTCTTTTGGGGCCAATTGGCAGTATACAATACAATATCATAGGCTACATTATTACGGGCCCAAACAGGAAAACGCAAATCATAACATATCAATGGGCAAATTTTAAACCCTAGATAGTCAATAAAAACACGCGAGGCTCCAGGGGTAAAAACCCGATGTTCTCCGGCCAAGGTAAAGGTGTGTTTTTTATCATAGGTGTGTATCTGGCCAAGTGGTGTTACAAAAAGTAATCTGTTGTAAAAATTAGCTCCATCTTTTATAATGATGGTGCCTACAATGGCACTGCAAAGAAGTTTTGATGTCTCAACAAGCCATTGGACAGTTGGTCCATTTTGAGTTTCTGAAAGTTCCTGCGCATTCATAGAAAACCCTGTAGTAAACATCTCTGGTAAGACAATTAGATCTGTGGCGTTTGCCAAAGGAGCTAATATTTTAGAAAAGTGAGCTTTATTTGCCTTTGGATTTTCCCAATGCAAATCAGACTGGACAAGACTTACTCTTAGAGAGGGTGTTGCCATACCCTAGGATTCTAAAAGAGCTAGAACAGCAGCACTTGATTGCATTTTAGCATGCTGTAAAGCAGTATTGCCTTTGTCATCTATGGCATTTTTATCTGCCCCGTGGGCCAACAATAGTGCTGCAATTTCTGGCTTATTGAACGTGGCTGCAAATATAAGAGCGGTAGCTCCATTAAAATTTGACATATTTACATCTGCGCCGCTTTTAATAAGTAACTTAGCAATGGCCGTGTAGCCTTTAAAGCAAACGCCCATAAGAGCGGTATTACCTGATGCATCTTGAGTATTTATATCTTGAGGGTGCTCCAAAATAACCCTTACAATATCCATGTGTCCATAATAGGTGGCCAGTAGTAAGGCCGTAGAACCACGCTGGTCTTTTACTTGGGCCAATGAAGGCTTTTCTTCTAGTAAAGAAACTACTTTAGAAGCTTCTCCATTTCTAATTGCGTCAAATAAGGATGTACTCATAGTGTTTTAATTAAGAAAACGAATAGTAAAGATACCACACCAAAGGCAATATAAAAAAGCCAAGCATTGCTGCTTGGCTTTTTTGTTTGTATGCTATATGTTTGTTGCCTATCCTTTTAAACTCGCAGATAAATATTCGCGGTTCATACGGGCTATGTTTTCTAGTGATATTCCTTTTGGACACTCTACCTCACAGGCTCCTGTATTGGTGCAATTACCAAAACCTTCTTTGTCCATCTGTTCTACCATACTAAGTACTCGCTCTGAAGCCTCCACTTGCCCTTGTGGTAACAAGGCGTATTGAGACACTTTTGCAGAGGTAAATAACATAGCGCTTGCATTCTTACAAGCAGCCACACAAGCCCCGCAACCAATACATGTAGCGGCAGCAAAGGAGTCATCGGCATTCTCTTTATTGACAGGGATTGCATTTGCATCAATGGTGTTTCCAGAGGTGTTTACAGAAATGTACCCCCCTGCATGTTGTATCCTATCAAAAGCACTGCGATCTATCATTAAGTCCTTTATTACTGGAAATGCTTTCGCTCTAAAAGGTTCAACAACGATAGTATCACCATCGTTAAACTTACGCATATGCAACTGGCAGGTAGTCACTAGTCTATCTGGCCCATGAGGTTCTCCATTAATTTGCAAAGAACAAGAGCCGCAGATACCTTCTCTACAATCGTGATCAAACACAACAGGATTGTCTCCTTGATTGATGAGTTGATCGTTTAAAACGTCTAACATTTCCAAGAAAGACATATCTGGTTCTATGCCGTCAATAGGGTAGGTTTTTATCTCTCCTTTTGCTTTATTGTTTTCTTGACGCCAAATTTTAAGTGTAAGTTTCATCTGTATCTTATTTATATGAACGTGTTTTCAATTCTATATTCTCAAAATTCAATTCTTCTTTATGAAGTAAGGCCTCTTTAGGAGCTCCTTTATACTCCCATGCAGAAACATACTTAAAGTTTTTATCATCTCTAAGGGCTTCTCCTTTTTGAGGACCATCTATCTCTACGCTTTCTTCCCTAAAGTGACCTCCACAAGATTCTTTTCTATCTAAAGCATCTTTTGCGAAGAGTTCTCCTAGCTCTAAGAAATCTGCAACACGACCCGCTTTTTCTAATTCTTGGTTTAAGGTGTCTTTTGTTCCAGGAACCTTTACGTTGTTCCAGAAATCTTCTCTCAATGCAGAAATTTCTTCAATGGCATCTTTGAGGTCTTTTTCATTACGGGACATCCCACATTTATTCCACATAATCTTACCAAGTTTTTTGTGATAGTAATCCACAGAACGCTCTCCAGATCCAGACATCAATTTGTTGATACGGTCTTTAACTTCGTTTTCTGCCTGGTCAAACTCTTTGGTGTCTGTGGGTATCTTTCCTGTTCTAATATCTTTAGAAAGGTAGTCTCCAATAGTGTATGGCAATACAAAATATCCATCTGCCAAACCTTGCATAAGAGCAGAGGCGCCAAGTCTATTGGCACCATGGTCAGAGAAGTTTGCCTCCCCTGTTGCGTATAATCCCTCAACGGTGGTTTGCAGGTTATAATCTACCCATAATCCTCCCATTGTGTAGTGAACCGCCGGGTAAATCATCATTGGTGTTTTGTATGGGTTTTGATCTACAATTTTCTCATACATCTGGAAAAGATTCCCGTATTTATTTTCAATAACCTTAGCCCCCATTTTGTAAATTTCTGCTTCAGATGGATTGCTAATTTTTTCTATTAGTGCTTTTTCTTTTCCGTAACGCTCAATAGCAGAGGCAAAATCAAGGTACACTGCCTCCCCTGTTTTGTTTACGCCAAAACCTGCATCACAACATTCTTTTGCAGCCCGTGATGCAACATCACGAGGAACCAGATTACCAAAGGCCGGGTAACGACGCTCAAGGTAATAATCTCTGTCATGTTCAGATAACTCGGTAGGCTTAAGCCTTCCTTCTCTAATGGCTAAAGCATCTTCTTTCTTTCTAGGAACCCAAATACGCCCATCATTACGCAAAGATTCGCTCATTAGGGTAAGTTTAGACTGGTGATCTCCAGATACAGGAATACACGTTGGGTGTATCTGCGTGTAACAAGGATTGGCAAAATAAGCGCCTCTTCTATGGGCTCTCCAAGAGGCAGTAACATTACTACCCATGGCATTTGTGCTTAAATAAAATACATTACCATATCCTCCAGAGGCCAAAACAACGGCATGAGCAGCGTGGCGTTCTATCTCTCCAGTAACTAAATTACGAGCAATAATACCTCTGGCTTTACCATCAACTTTTACCACGTCAAGCATTTCGTGACGGTTAAAAGATTGTATTTT